>JBEHYI010000011.1:0-23712 GCA_048498255.1 Pseudomonadota bacterium | reverse complement strand
GCCCTGCGCGGTGCGAGCCGAGGCAGACGATGATGGCACCGGTCAGCGTCGCAAGATCGACAATGCAGGACGGCTTGAAGCGCCCTTGCGTATACCACAGCGCATCGGCCAGCACGAGGCGGCCTTCCGCATCCGTATTGATCACTTCAATCGTTTGGCCGGACATGGATTTCACCACATCCCCCGGGCGTTGGGCGTTGCCATCCGGCATGTTTTCGACAAGGCCGACGACGCCAATCGCATTCACTTTTGCTTTGCGCGCCGCGAGTGCGCGAATGGTGCCGATGGTGGTCGCGGAACCGCCCATATCCCACTTCATTTCTTCCATACCGCTCGAGGGTTTGATGCTGATGCCGCCAGTGTCGAAAGTGACGCCTTTGCCGACGATCGCAACCGGCTTCGCGCCCTTTTTGCCGCCGTTCCATTGCATGACAACAAGCTGCGATTCACGTACCGAACCTTGGCCGACGCCGAGCAGTGCGCCCATGCCGAGCTTCTTCATTTGCGCCTCGCCGAGGATCTCGACTTTCACGCCAAGCTTCTCGAGTTTTTTGCATTCGGCGGCGAGTGTTTCCGGGTAAATCACGTTCGCCGGCTCGCTCACGATATCGCGCGTGAAGGCGACGGATTCTGCAATGCCCAACAGCGGCGCGTAGAGCTTCTTCGCCTTATCGAGCGCAGCGGTGATGACGCTGACGGTTTTGAGTTTCGGCTTATCCTCGGGTTTGATTTTGGTTTTGTATTTATCGAAGTTGTAGCCGCGCAATTTCGCGCCGTAAGCCAGGTTGGCGGCGGCGGTCGCGGCATCCATCTTCACGCCTTTCGGGAGTGCGGAGCTAATATCGAGATGCGCTACTTTCGCAGTGAGTGCAGCAGCAACTGCAATCGCTGCCGATTCCTGCACTCTGAGCGCGGTTACCTCCGCCGCTTTGCCAAGGCCAATCACGAGAATATGCGAAGGCGAGGGCGCTTTCACGGGCGTAATCAGCGTGAGCGTTTCGCCTTTGCCGCCCTTGAACTGTGCGGAGGCGATGGCTTGCTTCACGAAATCCGCACCGTCTTTGGGCATGGTGGCGGAAGTAAACGCCTCGCCCTCGGCGACAAACACCGCGATGGCGCTGGTGGTGGCGGCTTTGCTTGGAATGCGGGTGGCGGTGAAGGTGACATTGATCATAAAAGCCTCAAGAGCGGTGAATCGTGAACCATGCTTCGTGCGTAGTGAATTATTGGCTTGTAATCAACATTTCTCATGGTTATCCACCGCGCACTCTTCCTTGCACCAACGCCCGCCGCCGCCTATAACCATCCCATGCGTCAATATGAGCGTTATTTGTTTATGCATCTGCTCTGGCCGACGGTGATCATCACCGCGAGCCTGACCGCGATTGTGTGGCTGACGCAAATTCTGAAATTCCTCGATTTTATGTTGAGCCGCGGGTTATCACTCGCCGATTTCATGTACCTCACCGGCCTCATGCTGCCGTCGCTGTTGCTGATGCTCATCCCCATCGCGCTCGGCATTGGGGTGATTTACACCTACAACCGGCTGATGGTCGAAAGCGAGCTGATCGTGCTCAACGCCGTGGGTGTCAGCAAATGGCAGCTCGCGAAACCGGCGATCTATGTCGGGCTTGCTTGCGCGCTGTTTTGTTACAGCCTATCGCTGTTGCTGATGCCGCGGGCGAACGAAAAATTCCAGGATATCCGTACACTTTTCCGCGATAAATATGCTTCCGTATTGCTTGAGGAGGAGGTGTTCAATAACCCGATCGACGGGCTTACGGTCTATATCCGCTCACGCGATGAGAAGAATAATCTCGCCGGCATTATGCTGCATGACAGCCGCGATCCCAAAACGAATGTCACCATGATTGCCGATACCGGGCGCATGGAGCAAACCGCGGCGGGCCCGCGTTTTTACCTGCAGCATGGCTTGCGTCAGGAGTTGAAAAACGGCCGCGTCAACTGGCTGGCGTTCGATAATTACGCCATCGACATCGCCTTCTACGGTGTCGATGAACAGCGCAAACGCTCGCCCGGCGAACGCACCATCGGTGAACTGCTGAACGATCGCGAGGGATTAACCGATAAGCAAATCTCCGCCTATCGCGCCGAGGCGCATCACCGCCTGACCTGGCCGCTTTTCACCCTCAGCCTGCCGCTATTTGCACTGGCGACCTTGTTCTCGAGCGAATTTAACCGCCGCGGGCAGCTCAAGCGCATTCTCATCGCCGCACTCGGCATGGCAGCACTCATCATCCTTTATTTCACCTGCCGCGGCATGAGCATCAAACACCCGCCGGTGATTTTTCTGCAATATGTGATCGTGCTCGGCACGGGGGTCGCCAGCGCCTATTTGCTCACGAGTGGCCGTGTGGTACGCATGCGCCCAACCCTGCGTAAGGGAGCTGCCTAATGCGGTTGCCGCTAACGCTTTCCGTCTATCTCGGCCGCCATTTTCTCTGGTCCGTGCTCGCCACCATCGGCGTGATGCTCGTCATCATCGATCTGATGGAGCTGCTGGATTTGGTGCGCCGCGTGGCGGATAATCCCCGCCCAGTGCCCTTCAGCATGCTATTTCAAATGACTTTGCTGAAATTGCCGACCACGGCGGAGAAAATCTACCCCTTCGCGGTGATGATCGGTGGTATGATTACGCTTACGCGCCTAACGCGCAGCAGCGAGCTCGTCGTCACGCGCGCGGCCGGCGTTTCGGTGTGGCAGTTCTTGCTACCAGGCGTGATGGTCGTGTCCGTGCTAGGCGTACTGTTCGTCACGCTCATCAATCCGGTGGCGGCGTTGACCATTACGCAGTTCGAACGGCTCGAGGCGAAATATGTCGATGCGAAACCGAGCGTGCTGTCGATCTCTCCCTCCGGCCTCTGGATGCGCCAAAGCGGCGAAGAAGCGATTCCCTTCGGCAAAGCAACCGCGAAGGAATATATCATTCACGCTGTGCGCATGGACCAATCAAGCTACGCGCTCGAGCATGTGATGATTCTGCTGTATGATAGCAATCGCCGCTTCATCGGCCGGATCGATGCGCCGACCGCGCGCCTTCGGCCTGGTATGTGGATTGTCGAAAACGCGCAGCTTTCCACGCCCGAAGGCTTGCCGACCAAACAGCTCGAATTCCGCATGCCCACGCAACTGACCTTAGGCCAAATTCAGGATAGTTTCTCCGCGCCCGAAATGTTTTCCTTCTGGCAATTGCCGGGCTTCATTTCCGTGCTCGAGAAAGCAGGCTTCTCCGCCTTGCAGCATAAATTGCATTTCCATAGTTTAATGGCGATGCCGCTGCTGCTCGCCGGGATGCTGCTGCTCGCCGCCGTATTCTCGCTGCGCCCACCGCGGCGGGGTGGCACCGGCATGGTGATTGTCACCGGGCTTGCCGCAGGCTTCATGCTCTATTTCCTCACCAACATCATCTATGCGCTCGGCGCGACAGGCGATTTGCCCATCGTGCTCGCCGCTTGGGCGCCAAGCCTGATTGTGATGATGGGGGCGGGTGCCGCATTGCTGCATCTCGAGGACGGCTAATGCGCATGCGCCTCTCACACGCCTGGTTCCTCGCAATATTGATGGGCTTGCCGCTCAGTGCTCATGCCGTCTCATCCGGCCTTTACGCGACGACCAGCGAAACTAGCGCCGCCACCAAAGTCGCGCTGCCCCGCCAATCGGCCGACGCGCCGGTGACGTTGAGCGCCGATGCGATGGCGATGGACGAGCCGAACAATATCGTCATCGCCCGCGGTAATGTCGAAGTGCTGCAGGGCGAATCGATTTTAACCGCCGACCAGATCACCTATTACGCGAACAAAGATCTCGTCGTCGCCGAAGGCAATGTCAGTATGTTGCAGCCCACGGGGGATGTCTATTTCGCGGATAAAGCCGAGCTCAAAGACGGCATGAAACAGGCCGTGATCCATGATTTCAAAGCGCGCTTCAGCGATAATTCCGTATTGGTTGCGCAGAAGGCGGTACGGGTGAGTTCCGCTGTCACCACGCTCAAAAAGGCCGCCTATACCCCCTGTAATTTGTGCAAAAATGTTGCGCCATTTTGGGAAATGGATGCAAACAGCGCCATTGTGGATGATGTGAACGAACGCGTGACCTACCGCGATGCGCATATGGAAATGTTCGGCTATCCGATGTTCTACACGCCGTATCTCTCGCACCCGACACCAACGGCAGCAGGCAAAAGCGGCTTCCTCACGCCATCCTACAACAGCACACCTTACTTTGGTGCGGTTGCGAAAGTACCCTATTATTGGCGCATTGGTGAAGATAAGGATGTAGTACTAACTCCGTGGTTCACGACCACGGAAGGGCCGTTGCTCCATTGGAATTACCACCAGCTTACCAATAATGGTAATTACCACGTGGAAGGCTCGATCACGAACCCTAAAGCGCGTGACAATGAGGGTAACACCACCAGCGGTCAGGAATTGCGTGGCCATATTTTTGCGCAAGGCGATGAGGAAATTGGCGAGCATACGCATCTGGGATTCGATATCGAACGTGCGAGCGATGATACCTACCTGCGCCGGTATGGGTTTGGCGGTGATCAGGCACTGTTCTCGCGTGCGTATGTTGAGCAAGCGCAAGGTCGCAATTTTGCACTCGCGCAAGGCGTGAGCATTCAAGGGATGCGCAGTGCCGATAGCCAACGCACGACACCGCTCGTGCTGCCGATTTTACAGGGCTATTATGAAACCCCAGCGGATGCTTATGGCATTAAATACCATGTCTCGGGCGATGCCCAAATGCTGGCGCGAGAAGAGGGGGCCGATCAGCGCCGTATCTCCATCACACCCGGCGCTAGCCTGCCTTTTGTGACCGAGAATGGGCAGTTACTAACCGCTACCGTGAATTTGCGTGGCGATCTTTACGACGCAAACGATGTACCCATCAATGGCGGCACTTCGGTGGACGGCACAACCGCACGTTTCCTGCCGCAAGCTGCCCTGGAATGGCGCTATCCGTTGATCAACACCTTCAAGGAGGCCTCGTGGCTTGTCGAGCCAGTGATGCTGGGCGTACTGCAACCTAACGGCGGCAATTCTGAGAAAATTAGCAACGAAGATAGCAAACTGATTGAGCTGACCGATACAAATTTATTTAGCATTGACCGTATGCCGGGACTGGATCTGTATGATAGCGGTTCACGGGTTGCTTATGGCATGCGCAGCCAATATTACGCGCAAAACGGTGTTGTGTTCGATGGCTTGCTTGGCCAAAACTACGATTTCAATAGCGATACACCCTACCCCAACTCGACCGCACCAGGGCAAGAATTCTCGGATTATATCGGACGTGTGGCGAGTACTTATGCGCCCGTGACATTCTCCTACCGCTTTGCGCTCGATAAGGATAATGGCACCTTGAACCGCAGCGAAATCGGTTTTGGATTCTCCAAACCCTGGTTTTCATTCGATGGCTCATACCGCACCATCAAAAACAATAATTATCTGAATGATAGCCGTGAGGGAATTTTCAGCGCCACCCTGCCACTGAGCGATGCTTGGAGTATTTATGGCGGCGCCCGTAGAGATTTTGAGATCAACCAAATGGTAACTGCCAATGGCGGCGTCATTTACAAGAATGAATGTTTCAATATTATGCTCGATACGCTACGTAGCTATACGCGCGACCGCGACATTGAGCCGACCACGATCTTTACCTTCCGTGTCGGCTTTAAAAACCTTGGAGAATTCGGTGGCAATTAACATGAATCAACGCACGGGCCAGCGTGTTGCTATGGCGCTATTTTTAGCGGCGATGGCCGTAACCGCAACGTCTGCAAGTGCAGCACAGGTCAATATTGCCGCCGTGGTGGGCGATACCGTCATTACCACGACGGATGTCGAGGAGCGCCGCGACCTGATTATGGCAACTTCCGGAATTCCGGCCACGGTCGAGAATCAGCAGAAAATTACCCCGCGTGTGGTGCAGTCGCTGATCGATGAAACACTCGAGCTGCAGGAAGCGAAAGCGCAATCGCAAAACGTGACGGATGAGGAAGTGAACAAGGCCATCGACAGCATGGGCGCGCGCGGCGAGAGCAAGGAGAATCTACGCCAGTTTATCACAAGCCATGGTCTGTCGCTGCGTTCGCTCGAGAACCAAATTCGCGCGCAGCTATCCTGGAACAAAGTGGTGACGCGCAAATTGCGCCGCAATGTCGCCGTCGCGCAGGACGAGGTAGCGCGTGCGCAAAAAGCGGCGGCTGCAGCGCCGGGCGAATCGGAGCTACGCATTCAGGCGATGGAAATCCGCTTCACCGGCAAAAACGGGGCGGATGGGGCGCATAAAATGGCGGAGGAAATCGGCCTAGAGTTGAAGGCGGGTACGCCGATGGCAAGCCTCGCCACGCGCTACATCAAGCATCCGGAAGTGGCCTATAATCCACCGCTTTGGGTGCCGGAAAAAAGCATGCCGCCAGCCTTGCAGCAAAAAATGCAGCCGCTGAAAGCAGGAGAGGTGACACCGCCATTGCCGGGGGAACGCTCGCTGCAACTCATCCAGCTGCTCGACCGCGCCGTGGGGCCGAAACTCAACGACACCACCGAATATGCCTTGAAGCAAATCGTGATTCCAGTGCCCGTAAAACGCGACAAAACGTCACTAGCAAAACTCCGCGTGGGTGCCAGTGCGCTTCGCAGCAACCCCGGCAGCTGTGACGATGCTGCCTTGCCGCAAAACACCGTTGGTGCCGTTGCACAAATCATCCGCGTGAAGCTGACGGATATGGCGCCGCAGCAGCGCTCGTTGCTCGCACATATGGAGGTAGGCGATATCAGCGAACCGCTGATGGGGCCGGATGCGATTCGCCTGATTATGGTATGCGAAAAAGTAGAACCCGCCGCGGGTAATCTGCCGGATGCAGAAGGGATTCGCCAGCAGCTCTTTTCGGAGAAGCTCGAGCTCGAGGCGCAGAAGCACCTGCGCAACCTCCGCCGCGACGCCTATATCGACATTAAAGGCGCCAACTAGTGCAAGCGAACGACCTTCCGCCGCTGCGCGACGTAATTGAGGCCAATGGCCTCTGGGCAAAAAAATCACTCGGCCAGCATTTCCTGCTCGACCCGCAATTGCTCGCCAAAATTGTTCGTGCCGCGGGCGATATTTCTGGCCATCATGTGGTGGAAGTTGGCCCTGGCCCTGGTGGGCTCACCCGCGCGATTTTGGCAGCGAACCCGAAGCATCTCACTGCCATCGAGAAGGATGTGCGCTGCCTCGCTGCACTCGCGCCACTCAAGGAAATTTACGACGACCAATTCGAAATCCGTGAAGCCGATGCGCTAAAAATCCCGCTCACCGATTGCAGCAAAGCCCCGCGTATGGTCATCGCGAATTTACCTTACAATGTCGGCACGCAACTCATTATCGATTGGTTGCAGCTCGCCGTCCTCGAAGGCCCGCGCGCACTCACCGGCTTCACCGTCATGCTGCAAAAGGAAGTGGCCGAGCGCATGGTTGCTCAAGTGGGCGACGATGCCTATGGCCGCTTGTCCATCCTCATGCAGCAACTCACCGATGCAGCGATTTTGTTCGAGGTGCCCGCCAGTGCTTTCACCCCACCGCCGAAAGTGGTCTCGGCCATTTTGCGTGCGCGCATTTTGGATAAACCGCGCGAAGATGTGCCGCTCAAACTGCTCGAGCAGGTGGTGGCGAGCGCCTTCAACAACCGCCGCAAAATGCTGCGTCAGTCGCTGAAAGCACTGGGCGTGGATGCGCTTGCTTTGTGTGAAAAAGCGGGGATTGACCCAACACTTCGCGCGGAAGTCTGCGACCTGGCGATGTTTGCCAAACTGGCCCGCGCATTGGCTGAATTGCGCCACAACCCAACCAATGGTTGAAGCCACCGCCAAACTGGATTATGAAAGCAGAAATGTTACTTTCGTTAAGTGATGCAACGCTTTCAAGCATGAGTACCAATGGCTAAACTTGCAGCATGGGCCAAGAAACATTCGCTTGTCGTGACGGGTGATATGCCGCCCTTTTTCTGGATGAAGGGCTATTTCTTCGCGCGCGAGAAAGGCCCCAACGGCGAAGCGATCCTGAACCAGAATTTGCATGAAGTGCTGATCCGCGAATATTTTTTCCAGGCCTTCGGCGATATTGTGGGCAAACACGTGCTCGATATTGGCTGCGGCTTTGGCGATTATATGGCGGTCGCCGCTGAAATGGGCGCGAGCGTAAGCGGCATCGACCCCTTTCCCCCTGCGATCGAAGGCGCGCGAAAACTACATGCAACGCTTGGCCTCGCCACGCAATTTCAGGTGGCGGATGCAAGCACGCTGCCGTTTGAGGATAATGCTTTCGACGTGGTTTATTCCGCCGATGTGTTCGAACATATCGACCTCGCCACCAAGCAAGCAGCGGTGAAAGAAATTTACCGCGTGTTAAAGCCCGGCGGGCGGGTCGTCATCAAAACGCCGAACCTCGATTATTTACGCATCACGGTGAATCTGCACCGCTTGTGCAATCTACTAAAGCTCAAAAGCCCGCGCATTTACATCGAGCATACGCGCAATAATCCGGACAACGAGCATCACGGGCTAACCACCTACCGCGCGCTCGACCGTGTATTCGCCGAGCAGTTATTTTTGGAATCGGAAATCACCCATGTGCCCTTCCGCCGCGGGCCGTTCTTCCTCTCGGCCAAATGCCGCTTCCCAGGCCGCAGCCTGTTTAATGAGACAATTGTGGTGACCTACAAAAAATCGATGTTTCTACCAATCGCCGAACGTTTGGCAAAGCGCATAGCCGCCTAAGCGCGCCGATCGCATAATTGCGTGACAAACCCGCCGATATCTAACTGCCGCCAGCGCTTGAAACGTTCCGCATGCAAAATGCGCTGAATATGTGCCATGGCTTTGTCGAGGTCCTCATTCACCACCACGTAATCATATTCTTCCCAGTGTGAAATTTCCTCAATCGCCTTCGACATGCGCATCTGCACCACTTCCTCGCTATCCTGCGCGCGGGCGCGTAAGCGGCGCTCTAGCTCATCCAGCGTCGGCGGTAGCAGGAAAATGCTCACCAAATCCTCGCGCCGGGTTTGCGCCAGTTGGCGCGTGCCCTGCCAGTCGATATCGAACAGCACATCATGCCCGGAATCGAGCGCCTCGAGCACTTGTTTTTTCGGCGTGCCGTATTTGTTGTTGAACACCGTCGCATGCTCGAGCAGCTCCTTATTCGCCACCATCGCATCGTACGTAGCGTTATCGACAAAATAGTAATCCTTGCCATCCACCTCGCCCGGGCGCGGCGCACGCGTGGTGACGGAAACCGACATCGACACGCCTTCCTCACTCGCCAGCAACCGGCGCGACAAGGTGGTTTTCCCCGCGCCCGAAGGCGAGGAGAGCACGAACATCAGTCCGCGGCGTTTGGTCATTGGGGGGTAGGATTTGGTCATGATCGGCAACTATGATTTGAGGATGTTGCGCATCACCCTAACGCAAAGTTTCCGGCGATGAAACAGGTTTTAATGCCCGTGATGCTGTATGCCCGCCATGCCGTCATCCGCGGGCGGGGCGGCCCCGCGCTTCACTACCTTGAAGATGGCCTTATGCGCCTTTTCCTTCGCAAACGTGAAGTTGATGGTGATTTTCTCGCCGGGTTTATAATTTTTATGCAGCCCAATCAGCATGAGGTGTAGCGCGTCGCCCTTGCTTTTCTCGCCCAGAATCTCGATCGGCACGCCCGCTTTAATCGGCAAACTCTCCAGCTTGCGCATGCGCATAATGCCATTATCCATCGTGGTTTTGTGCAGCTCCACCGCATCGCAACAATCGGAGCTTAAGCTTTGCAGCACATCGTCCTTCTCGCTCACCAGCGAGAGATAGCCGCTGCCCATAGTGGGCGAGGCAATCACTGCCGTGGTGTTACGAAATTCGAAACAGTCGCAGGCCAGTGCAGCGCCGGCCGCAAGCAGCACAACCACCGACAGATATTTAGCGAATATAGTCACGCAGCCCCGCAATCATTTCCTGCTCCGGGTCGGTCGACGGGAAATGGGCGAGGTATTTCCCATCCGGCCCCATCAGGTAGATGAAACTCGAATGGTCCACCCCATAGCCCAGTGCGGAGGTGCTGTCATTCACTTTGCTGTAATAAACTTTGAACCCCTCGGCCGCATGCTTAATTTGCGCAGGCGTGCCGCTGAGGCCCATAAAATTTTTGCCGAAATTCTGCGCGTATTTGCTGGCGATGGCAGGCGTGTCGCGCTCGGGATCCACCGTGATGAAAAGGGGCTGTACCTTGTCAGCATTCTTGCCCAGATGCGACAGCACATTATTCATCACCAGAAGCGAGGTCGGGCACACATCCGGGCAATGGGTGAAACCGAAATAGACCAGCAGATATTTTCCCTTCAGGTCACTCGCGCGCACGGTTTTTCCGCCCGCGCCCACCAGTGTGAAATCCGCTTTGATCAGCGCTTCGCCATTTTCCTCGGTCGCATTTTCGGTGATGTTCTTCACGCCGATGCTGGGCATTACGCCAATGCCCGCACGCCCCACGATCAACACCATGGCGAGCACGCATACAACCCAGACGATCACAATTCTGTTCATGGCAGCACTGCTAAGGGTATTTCGGTGAATAGTAAAATGAAGGATTTATGACAATGCATATAAAAAAATAATAAGGATAAAACAGTCGCTTACTTGGGGATAACCCACGCGCTGGCTAAAGCTGGCGATTTTTGCTATAATGGAAACAATAAAAATAACGACGCTAGAGACAATGACAACTGCCGGCATCAATGGAATCACCGTTGATACGCCTGTGCCTATGCAGAACCTGCGTAGCGCAGCGCCCGTTATTTCGCCCGCGGGCGTAAATGATGCGGCGGCGATTGCGCGTCAGCAATTGCCAAGCGCCGTGCCTGCCCCGGCGGTGCTCGCCGCTTATTCCGCCAACATCGCCCAACCCGCGAAACCCGCGCCGCGTGGGAATCTGCCGCAACCTTCGAGCCAACTCGCCGCCCAACTGATTGCGCAAGGCGAGGGCGAGGTGAGCGCGGAGGATCTTGCACTCTTCGCTCCGCGCGCGACACCGGCGGAACAAGCGCCCGCAGAATCCCCGGCGGACGATTACCTCGCCACTATGCGCCTCGCGCGCGGCGAAACGGCACCGAGCGAAACCGCGCCTACGCAAGCCGCAGCGCCTGCCGCAAAACCTATTGTTGTCGCGGAGCAGGAGCCCTTGCCTGCGAGCCAAGTTGCAGCGCAAGCACAAACCGAGAGCAACGCCCTACAGCATAGCGGCATCGGCCAAGCGACCATCGCTTACCCGAACGCGATCAGTAAATTCCTGCGCCGCCAAAATGTCGCGCAGGCGCATGGGGTGGAAGCGTACCAATTCGCCGCCGCGCGCAACGCGATGACACCGCAAATCACGGCGGAGGCGCTATAATTGCGCCGCATCCGGCCAGGCATACTGGCCGCTCACAATCACACTACTCTCCGTCGCTTGCAGCCGCGCCACCATGGTGGTGATGTAGTGCGCAAAACGATCGAGCAGTTTCGTATCGCCCTCGGCCACCGTGCCGTAAAGATTGCGCGCCAGTGCCGCGCGCATGCTCTCGGCATCGGCCAACCCCGCCGCATAAGCCTGCAACCGCCCATGATAGGCCTTGCCCATTTTCTTGATGCGCTTGCTTACGCCCGTATCCGCCACGCCCAGCTCGCGCAGGGAATTATCCATATCCTTGAAAAACACCTCGCTCACAAACTGCGCGAACGCCGCGTGCTCCGGCTCGTTCACTAGGCGATGCTGCAGCAAAAACAAATGCAGCACGATGAGATCGAACCGCCCATCAATCGTATCGGGCACCGCGAGCGCGGTATAGAAAAACGGGTTTCGCGACGCCTTAACCAGTGCTATATAGGTATCGCGCGCCGCTTGCGGCGGCGTTGGAATGAATAACTGACGAAGGGCACCCAGCATCTATGGCTCCAAAATTCACACGTTTGCTGCTATCTATCAGCATTGCCCTGCTGCTGGCAAGCTGCTCGCCGATTGTCGACACGCGCGGCCACGCGAGCGAGGATGTGGATTTGAAGCAAATCGTTGCCGGGCAAACCACGAGTGAGGATGTGCGTGCATTGCTTGGCAGCCCCACCAGCACCAGCAATTTTGGCGATGAGACCTGGTATTACGTCACCCAAAAACAGGAGCGCATGGGCGTGTTTGCCCCGACTGTCAGCGAGCAGCACGTCACCATCATCACCTTCGATGCGAACCATGTGGTAAGCGATATCGGCGAGGCGAAGAAGGAAGACGGCAAGCCGGTCGAAATCGTCGGCAAAACCACGCCGACCGAGGGCCATAAGGTGACAATCATGGAGCAAATGCTCGGCAATCTCGGCCGCTTCAACTCCCCCGGGCGCGGCCTTAGCAACCGCGATATGGGCCGTTAATCAGAGCGTGATGCAATCTCAGGCCGTCATCCCCGCGTAGGCGGGGATCCATGCCAGGCAATTTTTCTAAATGCTTTAATATTCCCAGCCGGTTTGCGAAATATCCAAGAGATTGCCTGCCTCATCCTGCACCATCACACTCTTATGCTGCGCAACATTTCCAATGCGGGTGAGGGGTAGCTGAAGTTCTACTGCCAGTTTTGCAATTACTTCACGTGCGGCAGCTGGCGCGGTGAACAGCAGCTCGTAGTCATCCCCACCGCTCAAGGCAAAACGCCAGTTCGTTGCTTCCTGCTGCACTGCTTTTACAAGATGTGCATCCAGCGGAATCGTCGATTGTTGCAGCGTAATGCCAATGCCACTTGCTGCAGCAATTTGTGCAGCATCGGCGAGCAACCCATCCGAAATATCCATCGCGCTGGTGGCGATACCGCGTAGGCGTTGCCCAAGCGCCAAGCGAGGTTTGGGGCAGTGATAACGTGCTGCGAGTGCCTCTGGTACTTGCTCATTTTGCTGCAGCAACGAAAGCGCATAAGCTGCACCGCCGAGTGCACCGCTGACATAGACATCATCGCCTATGCGCGCGCCGTTACGCCGCAATGGAGTGCCATCCAGCACACCGAAACAGGTCATGGTAGCGTGGATTCTATCACCGCCGGATGTTGAATCTCCGCCGATGAGCACCAAGCCAAAATGCTGCTGCTCGGCGGCCAGGCTTGCAGCAAAATCCGCATACCACGCTTCGGCAAGGTCACGTGGCGTGTGCAAATTTAGCGTATAACGCCAGGGCACAGCGCCCATTGCTGCGAGGTCGGAGAGATTCCGCCGCATGAGTTTTTGTGCAAATTGCTGCGGTGTTGCTGCAGCCAAAACATGGATGGTTTCAATCACGCTGTCGGTGGTGATAACGAGCTGCTTACCCGCAGGTGGAGTCAAAATTGCTGCATCATCCGTAAGCCCAAAACTGCCCGATTCCGTTGCCGCCAGCGGTGCAAAATAACGCGCGATGCGATCACGCTCACCCACGTCTTACGCCGCTTCCGGCCGCAATTGATCAAGCAGCAGATTGAAGATTTTATGCGCGTAAGAAAGCTCCTCATCCGTCACCAACTGCGCGGCAACTTCCGTGTATTCCTCAATCAGCACCGCGCGGCTGCGGGTGGGCGAGGCAATCGCCTCCGCCGCGAACACCTGCAGCACGGACAGCAGCGGCAGGCTCATGCGCCCGCGCGTCCAGTTCGGCAGAATATGCTGCTCAATCGCCGCCGCAATCGCCGCGTGATTTTCCTGCGCCGAGGCGATGAGCTTGTTCAAGAGCGCCGCTTCCGGCTGCGTGCCATGCGGCAAATCATCCGTATCATGCGTGCGGCTATCCGCCCAGCTTTGCAGCAATTGGTTGGCAAGCAGGCCCGGCAGCGTCGATTTCTCGATCAGCGCCTCGGAATACATGGCCTGCACGGCAGCCAGGCGCGAGGCGCGTTTGCGCATAAGGGAAAGGCGTGGGGTCGTCGTAGTCATTTAATGGTCCAATCCAAAAAGATGGCGAATTTGTATCATGCGTAAAGCCGCAACCGCCGCATCACCGCCCTTGTTGCCTTGCGCCGGGTCGGCCCGCACAATGGCCTGCGCAAGCGTTTCGCAGGTGAGAATGCCGTTGCCGATGGCGAGATTTTTTTGCACGGCAAGGTCCTGCAGCGCGCGCGCGGATTCGTTGCTCACTGTGTCGTAATGCGAAGTCTCCCCGCGGATGACGCAGCCAAGCGCAATATAGCCAGCGTAATGGTCGCGCTTGGCGGCCATCGCAATTGCTGCCGGAATTTCGAGCGCACCGGGCACGGCGAGCATTTCCGCCGTCTGCTCCGCGCCATAAATCGCGTTGCTCGCGCCCGTCACCAGCATATCGCTGATGTCTTGGTAATAGGGGGAAACGACAATGAGAATAGGCTTCATGCTGCAACCTCAAGCGGGCGGTGACCGGCGATATGTAGCCCATAGCCCTCAAGGCCCACAATCATTTTCGGCGTGTTGGTAATCAGCGTCATATCGGTGACGCCCAGATCGAGCAGAATCTGCGCGCCAATGCCGTAATCGCGCAAAATCGGCGTCGCCGGTTCTTCGCCGCGCTTCACCTTGAGCCCGTCGGAAAGGGCGGTTTTGCGCGGCTCGCGCAGCAGAACCAGCACGCCTGCACCCTCGCGGTCGATCATCTTCATTGCTTCCTGCAGCACGCCCGCGCGCCCATGCGAAAAATCGCCAATCGCATCATGCAGCAAATCGAACGCATGCATGCGCACCAGGGTTGGGCGCTTACCGCTAATGTCGCCTTTCACCAGTGCCAAATGCTCAGCATAACCGGGGCTTTGCTGATAGGCGATGCAGGTGAAATCCCCTGCAAATTGGGTCGAAATTTTACTCTCCACAATCCGCGTCACCAGCTTTTCCGCGCGGCGGCGATAGGCGATGAGATCCGCAATCGTGCCGATTTTTAAGCCATGTTCGGCCGCAAATTTCAGCAAATCCGGCAGGCGTGCCATGGTGCCGTCATCATTCATAATCTCGCAAATCACACCGCTGGCATGACGCCCCGCGAGGCGCGCAATATCCACCGCCGCTTCGGTATGTCCGGCGCGCACCAGCACACCGCCCTCGCGCGCCTCAAGCGGGAAAATATGGCCCGGGCTTGCAATATCTGCGGCGAGCGCTTGCGGGTTGATCGCGGCCTCAATCGTGCGAGCGCGGTCGGCGGCGGAAATGCCCGTGGTCACCCCCTCGCGCGCTTCGATGGACACGGTGAACGCGGTCGAGTGGCGGCTCGAATTATGCTTCGCCATTTGCGGCAGGCCCAAGCGCTCCACCTGCGATTTCTCAAGCGCGAGGCAAATCAGCCCGCGTGCATGTTTCGCCATGTAATTCACCGCTTCGGCATTCGCGAATTCGGCGGGGATCACGAGGTCACCCTCATTCTCGCGGTCCTCGTCGTCGACCAAAATCACCATGCGCCCAGCCTTGGCCTCGGCGATAATTTCTTCCGATGTCGAGAGCTTACTCATGCGGTTTTCTTCTCATCGAGGCGCGCCACATAACGCGCGAGCATATCGACTTCGAGATTCACCGCATCGCCAATTTTCAGGCGGCCGAAGCTCGTCACCTTCGCGGTGTGGGGAATGATATTCACGCTAAAGCGCGTAGCGGGTGTTGGCTCCGTTAACTCCTCGACCTTGTTCACCGTCAGCGACACGCCATCAAGCGTCACCGAACCTTTCGCGGCAATAAACTGCGCGAGATGCGGCGGCACTTCGAACTCCCAAATCATCGAATCGCCATCCTTCTCGGCGGCAACTGCATAAGCCAGCCCGTCGACATGACCGCTGACAAAATGCCCGCCCAATTTATCGCCCACACTCAGCGAAGGCTCGATATTGATCAGCGTGCCAACCTGCCAATCCTTCGCGGTGGTGCGCGTCATCGTCTCACCCGAGAGCGATACTTTAAATTCATTGTCATTGATCTTGGTCGCGGTCAGGCAAATGCCCTGGCAGCAGATGGAATCGCCGATCTCGATCGTAAACCCCTCGGCGAGCGCAATCGTCATCATGCAATCCCCGCGCTGGTCGACGCGGCGGATGGTGCCCTGGGTGCGAATGAGACCGGTAAACATTAGATTATTCCTGCAGCTCGTAACATTCATAACGATCCGCCCCGAGCGGGCGCGTTTCAACGCAAACCGGGCGGCGGCGGGGGGTGAGTGAGCTATCTAGTACAGAGATTGGGGATTTACCAGCATTTCCGAGCAGTATCGGCGCGCGGTACCAATGCAGCGTTTCCACCTGATTTTCAGCAAGAAATGCGCTCGATAATTGGCTTCCAGCCTCGATGAGGAGTCGGGTGATGCCCTCGGCCGCCAGGGCTTGGAGCATGCGGGCAGGGGGTAAAACCACCTCCTCCAGCACCAGAAACGTGACGCCGCGCTCGCGCAATTCCGTGGCATGGCTGGCGTTTTGCTCGATCGCTTCGGCGCCGGTGATCACCCAAACCGGATGGGTCTCCGCCCGGCGCACCAATTGGCTTTTGAGCGGCAGGCGCAGCTGACGATCCGCCACCACGCGAATAAGGCCCGGATGCGGCGGATACGGCGCGCGCACATCCATCGCCGGGTCATCCATCAGCACCGTGCCGATGCCGGTCAGCACGCAATCATACGCACCGCGCAGGCCGTTGCCATGCTGGCGCGCAAGCTCGCCCGTGATGGGCTGGCGCTTGCCGTCGCCATGCGCGAGATAATGATCCTCGGAGGTAGCAAGCTTCATCGCCACATGGGGCAGGCCGGGTTGGATGCGGCGGAAGAAACCGCGATTAAGTTGCGCCGCTTCCGGCAATAAAATTTGCTCAACAGCAATGCCCGCCGCTTCTAGCATCGCAATGCCGCGGCCGCTCACGCGCGGGTCGGGGTCCACACAGGCAATCACCACGCGCGCCACACCCGCATCAATCAAACCTTGCGCACAGGGCGGTGTTTTGCCGTGGTGCGAACAGGGCTCGAGTGTGACATAAGCCGTGGCCCCACGCGCCTTCTCCCCGGCAATCGCGAGCGCTTGCGCCTCCGCATGCGGACGGCCGGAATCGGCGGTGCGGGCGACCGCTAAAACCTGATTATTTTTCACCAGCACGCACCCCACCGTTGGGTTCGGCATGGTGCGCCCTAACCCGCGCGCGGCAATGCTGAGCGCGTGGTGGAGGAAATGAATATCTTGGTTTTCTGGCATCAACCTCTCCGCGTCATTGCGAGGCCCTCTTGAGGGGCCGCGGCAATCCATCTTCTTTCTTTTTGTGTCGAAGGTGGATTGCTTCGCTAAGCGCTCGCAATGACGGCGTTACAATTTCCCAACGAAGCTTTCGAAATCATCGACCGAGCCGAAATCGCGGTAGACGCTGGCGTAGCGGATGTAGGCCACGGCATCGAGTTTTTTGAGCTCCTCCATCACCAGCGCGCCGATGCGCCGGGTCGGGATATCGCTCTCGCCTTCGCTCTCGAGTTTTTGCACAATGCGGTTGATCGCCATTTCCACCGCATCCGCATCCACCGGGCGTTTGCGCAGGGCAATCGCCATGGAGCGCGCGATTTTATCGCGGTCGAACAGGCGGCGCTCGTTGTTGCTTTTCACCACCGTCAGCTCGCGCAATTGCACCCGCTCGAACGTGGTAAACCGCGAATTACATGCCGGGCAAAAACGGCGGCGACGGATCGACGATCCATCCTCCGACGGGCGGCTATCCTTCACTTGCGTGTCTTCGTGATTGCAGAACGGGCAGCGCATTAGACGCCTCCAACATGAGATGCAAAGGTGAGATGCGTGCCAACGGACCGAAGTAACAAACGACCCATCCACAAACACATAATGAACGTAATGGTAGCAGCGAGAAAGACCGCGAAGAAAATAAAAGAATTACCGTTCAGTAGCGTGAAGAACCAAGGGAAAACGGCGAAGAACAGAGTAACGCAATAGGCTAATTTCCAGCGGAACGGGTGCTTCCGATAAATGCATCGTGCAGTATATAATATGGCATAAATCGTAGGTGCTGCGCCGAAAGAGTAAGCGACAATAAAATAAGCGCGGCTAAGAAAAGGAGGATGTGTTAGTTGTAAAGACTCTATCAGCCGCGCCCATGTGGCTGGCTCATGTCGTTGCAGGCTATTAAATAAGAATATAAGCGTTTCAAACAAACAGAGGCATAATGGCGCTGCAAGCAAGGCCATGATGACTAAGACGAGCGCAGCTTTAAAATTCTTATCCATAAATCGGGAATCGATCCGTCAGCGCACGCACCTTCGTTTTGGTGGCTTTTTCCACCTCGGCATTTGCACTGACATCTTCCGGGTTTTTGCTTAAGCCATCGAGCACATCGCCAATCAAATTGCCGATTTCTTCGAACTCTTTGATGCCAAAGCCACGCGTGGTGCCAGCGGGTGTGCCGAGGCGCACGCCGGAGGTAACGAACGGTGACGCAGGATCAAACGGAATCGCGTTTTTGTTGCAGGTGAGGCCGGCGCGTTCGAGGCTTGCTTCCGCCGCTTTACCGGTCAAGTTTTTCGGACGCAGATCGACCAGCACGAGATGGTTATCCGTGCCGCCGCTCACAATATTGAGGCCGCGCGTCACCAGCACTTTCGCCAGCGCGCGCGCATTATCCACCACCGCTTGCGCATATTCTTTGAACGAAGGTTGCAGCGCTTCGCCGTAAGCGACGGCTTTCCCCGCCATCACATGCACCAGCGGGCCGCCTTGGATGCCCGGGAAAATCGCCGAGTTGATCGCCATCTCGAGCGTCTGATCTTTCCCCTGCGCGGTTTTGCCCACCACCAATTCCGGCACGTTGGAGAGAATCATCCCCCCGCGCGGACCACGCAGCGTTTTATGCGTGGTGGTGGTGACGACATGCGCGTGCGGCAGCGGCGAGGGGTAGGAACCACCCGCAACCAGGCCCGCAATATGCGCCATATCGACCATGAAATACGCACCCACTTTATCGGCAATCTGGCGGAAGCGCGCCCAATCCACCACGCGCGGGTAAGCCGAGAAACCGGCGATGATGAGCTTCGGTTTATGCTCCACGGCGAGCTTCTCGATCGCATCGTAATCGAGCAAATGATTGTCTTCGCGCACGCCGTAAGTCACCGCGTTGAACCATTTGCCGGATTGGTTCACCGGCGCACCGTGGGTGAGGTGACCACCCGCCGCGAGCGATTGGCCGAGGATGGCATCGCCCGGTTTCAGCAGCGCGTTGAACACGCCTTGGTTCGCTTGCGAACCCGAGTTCGGCTGCACGTTCGCGTAATTCGTGCTGAACAATTTCTTCGCACGGTCGATCGCGAGTTGCTCCACCACATCGGCGAATTCGCAGCCACCGTAATAGCGTTTGCCGGGATAGCCTTCCGCGTATTTGTTGGTGAAGACCGAGCCTTGCGCATCGAGCACCGCTTTGCTCACGATATTTTCGGATGCAATCAGCTCCACCTGATGTTGCTGGCGGCCAAGTTCTTTCTGAATCGCGCCGAAAACATCCTTATCGGCTTCAGCGAGTGGCGTGGTGAAATAGGCGGTGGTGCTGGTCATTTGGTCCTCGAGTTTACGTGCGGTGTTGGTCATTTTTATCGTCCTAGTTTATCTGATGTTGATTCAAGTTCTATTTGTGCGGCGGCTATCAAGTCACCACAGTGCTGGGTAATGAAAGCACGGATATGCCCTACTTCATCTTGCAGTTTTTGAGGCAGCTCAGTGTGGATTTCCCAATATTGTTTTTGCCCCTTAAGGTAATTATTTAGTTCGCGTCCCGTAACCTCTTTGCCATTTGTTGACATGGCTGCCTGCAAAATAGGTAAAGAAGATGCTTCAACATAACGTAGTATCGAAACTTGACTTCGCGTAACACCTTCAACGTTTGAAGCCTGATTGCGAAGAAAAGTGAGCGCCTCTTGGGCTCTGTTATGCATATCTATTTTTTTATCATCCATGCCTATAACCTATCGCTATCCTAATTTCTCGACGCGCTTGGCATGCCGCCCGCCTTCGAATTCCGTGGTCAAAAACCGGCGAACGCATTCCTTTGCTTCCGCATCGCCAATTAGGCGCGCGCCTAAGCACAGCACGTTCGCATCGTTATGCTGGCGGCTCAATTCAGCGGCGAGGCCAGAGCTGCACAACGCCGCGCGAATCCCCGCATGGCGGTTCGCCGCAATTGAAATCCCAATCCCCGAGCCGCAAATCGCGATGCCGAATTGCGCGCGTTGATCGGTGACCGCTTTCGCGACGAGGTGGCCGTAATCCGGATAATCGACCGAGTGGGAATTATTCGTGCCCAAATCGAGCGGCGTGAAACCCAGCGCATTGATCGTCTCGATCAGCGCCGCTTTCAGCGACAGTCCGGCATGGTCATTCGCAATGGCGACAATCTTATTCACGTGTACCTTGGCCCGATGCATTTTTATCTTGTTATCCGTTACCTTCGCAGTAACGTGACACTATATATAGTAGGTAGCGGGCTTTTCTGCCACGAACCTGTGGATAAGGCAACAAGGAACCTCAAGCGGCTGATTTTCATGGCAAACAACACGATACTCTGGGCGCTGATCGCGTTCATCGGCGCGTCGATGGGCTCGTTCCTCACCCTCGTCACCTACCGCCTGCCGCGCGAGGAGAAAATCGGCATGACGCGCTCGCGCTGCCCGAATTGCAAGACGGTGCTGAAGGTGCCGGATCTGTTTCCCGTTCTCTCCTGGCTATTTAGCCGTGGCAAATGCCGCCATTGTAAAACGAAAGTGAGTTTCCGCTACCCGCTCACCGAAATTGCCTGCTCCGCGGGCACCATCGCCGCCGCGTATTATTTCGGCTTCACGCTGCAAGCACTCGCACTTGCCGGTTTATGGTGGTGCTTCGTCGCCATCATCGTCACCGACCTTGAGCATTACATTATTTTGGATGAAGTGCAGATCGCGATTATCCTATTTGGCGCATTGTACCATTACGCCATCGGCACTGCATGGGTGGATGTTATCGTGGCGGCATTTTTCGGCCTCGCGCTTGGCCTGACGCTGAAATACGGATTTCTCTTCCTGCGCAAAAAAGACGGGCTCGGTTTGGGCGATGTGAAATTACTTTTTGGCATCGGCCTCTGGCTTGCAAGCATCACCAGCTTCGTACCGTTTCTCTTTTTCTCCGGCCTGCTGGGCGTCGTCTGCGGGTTGCTCTGGCGCATCACCGGGCAGGGCGAACAATTTCCCTTCGGCCCCGCGCTCATGGCATCACTCTTGCTTTGCATTTTATGGCCGGATGCGCCGCAGGAATTTTGGCACGTTTACGGCGTGCGCGCGATGGTGCAGTAAAATCGTAAAACCGATTTAAGCTGTTACTCACATGCCACAATAAACCACTTGTGGTGCGTAATCGGTGTTGGTACTACAAAAGGATAAAGGTATTTCACGGGGCTGTATGCGGTCACTACCAAAACTCGCACATTGGGCATTGATTCTAGGATGCGTAGCGCCGCTGGCATCCTGCACCTTCCTCGATTCTTTCGTGCCGAAAAAAGGTGAATCGACGGATGTGATCGACCGTCAAAAAAACCTGACGGTGAATGATTTTCGCAACATCACCGAGATCGATAAACAAAAAGATAAGAACACCGATCCGACGGTAACCGCCGAGCTTGGTGCGCCGCCGATTCCGGATGTGGCGCAGGTACTGGCCACTCCGCGCCCGCCGAAAGTGGCCAACACCAAATTGGTCACCCTCGCCGTGACGGATGACGTGCCGCTGCGCGATGTCTTGTTCGAACTTGGCCGCCTCGCTGCGGTGGATATTGAAGTGGGGCCGGGTCTTGAAACCACCGGCGTCAATCTGCGCGCAACCAACCGTCCGTTCAACGAGGTGATCGAGCGTATCGCGGTGCTGGGCCATTTGCGTTACAGCACCACCGGCAATTCGATTCGGGTGGAAAAAGATACGCCATACATCAAAAACTACTCGCTCGATTTTCTGAACCTCGTGCGCTCCAGCACCAGCGGCTACAATTTAAGTACCAATATTCTGGCTTCCGGTGGCAGTAGTGGCAGCTCATCGAGTTCAAGCTCGAGCTCAAGCAGTGGTGGCAGCTCTTCTTCGGGTACAGTGGGTACTAGCGGTTCTTCAGCGACGATTAATACCACGGCCGAAAGTGATCTCTGGTCGTCGCTCGAGGCATCGGTAAATGAAATTCTGAATTACAATGTGGGCGGCGCCGATACAGTGAAAGCGACAACCCCTGCGGTAGCGCCGGATGCAGCAGCGGGTGCAGGCTCTAAATCCTCGATTGTCATCAACCGTCAGGCCGGTGTCCTGTCAG
This sequence comes from Pseudomonadota bacterium, assembly GCA_048498255.1. Taxonomy (GTDB): domain Bacteria; phylum Pseudomonadota; class Alphaproteobacteria; order Rickettsiales; family UBA3002; genus QFOX01. The sequence continues at coordinate 1,399 of JBEHYI010000011.1, read as the reverse complement.
TGAGTGCGACGGAGCGTCAGCACGAAATGGTGCAAACTTTCCTCAACATGATGAACCGCAATGCTTCGGCGCAGGTGTTGATTGAAGCGAAAATCGTTGAGGTATCGCTCGCGGATAAGTTCCTCTCCGGCGTAAACTGGACGCATTTGCTCGGCAATAGCGGCGGTATTTCGGCAAGTATCGGTAAATACAACAATACCGGCACGGTGACGGATGCAACGCTTGGCACCGGCCTGACCAAAGGCACCTTAGGCAACGCCGCGCTCAGTTTGTCGGTAGATGCGGGCGATCTCGATGCCATTGTGGCCGCAACCCAGCAATTCGGCACCACGCGTACGCTATCCAGCCCGCGTCTATCGGCGATCAATAACCAGCAGGCGATCCTGACCTTCGCGCGCAACGAAGTCTTCTTTAAGTGCGAAACAAATGATTCGTCGAACACCGTCACCAACGGCACCACTACGACGATTGATGCCAAGCCCAAATGTACCGCGAGTTCGGTGCCGATCGGGGTGATCCTCAACATCATTCCTGCCGTGAATCTCGATTCTGAACAGGTAACGCTCAATGTGCGCCCGACTTTGACCCGTATTGTCGGTACGGTGGCGGATCCGGCCGGGGCAGTGAACGGCTATATCAGCGTCTATCCCGTGGTTGAAGTACGCGAGCTCGATTCGGTAATGAAGGTGAAAAGCGGTGGGGTGATGATCATCGGCGGTTTGATGGAAGACGGCACCCGCAATACGTCGGATGGTGTTCCGGGCGCGAATGAAATTCCGATTCTGGGCAATCTTTTCAAAAGCCGTGCGGAAGATTCCTTTAAGCGTGAGCTCGTGATTTTCATCAAAGCGACTATTGTCAATCCGGATGGCAGTACGCATGAGTCGGACCGCAAGCTTTACGACAAATTCTTCAGCGATCCGCGTCCTCTTTACAAATAACTCGGCGCGCCCATGTTCAGTAATATCCGCTATGTTTTGCTAACCGCCACGCGGGATCGGTTGTTCTTTGGCCTTCTCATCGGCATCGCCGCGGCGGCGTATATCTCAAGCGTGCTCGGCTCCACCGCCATGATCGAAACCACGCAGATGACGCTCAGCTTCACCGCGGCTTCCGCACGCGTCATCATCATGGTCGGCATCGTCGTCTTCATCGGCTTCCACATGCGCAACGCGTTCGATGCGCGCGAGGTCGATGTGCTGCTCTCGCGCCCCATTTCGCGCACCAGCCTCGTGCTTTCCTACTGGATCGGCTTTGCTGCCGTCGCCACGTTACTGGTCGTGCCCACCATTGGCCTCGTGGCGTTTTTGGGCAGCCTCAACCACACGGGCTTTCTGCTTTGGTCTGTGAGCCTGGCGTGTTCGACCTCCCAGGTGTCTACATCAAGGATCTCGTCGAG
>JBEHYI010000010.1:0-23817 GCA_048498255.1 Pseudomonadota bacterium | reverse complement strand
AGCTGCTCGGTCAGGGCGATATGCTCTACATGGCAGGCGGCGGGCGGGTGACGCGTGTTCACGGGCCGTTCATTTCCGACAAGGAAGTCGAAGAAATCGTCGCCTATTTACGCACACAGGGCGAGCCGCAATATGAAGCTGCCGTGACCATCGACCCTGAAGAGGAGAGCGAAACCGGCGAGCTGTTCGATGAGGATGAATCCGAAGCCGACCGCGCGCTTTACGAACAGGCGAAGGAATTCACCATCCGCGATAACAAAGCATCCACCAGCTATGTCCAGCGCCGCCTCAAAATCGGCTATAACCGCGCCGCGCGCATCATCGAGAAGATGGAGCAGGAGGGGATTGTTGGACCCGCGAATCATGTTGGTAAACGGGAAGTTTTGGTAAGAGAGTAGTCCGCTTGTGTGAAAATGGCGGGCTACGTCGTCACCGCCAATGCTCAGTCGGTCATGTAGCGCTGCTACACTTCCTCCCTGCGCTTGGCGGCTCCTAGTATCCCATCCATTTTGACACAAGCTACCGATGCGGCTTGCTGCAATTCGGGATTTACGCTAGGCAGGCATCATGCGTTTTCTCTCCATTTTTTTCATCAGCCTCTTCATGACCAGCGCCCACGCAGCAACGCGTGCGCCAGTCGCTGCCCCTGCGCCCAGCGCGATGACCGCCGAGGCGCGCGGAGTGGCGATTGCGAAAGTGGAAGCGTATCTTTCGGACATCACTTCCGTCGTCTCGGACTTCACGCAAATCGCGGCGGATGGCACGAAGGGCACCGGCAAATTCTTCATGAAACGCCCCGGCAAAATGCGCTGGCAATATAACCCGCCCACGCCGCTTTTGCTGGTGAGCGACGGCAAAACCGTCACCTATTATGACCCGGGTGTCGACCAGGTCACCTATGTCGGGGTCGACGATACGCTGGTCGCATTTTTGGCCAAGCGCTTCATCAAGCTCGACAGTGAATCGACGGAAATCACCGCTTTTTCCATCGATAAAGGCATCATTTCCGCCACCATCCGCCAGCGCAAAAAACCCAGCGACGGCACGATGACGCTGGAATTCAGCGAAAAACCGCTGGAGCTCAAACGCATCCTCACGGTCGACGCGGCGGGGAACGCAACAAGCGTCACCCTCGAAAACCCGCAATTTGGCCCGGTGTTGGAGGATAAACTCTTTATCTTCAACGACCCGCGCCCGGTAAACCGCAAGCGCAATAAACGCTCGTAATCCTATCCGCCGCGTTGCATTTTCGTTGCATGGATACTGGTTAAGCCATTGATTCATCCTAATCGAAGCCGTTGCGCGTTACATCCGTTGCATTTGGTTGCAGGGAGCGATTCGCGGATGGGCAGATAGTATCGCAGTGGTGGGTTGCCGGGAAGCTAGCCAACCATCCATACCCCCACCCCAACAACTTCACACAACTGTCACACACGGGCGCTCACCAGTGGGGTATAGTAACCTCATAAGATCAACACACGGGAGTTACCATGCAGGTCCAAACCAACAAGCTCGAAGACATCATGATGGCCATGGTCGGCCTGGAGACGATGGCTTACATCAAGCCGGTGCGCGATGGGCTGGTGATGGCCTACGCGGTGTTCGCGGCGGACGGCACGCAGCTTGCGATGTTCGACTCTGCCGAAAGCGCTTACTTCAACGCGGTGAAGCATAATTTGGCTCCGGTGAGCGTGCATTAGGAAGCTTCATTACGATAATCTGAAAAGGCCTGCGATGATTGTTTACACTTCCCCCATCTTCGAAGCGCTGAAAAAGATTACAGGCCAGACGCATTGGCATTGCGATAAAACGCCTGGCGGGCGTATTGCCTATTCGATTGCAAGTTCGGATTTGACCTTTGAGGGACATCCGCTGACGCAAGAGCCACTAGAGCGCCAGAAAGCAGCGCTCTCCAAAATTGAAGAAGATTTGAAAACCGCATTCCCGGGCGTTCGCATCTATGCAGAAAATAACCGGGTGATTATTTTGCAAACGCCATCGAACAAGCGGTTAATTGAAGATTCTGAAGCATTTAAAGCCTACCAAGCAACAAGACCAGCGATACCCTTTCCTTAATTCACCACCCCAAGTTGGCAAACCACGTCATTGCAACGCCCATAGAGGAAACCAATGATGTTAGTCGAAATCACTGTACTGATGACCTTGTTCTGGCTGGCGATTATCGCCGTGATGCTGGAACCCGCTTACGCGAAGATACGCACGCGGCGGGGGAAGTAGCTAAGCCGCCAACTCCACCATCACCGGTACATGGTCGGACGGACTGTCGAAATTGCGTGCCTCGCGCATGATGACGCCGGATTTCAGCTCGGATTTCAGCTCTGGCGTGAGCCAAATATGATCCAAACGGCGGCCGCGGTTCGATTTCTCCCAATCCTTGTTGCGGTAGCTCCACCAGCTATAGAGCTTCTCCTCGTGCGGCGTCAAAGCGCGCATCGCATCCACCCAGCCGCCGCTGAGGCCCATCAGCTCCATCAGTTTTTCGCGCTCGATAGGCGTGTGGCTCACCACATCCTTCAGCTGGCGCGAGGACCAGACATCATGCTCCAGCGGGGCAATGTTGAAATCACCGACGATCACGGTTTTGTGCTTCGCCTTCACCTCCTGCGCCGACCAATCCTGCATCGCATCGACAAAGCGCAGCTTCTCGTCGAACTTCTGGTTCAGCGCGGTATCGGGCACATCGCCACCCGCGGGGACGTAGAAATTATGGACATGTACGCCGTTCTCGAGCTCGGCGGCGATATGGCGCTTCTGCCCGTTGCCGATCATGTCGAACGCGGCGGTTTGTTTCAGCGGAATTTTGGAAAGAATCGCGACGCCGTTATAGCTTTTCTCACCCGTGAACACGCAATGTTTAAAGCCGAGGCTGCGCACAATGCCATGCGGGAACATCGGGTCATCCACCTTCGTTTCCTGCAGGCACAGCACATCCGGCTTATGCGCGTTGACGAAGCGGGCGAGCGCGCCTTCGCGGATGCGCATCGAGTTGATATTCCAGCTGGCGATTTTGAGGCTCATGCGCGAGGGATAGGGGGGATTGGGGCGGGGAGCAACTGAATCCTCGCATTTGCCCGCAGCGCAGCAAATTAAGTCGCGTGCACCAAAATTTTATATGCAACCATGAATTGTAATTTATTTTTTACAGATACTTATCCTGTATATGACATAGGTTAAAGCACGGACTTTTAACCATCTTTTAAACGAAATGCCTTAATTTAAAGCTACAGGGCAACGGTTAGATTGTCCGTAAAACTCGCCAAGCAAGCCACGCGTCGTCCTCAACCAACGAAGCGTGACATGAGCACAGAAGATACAGAGAAGAATGCGATGTTCGCCGCGCTGAAAGGCCTGTCTCCGGGCGTGCTCGGTGGGCTTGTCGGCGTGAAGTCGGACGTGAAATACGATTTGCCCGAGGAAGTGGTCGCCTACCGTATGGAGGAAGCCGCGCGCAAGTTTGAGTATGCGGAATTTGCACTCGAGGGCGCACGTGAAAACTTGATGGGCGTGCTCGACGGCCAAATCAAAGATGCGGAAATGGGCCTCGATGAGACGGCACTCGCGCGCCTCAAAGCCGCGAAGCAGAACCTGGCGACCGCGCGTGGCCCGGGCCTCGCCGCCGCCATCGCCGCCGCACAAAGCGCCACCAGCCAAGCCGTGCTGGATAATGTGGCCCAAGAAACGCCGGAGAAGAAGGCGGAGCGGTTGCTGGGTGAAGCCGTGGCGAAAGACCAAAAGGCGCAGGATGAATTGCATGCGACGATGCTCAAAGCCCATGATAATGGCGACATCAAAAATGAGGCGGAATATAATCGCTACCTGCAACTGCGTGAAGAAGAAGAGGCTTACAAAAAAGCGCATCCGGATTGGTGGAAAAATCCTGAGCAGTTGAAGCATGTCATGGCGCTGGAAAAAGGCGCTACCCAAGCCGCAGAAAATTCGTCCGACGCGCCGGAAGTGAAAGAAGCCGTGAAGACGGCTAAGGAAGGCACGAGTGAAGTGGAGAAGGCGGCGGAGAAAAATCAGAAGAGTCATGATCGCGTAGAACAGGCGGATAATGATCTGCAACAGTCGCACAGTCGTAGGGGGAGGTTCGCTGTTGTGCAGGCTGAAGAAGCTGGTCCTGCCCCAACCTATAATATTGCTGCTGCAAAATCGGCCAAAGGTCCTAATCTCGGGTAGATTAAAGCACTGATTTATCATATATTTCCAATCTTCATCAAACTGTCACACACAAATTGTCGAAACCATTCTACAAAGGGTTTGTAGAGGGAAAAATCCCTTGGAATTGCACAGAGGAGAATTTGTTATGGCACAAGATACCCCAGACAACGCGGAAGTAGTTCGCCGTTTAAACAAAGACAGTGAGCGTCTTGGAAAAGAAGCTGATCGCAAAGAAGCTCAAGCTCGCTGCGAGAACAAATTGGCAGATAATTACGAAGCTGCCGTGGCAGATGCTAAAAAGCGCCATGTGCCAGATCTGAATAAAGATCCGGCTGTAGCGAAAAGCTACCAGCAAGGGTTGGAATATATGAAAACAGGTAAATGCCCGGCAGGTGTGTTGGACGATAAGCAAGCATCGGCAACTACCCACAAGCCTACGGCACCTGCGACGAAAAAGAAAACCGGTTTCGAATTCGATACCGAACTCGCATCGACCTTCGCGAACATTGCGATGGGCGAGCATCATGAAGTGCTTCCGGCGACGCTGAAACTCGCGGAAGGTTTCGTGAAAGCAAAAGGCGCGATGAAAGCAGCCTAAGCTTCAACGAAGCGCGAAAAACAAAAACCCCGCCCTCACCGGCGGGGTTTTTTATTGCCTAATGGTTACAATTCGGTCCATGCACATGCGGAATCGCGCCGAGGCGCTTTTGCTTTTCCATCTTTCGCTTCAGCGTGTCGCGCTTCACGGGCGGCTGGTAATCGAGGAAGGTTTTGCCGTCGAGGTAATCGATCTCGTGCTGCAAACACACGGCGAGTATGCCGCTGGCGGTGATGGTTTGCGCCGCGCCGTTTTCATCGAGGTAACGCACGGTGACGGTCGCCGGGCGCGTCACCGGCGCGCTGATGCCGGGGAAGGTGAGGGAGCCTTCCTCCATCGTCGCCAGTTCCGCCGAACGCTCGGTGATGATTGGATTCACCATGGAGTGGCGGTGGAGTTCGCCCGCATCATCCTCGAGCGAAATCACGATCAGGCGCTCGGTCAGCCCCACCATGGGTGCGGCGATGCCAAGCGCGTTGTAAGCCTCGACCGTTTCCATCATGGCGGCGAGCATGGCGCGGGTGGCGTCCGTCACGGCGGTGACTTCGCTGCAAATGGTTTTGTAAATCGGGTCCGGCGCGATGACGAGTTCGAGCATAGTTCCTCTAAAGTTTTGCCCTTGATGCCGTGCAGCCCCGTGCGATGCAACTAGATTATGCAATGCTGATACCCGCACGCTTCCTTGGTTATGGGATCTTTATGGGCCAAGGCGTAAGGATAATGGCCTGTACCACCCCTTTGGAAGGAGCCTGTTATGGCAAACCAAACTACCTACCGCCCCGTCAACACCACGACCCCGCGCAGCGACGATCTCTACCGCGCGGAAGCCCGCGAAGGCACCCGCACGCTGCTCATCGTAGCGTTGGTCGCTGTCGTCGCAATTTTGGCGGCGTATGGCCTATATGAATACCGCCAGACGCAAACCGCTGCGCCGGTCTCGCAAACTACCGTGCTGCAGGAAGCAGCACCCGCGGCAGCGCCAACGGCGGTCGATAACAATAATGCGGTGGATGATACCACGGCAACCGACGATAACGCTGCAGAATAAAACACTCGGCAAGTATGAAAAGGGCTCGTGAAGAGCCCTTTTTTACGCCTGAGAAGTGGCGATTGGCTGCGGGTAGGCCGTGCCTTTAGCGAAAGCATCAAGCCAGTAAATAAGCTTTTGCCGCAGATCCTCCGGGTCGAAGGGTTTGGCGATGTAATCATTCATGCCCGCGGCTAAACAGCGCTCGCGGTCAGCCGGTGTGGCGTAGGCCGTGACAGCGATGATGGGGATCGGCCGCATGGCATATTTAGCTTCGTATTGGCGCACGCGTTTCGCGGTTTCGATGCCATCCATCCCGTGCATCTGGATATCCATGAGGATGGCGGCGTAAGGCTTTTGCCCGAAACGCACGATGGCCTCGAACCCGTTATGCGCGACATCGAAACGGTAGCCGAATTCCTGCAGCAAATTGCTCGCGACCATGATGTTGGGCGGGTGATCCTCGACCAGCAGCACCAACGGTTTGGTGCCGTTGGGGATGGGAGCAGACGCGGTGGGGGCTGTGGGTTTACGAGGGGAGAGGCCGTCCGTCGCCTCGAGCGGGAGGATGACGGTGAAGCAGGAGCCAACGCCGAGATTACTCTCGACGCTAATGCTGCCGTGCATGCTTTCGGCCAGGCTTTTGCAGATGGCGAGGCCCAAGCCCGTGCCGCCATATTTGCGCGTGGTTGAGGCATCGGCTTGCGTGAATTTTTCGAAAATACTGGCGAGGTGATTGCTCGCAATACCAATGCCGCTATCGAGAATGCGGATGGTGACGGGGCTGATGAGGCCCGGGATGTAAGCGCCCTCGGTGCTGAGTGACAGGCGGACATAGCCGGTTTCGGTGAATTTGATGGCGTTGGCGAGCAGGTTGGTAATAATTTGCTGAATGCGCAACGGATCGCCCAGGAAGAAATCGCCGCGCAATTGGCTGACATCGCATTCGAGGCTGAGCTTCTTCTCGCGTGCGCGCACATCCTGCGTGGTGATGATTTTATGCACGAGGGTGCGCAGGTCGAACGCAACCATTTCGAGGGTTGCTTTACCGCCTTCGAATTTCGAGAAGTCGAGCAGATCGTTGATGAGCGCCAGCAAATCATCCGCGCTGGTTTTCATGGTGGCGAGGCACTCGCTTTGGCGCGGGGTGACAGGCTTGCTGCGCTCCAAAATATTGGCGAGGCCGACAATGACATTCAGCGGTGTGCGGATTTCGTGGCTCATATTGGTGAGGAATTCGGTTTTGGCGCGGTTGGCGCCTTCTGCGCGTTCCTTAGCTTGGCTCAGCTCGCCAATCATTTCATGCAGCTGAAAATCACTCGCGAGAATTTGTTCCATCATCACCGCGAATGCATCCATCAACTCGCCGATTTCATCATCAGGCCGTGCGATCATGTTCGGGCTGATTTCGCGTTGGCTGCCGAAGCGCCGCGTCATGTGCGCGAGCTCGACAATCGGTTTTGAAATACTGTGCTGCAACCAGGTGGAAAGTGGCCAAATGACCCCAAGAACGACGAGGATGAAGAAGAGTTTGGTGAGGGTTTCGCTGGTGAATTGCGCGATGGTTTCATCGAGCCCATAGACGAGGTAGAGCTTGCCGATATGGCGCGTGTCGTGGTTCAAATCGCGCATGAGATCGAGCTGCTGCCAATGGTAGCTGTGGCGCGGGGTGAGGTCGGTGGGGCAATTGTTGTTGCGCGCTGGTTGCGCATGGTATTCGGCGAAAATTTCGCCAGCCTCATCGTAAAGGCAGGCTTGCAGCACCGAATCATCCGCGCGCAGGGATTGCAAATTCTCCTGCGCGGCTTTGCGGTCGCTGAATTCGAGCGCAACTTGCGATTGGAGTGCCACAATTTGCGCGGTGATTTGCAGGCGGCGCATCAACGTTTCTTGCTCGGAGCGCCAGCTGAAAATCGTCTCGATCATGCTCGAGATAATCAGCGCGAACGCAGCGATGCCAACCGTGATCACAATCAACTTCATGCGGAAGGAGAGGGCGTTGAACGGGGCATAAAAACGTGAGGTGGAGGTAAACGTCATTTCACCTCCTGTGCGAGACTAAGCAGGCGCGAGCTGACGCCAAAGCCTTGCTCGGAAAGCATGGTATTGTTGATGCGCAGGGCCATGCCGTCTTCCTCCGCGCGCATGCGGATCATGCTAGTAGTAGCATCGGTCGAGACGGTGAGGATGGGTGTGGTGGTGGCCGAATGCGGCGCGATGCCACGGCGGGAGAAGAAAATCTGGCAGCCTTCGGCATTGCTTTCGGGCGCGAGATGCTTGATCGCAATCTGGCGTTGGTCGCCCATTTTTTGCTGCACGTAAGTGAGGTACGGATCGATCGGATCGCCCTGCAAAATGCAAATGGTGGCGCTAGTCATTTCATCTGGCGTGCTAAGGCCGGGCCAGGTGATGTAGTTGAGGAAGTTGTAGAGAAACGCCGCCTCGAGCTTATATTGCCGCGTGCGATCCGGAACGGTGGCTTGCGCATAATTTGCTATGAACATGCTGGTGAACAGCACTGCAAGAATGAGACTGCGTAAGCGCACCCGCATCAGAAGCGCCATGTCGCGCCTGCAAGCACGCTGCGTTCAAGTTCCGTTTGCGGGGTGATGGGAAATTCCGCATGGCGATCATCGAGCAAATTACGCCCCGTCAGGCTAAGCTCGAGGCCCGGCAGCGCTTGCCAGGCAAGGCGCGTATCGTAGCGGATATAGCTGCCGACAGGCGTGCGTAAATCATCGACAAAATAGGCCATATTGTCGAAGCTCACTGTCGGCGTCACGTTCCAGTAAGAGCGCAGCGAGAGCATGTGCTTAGGCATCAGCTGCTCGGTGCCGTTGATGGAAAGCGCCGCGCCACGCGTATCGAGGTCCATTTCGGCATAGCTGTAGGAAGCCATGAGTTTATGCGTGTGCGACGCGGTGTAGGTCGCAGCACTTTCGAAGCCATACACATGGCCGTAACCGCGGTTGCTGGTGACATATGGGTTCACGAAGGTGAGGCCGGTGAAATATGAATCGCGTGCTTCGTAGGTCGTCAGATCATCATAGTCGTTGTAGTATACCGTATTATCGAGCTGCAGTTTCGGCGTAGCTTGCACGCGGTAGCCGAGCTCATACGCCATCAGTTTTTCCGACTCGATATCCGGGCTACCGAATAGCACCGTGTAAGTCGGCCCCGCCGCCGTGCGGGCGATAATATTGATGTCGTGATCGACAATGCTTGGTGTGCGCACCGCGCGGCTGACCGAGCCCCACAGCGTGTGCTTATCGTCCATCACCCAGGAGAGACGCGCATTGGGCTGTATTTCGAACCCAGTGAAATCATTATGCTCGAGTTTCGAGCCAACCGTGAGGAAAAGTTCGTTCGGCAATAGCGCATATTCATCCTGCACGAAGCCGCTGAAGAGGTTGTAATATTCTTGCGTATTATGCACCCGTGCGGTGAAGCTGCCATCGATGCCGACGGAGAAGAACCGGTAGCCCGCGCCCCAAATGAGGTTGTTGCGTGCGCTGGTTTGCGTGTCGCGCTGCCAGTCGAGATCAAGCGTGGCGACTTTCTGATCGGCTACTTCCTCGTAACGCGAATAATAATCGACGGACGCTTTTAGCGTGCCGGTGGAATTAGCAGAGTAAGCATGATCCCAGGTGCCAGAAATGTTGGCGCCATTCGATTTATCGTCGCTGTTATAGGTGGTCGAATAGGGCGCGTCGCGCATGGTCATGGTTTGGCGGTTTTCCTGCCCGCCGCCATAACCTTGGGCGGAGAGCATGTAATCATCATCCTGCGAGGTTTTACCATCCAAACGGAAACCAGCTTGCGCGCGGTACCAATCATCCGCCGTATCGCCGCCGGCGGTGAGCTTGCTCGCATCGTTCACGAAACCTTGCGCGTAGGTGCGGTAATAGGCGTCCGGCTTCCATTCCTTGCCGCGCCCGGCGGTGACGCTCACCTCCTCGGTGCCCACGCGCGCATCGACATAATTGCCTTGCTCATCCTTCCCGCTTTTGCTGATGATATTGATGATGCCGTTCACCGCATTCGCACCCCACACGCTGGCGCCAGGGCCGCGAATCACCTCAATGCGCGCGACCTCCGTGACGGGAATCGAACGGTCATCCCAATAGGTACCGGCGAACACGGGGGTGTAAAGGCTGCGCCCATCGATCATGACGAGCATTTTATTGGCGAGTGCGCCGTTGAAGCCGCGCGCACTGATTGCCCATTTGTTGGAGGCGATTTGCGCGACCTCGATGCCTGGCACGATGCGCAGCGCCTCGGGGATGGAGCTGGCGCCCGTGCGGCGAATATCTTCCTGCGTAACGACGTAAATGGCGGAAGCGGCGGTGTTTAGCTTCTGCGGCCGGCGCGAGACGGAAGTGATGGTGAGTTCCGAAATATCATGGGCGAGGATGTCGTCGAACTCCGGGTCACTCGGCAGGGCGGCGGATAAGGCAATGCCCGGCGCGCCCATCACCCACGCGCCGATAAACACCAGCCACAGCCTTGGAATCTGTCTCACCCCGACCTCTTATTGTTGTTTTTACTGAATAAGAATCGGTATAAAAAAACGATAAGTTTTACGTTTAGGTAAGTATTTGCTTATGGTTTTGTGTGCTTTTTTATGTGAGCCGGGGCAAGCGGCCCTGCAAATTTATGAAGCGGCTTCTAGGGTTCCCACTCCTCAATGATGGGGAAATCACTTAAACTTAGGAGACTTGTTATGAATACCAATCAGAACAAACAAAACCTTGGCGCCAACCAACAGCAATCGCGTCAGGGCCAACAAGGTTCGGAAGTAAAACCACAAGCACAAAAGACCGACAAAGACAGCAAAGGTAGCAGCAGCTACGGTTCGTCTTCGGACAAACGCTAGTTTAGCCACCCGCCGCTGATGGCGGTTGGTAACAAAAAAGCATGCCTGTGATGGGCATGCTTTTTTTGTGGGTGGGGTAGAGTTTAGTAAGCCACACTCCCATCCACCCCTTTTTTGAAGGCGGAGATGAATGCGTTGCGGATGATGCCGCCGAGTGCCGCCCAGCTATCCGTCGAGATATTATCGAGATTGCCCTCGAGCGGAATTTTGGTGGCGAATTGATCCTTGGGCAGATTGGTGAACAAAGTGACGACGGTCGAGACCACCACCTCCCACGCCAGCTTCACCGGATTGGTGGGTTTGCGCAAATCAATGATCGAAATATTATTCGCCAGCGGTTTGATGTAACCCGACACGTGGTTGTTTTTCACCTTCACCTCGGAATAGACATTCAACGTACCGCTCTTGATATCGACCGCGGCATAGGCATTGGTGAAATTGCTGATCGCAGCCAAATTCGCATTCTCGAGCTTGGCATCGAGATCGACATCCGGCACGGGTTCCAGGATATTCATATGGCCTTTGATGCGTAAATTGCCGTGGCCGATGGAATCGCCAGCGATATCGAGCGTGGAGGGTAGGGCTTTGGTCGTATCCACCACATTGCGTAAGTTATGCAGCTCGCCCTGCATATGGTTGATGTAAATATTCACCTGCGGCGAGGTCGAAAAATCCTGATAGGTGAGTTTGCCGTTTTTGAAAGTCACAATGTTGATGTCGATCGGCATCAAATCGCGGATCGGCTTGTTCCAATCGACCTCTGCACCCGTTTGACTCGCCGTACCGGATTTGTTGGTCGCAAAATTGATTACCGGTTGGTCGAGTTCTACATCCGATACGATGCGGCCATGAAACAACGCACCCCATTGCAGCGATAAATCGATCTGCGCAATAGCGATAAACGGTGTAGGGATATGGCCGGTTTTTTTGTACAATTTGAGATCATGAATGCGGTAGGCCCCGCGGTAGAGATCGACATCAATCGACGCGATGGAGCCTTGATAGCCATCGATATCGTTCAGCACGCGGTTGACATAACGCAGCGCCCAGCTGGCCAAATAGAGATGCACTGCGAGCAGCAGAAGGACAATAAAACCAAGGATGCCGCCGAGAATATAATGCCGGCGCTTCAGATGCGAATGCCCGGAAATTTTATTTCGCTTTGGGGCAATGGCCGAGTGCGAGTTCGTCATGCTTGAACTCCTGCATCACGCGTTGCTGGGGGTTATAACGGATTGGTGTTTCTCTGCGCATGGGAAGCTCCTGAGGATAAAAGGGGGCGCAGACTTTTCAGGCTGCGCCCCGCACATTTTAAACAAGCGAATTACGAACGGCGGTTGCTATCTTTCAAACGGTCGAACGCATCGCGCGCGGCTTCGCGGGCATTTTCCCATTCGAGCGACGAATCGCCGCGGGCCATGCCCCAGTTGTTGCGAATGCTCGGCTCGATATCGTTGAACTCGCGGTTCGCATTGCGGCTATAAGCATCGACACCGTAACGGTACGCGGGGCGGTAGGTTTCGAAATCACTGCCGCGCGTGACATAGGGGCGGGTGGTGTAGTTCTCTTCCCAATATGCTTCTTCCGCCGTTGGGTTGATTTCACGCGCAATGCTTTCGCCGGAAATGCCGCCAAGTGCGCCGCCGACAGCCGCACCGGCTACAGCGCCGATTGGGCCCGCTGCACCACCAATGGCTGCACCTGCAGCAGCACCGGCCGCAATGCCGCCAGCAACGCCGCCAACCGTCATGCCGAGTGTACCGCCGAGCTCATGCGCATGTTCGGGATCGCGTACGTTGGGGTCGTTGGGGTTTTCATTGACCTGGCGCAAGCCAGTCGTTTTTCGAATCGCTACCATAACTTCTCCTATGGATGAATGAACAGGAGCGAGGATGCGGCAAGACCCGTAAAATAACGATAAGAAGGCGGGCAGGTTTTGCTAAAGATGTAGAGCGTGGATGCGCTAAGCTATTTATTGTCTTTGGAAAGACTGGCGCTGCCGAAATAGCCGCGCATGGCAAGCGCGGTCGCACGCTCCATGAGGCCGTTGAAATCATGCAGCAGTGTTAAACTTTCGGAGCGGGTTTCAGGTTCACCCCCCAAGCATTGCATCAATTCACCTTGCAAATTAGTACCGTAGAGATGCTGATTGATGAAACGGTCCTTCGGGCTTTCCGCAAAATTGAGATCCACCGCCCAATAGACCAAATCCTCCTTTGCGGTGGCAAGAATGCGCGCGGCATTGCCAAGCCCCTGCTGGCGGGCATGCGCGGCGAGCAGATTCAACCCCTGGATGAGATTAGCGACAGTGGAGTCCTTATCCACGGGTGGTTGGGGGGTACTCGTCGATTTTGGGGAGCGGCTGCGGGCAGCAGGACCAGTATTTTTTAAGCGGACATATTTTGCCTGAACCATGATCCACCCCCGGTGCAAATAAGACCTTCATATTGCATGGTTTTAACCGATACACCAATAAGGTGTTATTTGTCAATAAAATGCACCTATAGATTGATTGACTATTTAAGAGATTGAGAATCCTAATAACATTTTAGAGGTCGTTAAGAGTATATTAACCTAATGGGTGTTTAATCACGGTATTAAAACAACCAATAGGAGTTTCACCATGGCTAATATGCTCTTTGCCAACATTCCGACAGACGGCAGTGGCGGCCGTCCCCTTGAAGCCGATTTATACGGCGCGGAACAACAAGGTGTCGATGCCGAAAATATCTCGGCGACCGGTAACCTCAATATTGGCAACGTAGTTGATTACGATGCACATGCCCAGCGCCAATCGAGCGGCGGGATCGCGACGGAGGACGCGCCGGCATCCACCACTCCTTCGGAAGAAATGATGCCCGATGGGTTGATCACGAATAATGGCAGCCAGGGCCGCTCGGTGAATTACACGGGCGATACTTATAATACGACTTCCAGTGCCGCGCCGGAAAATACCCCGGCCGCCCAATCGGGGCTGACCAGTGCGGCGGCAGCGGCACCTGCGGCGGCACCTGCGGCCGGCACCAATGGCCGCGATGGGGTAAGCCTGCCCTCGAGCGGTGGCGGAGACGATGTAAGCTACGCAACGGCGAGCAGCTCTACTTCGACGGTGGATAGCCATAACGACAGCCACAACGTGACGAACAGCAACAACACGACCATCAATAATTACGATCAGAACTATAGCTACACGCAAAATAACTATAGCCTGATCAACACCAACCATTTCTCCGACTCGCACAATGTCAATATTCTGACGCTTGGCGATGTGCTGAACCAAACGATCAACAATAATGGTGGTGGCGGCAACGGCGGTGGGCTGATCAACATCACCACTATCAATAACGAGCTGAACGTGCTGAATAACATCATCACCAATAATAACGGTGGTGGTGGCGGTGAAAACCAAATCGCGGTGATCATTCAAAATACGTTGAACCAAGTCACGAACCTGATCCAGGGCGGTGATTGCGGGTGTAATGTGCTTGTGCCGGTGATTCATGAAGCGCTGACGCAAGTAAACCAAGCGCTTGAAACCACCGTTAATAGCCCGGTGCTCACCGGCCTCACGGGCGATGTGAACCAACTGCTGACGCAGGTGACGAATGTGCTGAATGGCGGTGGCGATGTGAATGTCAACGACCTGCTGAGCACGTTAAGCACGACGGTGAACCAGGCCCTCGAGGGTCTCGGCGGCAATGATGTGCTGGCGAACGTGATTGGCGAAGTGGGCGATGTGCTGACGCAAATCGTCAACGTGCTGGGCCAGGATGGTGGTGCGCCGCCGCTCGATGTGGTGGGCGGGTTGCTCGACCATGTGGTGAGCGAAGTAAACCATATCCTCGCCGGTGGTAATGATGCGGGCAACGTGCTGAACGGCATTTTGCAGAATGTTGAGGGCGATGTGAACAGCCTCGGCGGCCAGCTGACCGGCACGCTCGACCAAACCGTGCAAGGTGTGGTGCATGAGGTGAATGGTGTGCTCGGCGCTGTGACTACAGATGCAGCACCGGCGGTTGGCAATATCCTGGGCACCGTGGAGCAGGTGGTAAACAACGTGATTGGCGGTGTGAACGGCGCGCCGGATGTGCTCAACAGCGTACTGCAAAATGTTGGCGGCGATGCAAACGGCATCGGCGGTCAGCTCGGTGGTGTGCTAAACCAAACCTTGCAGGATGTTGGGCATGATGCGAACGGCATCCTCGGCGCGGTGAATGATGTGCTCGCCGGTGGCGGCAATGGCGTGCCCGCGATTGGTGGTGTGCTCGAGAATGCACCGGATCTTTCGGCGGGTCTCGATCATCTGTTCAATAACGGTCACCCGCTGATCGATGTGGAGGGTGGTATACTCACCACGCCGCTGGCCACGGCCGATGACCATGCGCTGATCAATGCCGATGTTGGCTTGTTGGCACACACCGATAGCGCACCGCACGCGGCGGGCATCGGTCTGGTCGATGCCGATCTGTCGCTGCTTAACACGCCTGCCGCTGGCAGTGAAGCGCATGACGGCTTGGCAGCAACAGTGAACCTCGCACCGGTGACGGATATTCTGGCGCCGAATGCCGGGTTGCCAAACATCGCGATCGATATTCCTCTGCCAGCCATCGCACCTTCGGTACCGCTGGCTTCCTCAACCATCGACCTGCTGCATCAGGTGGTGAACGACGTAACCAGCCACACCGATACGCTGCTCGACCATGCCAATGTGCTGGCCGATAGCGGCCATGGTGGCGGCGCAGTGGATGGCGGCGTCTTATTCTCCGGCGGCCATGCCAGCGGCAGCGGCGATGCCGGCGGCGGGGCGACGATTTCCTTGCCGGTTATCCAGCTCGACCATTTACCGCATATCGCGCTGGGTCACCATTAATCCCAGTCGGTTAACCCCTGTCGCCGCCATCGATAGGGGCCTCGCCTATGCCCTCCCTCGCGAGCATCGGGGGAGGGTTTCTTTTGTGACCGAATTCCCACTACAGAGTTGAATAACGACACAACCTATAGGTTGTGTTGATTAGTTGATTGTTAAACCAATTAGTGTATATTTAGGGTGCCTAAACAACCTATGAGAGTATCATGGCGGGGCACCACCAATTCCTTCATCCAAGGCATATGAAGCTGCTATTGGCGTCGTCGCTGGCGGTGAACACGCTCGCCCTCGCCCTGCCGCTGATGACCATGCAGGTCTATGACCGAATTCTCTCGAACCATGCGTCGGACACGTTATTGGTGCTCTCCATCGGCGTCATCACCGCCGCATCGATTGAATGTGTTTTGCGCATTTGCCGCAGCATGATTGTGGGGTTGAACGGTGCACATTTCGAACATGAGGCGGCGGTGCGCGCCCTCACCAATGTGCTGAATGCCGAACCGCGCATCACTGCGCGTGATAGCCATGCCGTGATCGCGCAGGATATTGGCGCAGCAGGCCGCCTGAAAGATTATTACGGCGGCCAGATGATGGTGACGCTGATGATCGATTCGCCATTTATCTTTGTGTTCCTGGCACTCGAAACCTACCTCGCCGGGTGGTTAGTGCTGATTCCGATCGCCGTACTCTCAGCGTTTCTGTTTGCCTCCTGGCATCAGGGCGAACGTGTGCGCACACTCATCGCCCGCCGCGAAATTCAGGATGATGCGCGCTACAGTTTCATCACCCAAACGCTGCAGGTCATTCACACCATCAAAACCTATTGCCTCGAAGCCTCCATGGCGCGCAAATTCGAGGAGGTGCAGCGCGAGAGTGGGCAAACGAATTACGCGCTGGCCTGCAGTCATGGGCAGGCAGGTTCGCTAAGCTACGGCTTCGCGCAGCTCATGACCATCTCCGTGATTTGCGGCGGTGCACCGCTCGTCATGCACGGGCATATCACGGTGGGGATTCTCATCGCCTGCGTGCTGCTCTCGGGTCAAATCATGCAGCCACTACAGCGCGGGCTTTCCATGTGGATCCGCTTTCAGGATATTACGCTCGCGAAGGAACGCCTGACGGGTCTCATGAATTTGCCCGCGCGGCATGTGCTTTCGACCGATGAGCTGGTCGCCAATCACGGGTCAGTCAAGCTCGAGAATGTGCGCTTCTCCTATGTGGAAGGCGAACCGGTAATCGATGGGGCGCAGCTTGAAATTGCGCCGGGCGATGCGGTCGGCATCATCGGTCCTTCGGGTGCGGGAAAAACGACGTTGCTCGAACTGATCGCTGGGGTTTATGCGCCGGACCGTGGCCAGGTGCTGCTTTCGGGCATGCCGACTTCCGCGATCCCGATCACGGAGCGCATGCGCTACATCGCCCATTTGCCCATGCACGGGTTGATCTTGCGCGGCAGCATCATGGATAATCTCACCGGCTTCCGCCCAGATTTGCATGCCGAGGCACGCATCGTGGCCGACCAGCTCGGCATCGAGGAAGCGGTATCGTTATTGCCATCGGGTTACGATACGCCACTCGATGGCCACACGACGGATGTGGTATCGCCGGGGCTGAAGCAACGCATTGCCATTGCACGTGCGCTGCTGTTCAAACCGCGCCTCATCCTGTTTCAAAATGCCGACCACGGCATGGACCATGCGAGCTACAGCAAAATCTTCGAACTGCTGGCGCGGCTTAAGGGACGCACCACGATGGTGATCGTCTCGGAGGATCGTAATATTTTGAGTTTGGTCGATCGTAGCTACGAGCTGCATCGCGGCCAGTTGGTGCCATTTAGTGTGCCGGCGCCACTGATTGCCGAGCGGCGTCTAACCCGGGGATTAAGCCTATGAGCATGCAAACGCACAGCGCGCGCGAATGGCTGGAACAGCTAAGCCAGCATGGAATTTTGCGTTGGCAGCATGGCAATAATAATTACGGGCTGCTGCTGCCGGTGCTGCTCGAGCTGAATGGCTGGCAGGGCGATATTCTCTCGCTTTCGGATGCGCTGCCATGCTCCGCGCGTGAGATTGGCGTGCAGGATATTTTGGCAGTGATGGCAGCGCTCGGCTACCGCTTGCAGCATGAGCGTATCAACACGCATAATTTGAAGCCGGAAGATTTGCCGGGCCTATTCATTCCCGCCAATAAACAGGCGCGGCAGGAAGGGCTCATCATCCGCGAAATCACCGCCTATGGCATGGTGTGGCATGATGGGCGCGAGCAGCAGCGCGGGGTTTTACCCGAGCAGGAAGGCACCTTTTACCGCTTCGAACGCATTCAAGAAGACGAGGCAGAGGAACAGCAACCCCGCTGGATTCAGCTGCTTGCCACGCGTTTCAAACCACTGATGGTGCATGCGGCGTGCTTAAGCCTCGTCATGCATATATTCACCCTTGCCATGCCGCTTTTCTCGATGGCGGTGTATGACCGCGTGATCGCCGCGCATTCGCTCGCCACCTTGCCGCTGCTCGCCACCGGCGTGCTGCTCGCGCTGATGGTGGAGCACAGCATTCGCTGGATGCGCGTGCGCCTCGCCGGGTGGATCGGCGCGCGCAGCGGTGTGCTCGCGACCGCAGCGATGCTGGAACGGCTGCTATTTCTGCCCGCAGCGATGATCGAGCAGGCGTCGATTTCCTCGCAGCTTGCACGCATTCGCGCGTTTGAATCGATCCGCGATTTTATTACCGGCCCGATATTCTTGACCATTCTTGAAGTACCGTTTTTGTTTATCCTCATCGCCATCATCGCGGTGCTCGCAGGGCCGGTAGCGTTTATTTCGCTCATCACCATCGCGGTGCAAGCGGGGTTGATGCTGGCACTGCGCTCGCGTTGGAAACACTTGGGCCGCGACATGGCGCATAGCTCCGCCCAGCGGCAGCAAATTCTCATGGATACGATTGAGAACCGTAAGGCGATGGTGGCGGCCGGCATTAGCCCGCGCATGCTGCAGCGTTTCAAAAATATCAGCTGGCAAACCGCGAAAGCTAATTACCGCTTCGGCCTCAATGCCGCGATGGTGCAGCATGTGGCGGGGTTGATTACGGTGATTGCCGGGGTGATGACCATCGCCTGGAGCCTAAACCGTATTTGGGATGGCCACATGACCGGCGGGGCGATGGTGGCGACCATGATCATCACCTGGCGGGTGCTTTACCCGCTGCAAGCCTTGTGTGGGGTGATGCCGCAGCTGGAGCAGATTGTGGCGGCGCTCAAGCAAGTGTCGATGCTGATGTCGTTTGTGCCGGAAGCCCATGCGGCGAACGTGGTGCTCGCCGAGCATACGTTGAAAGGCAAAGTGAGTTTCCAAAATCTCGGCCTGCGCTATGGCCGCAAAAGCGACCCCGTTTTCATGGGTCTCAATTGCGAGATCGAACCGGGCGAAGTAGTCGCGATTTATGGCGGCAACGGCACCGGAAAATCCAGCATTCTGCGCTTGCTGCTCGGGCTTTATGCGCCGGCGATGGGCAGCATCCGCCTCGATAATGTGGACCATCGCCAGTTCGACCCGCGCTCGCTGCGCCGCCAGATTCACTACCTGCCGCAAGTGCCGGAATTACTGCCCGGCACCATCGCCGATAATTTGCGCGTGCATGATCCGCTCGCGGATGAATACCGCCTGCGCCAAGCATTGCTGTGGGCAGATGCAACGGAGATGGTGGAGAAATTACCCGCCGGGCTCGATACGCGATTAGGCGATAATGGGTTTATCCCTTCAACCGGGTTTGCCTCGCGCTTATGCCTTGCGCGCCTGTATCTCAGCGACCGCAGCCTCATCCTGTGCGACGAGCTTTCGAGCCAGCTGCTCAACAGCACTACGGGCGAACGTTTCCGCCGCTTCCTTTCCGAATGCCGCGGCAAACGCACCGTGTTGTTTGTCACCCACCGCGAAGATTGGCTGAGTGTGGCCGATAAAGTGATTTACCTGCAGGTCGATGCGCGGCCTGTCGTCAGCCGTCCCCAATCGATGGAGCAAGCCGCATGAACCAGACCGCAATGCCAACCTATACCGTGCGCCAACAGATGCGCCTGCTAATGAGCAAGCTGCGCGTGCAGGCCAAAAACTGGTTCGTGGATGATCTGCAAGTGGTCAGCCAATCCATGCGCGTGGAGGAGACGAAATTGCCCCGGCTGCTAACGCTGACGGTGGGTGTGCTCTCGAGCGCGACGTTGCTGTTCATTCTCTGGGCGGCGCTGACACCGGTGAAGGAAATCGCGCGCACGGAAGGCCAAGTGCTGCCAAGCGGCTATAGCCAACTCGTGCAGCATCTCGAAGGCGGGTTGGTAAGTGAAATTTTGGTGCATGAGGGCGACTTCGTGCAAAAAGATCAGCTCTTGATGCAGCTCAACGGTGCGGGCCTTGAGGAAGATTTTAAGGAGCAGCAAGCGCTGGTGAATGCGCTCAGCCTACAGGTGGAGCGGTTACGTTCCTTCCTCGAAAAACGGCCGATGGATTTCGCTGGCCTGCAAGTGAGTCAGAGCGAAATTGCACAGCAACAGCGTATGCTCGAGGAAATGCAAGGCACACGCGCTTCCGAACGCGCGGTGCTGGATGAGCAAATCGAGCAGAAAAAAATCACCATCACGCGGTTGGTGCAATCCCTCGCCACCGCACGCAGCACGCTGGGGGTGGTGAATGAGAGCAAAAATATTTACGCTGGGCTTAATGAAAAGGGCCTCGCCACGCGCTCGCTTTATTTGAAAAAGCAGGAAGAAGCTTATGGCCGCCAGGGCGAGGTGAACAGCTACAGCAAGCAAATCGAGGAAGCCAAACGCGAGCTGAACGAGTTCGAAAGCCGCCGCGAAGCGCTCAGCGGCCAGCAGCGCGACAGTGCCTATAGCGAATTGCGCAAGGCGGAATCGGAATTGGCACAGGCGCTGGAATCCTTGAAGAAACGCGATAACCGTGTCGCGCGTCTCAAAGTGCGCGCACCGGTGATGGGCTATGTGAAGGGGCTCAAAGTCAATACTATCGGCGCGGTGATCCCGGCCGGACAAACCTTAATGGAGATTGTACCAGTCGATGAAACCTTGATTGTTGATGCGCGGATTTTGCCGACACAAATCGGCCGCGTCACCCCCGGCCAAGAAGTGCGTGTGAAGGTGGACTCCTACGATTATGTGCGTTTCGGCGCAATCGAAGGTACGCTCGAATCCATCTCCGCCATGACGTTTGTGGATGAGACCAAGCGCCAGGATTACTACAAAGGCCGCATCCGCCTGAAGCATAATTACGCGGGGCCAACACCCGGCACGCACCTGATTTTGCCGGGCATGACAGTGGATGCCGATATCGTCACCGGTGAAAAAACCATTCTCGGCTACCTCATGAAACCCATTCAAGTCGCGGTGAATAACGCGATGAGTGAACATTAACCACGGAGAGACGAACCATGCCAAACCGCGCCAATTACATATCCTGGGCCTCGAATTCCAGCGCACCGATCCCAACACCACGCTTGCTGCTTGCGGATGACGATCGCGTGATGCGCCTGATGTTGCGCCAAGCGCTGCAAAATAATGGGTACGATGCCAAAGTAGTTGAGAGCGGCGAGGAAGCGCTCGCGGTGCTCGAAAACCATGCGAGCGAGGTAGATATGGTCATCCTCGACCGCGAAATGCCGGGGCTGAAAGGCCTTGAAGTGGTGGCAAGAATGAAGGCCGATCCGCGCATGGCGAATATCCCGGTCATCATGCTTACCGGCTCGGGCGAGCAGGATAAAATTCAGGAAGGCATCGAAGCGGGTGTGTATTATTACCTCGTGAAGCCGGTGGATAATACATTGCTGCGCAGTGTGATCGAATCCGCCTTGCGCGAGCTGCGGCAAAAGCAGGCGTTGATCAGCGAACTCAGCCGCTACGGCGCCGCACTCAAAGCCATGCGCCATTGCCAAATCGCCGTGCGCACCATGACGGAAGCCGAAGATACGGCATGTTTTTTGGCCTCATGTTTCCCAGACCCAGAGCGCGTCGTGGCGGGGTTGATGGAGCTGCTTGTCAACGCAGTGGAGCACGGCAATCTCGATATCACCTACGAGGAAAAACACCGCTTACTCGCGGAAAATACTTGGCGCAATGAGCTGGATCGGCGCGCGGTGTTGCCGGAAAATAAAGGCAAGCAGGTGGATGTTGTGTACCAGCATAAAGAAGAAGGTTACCTCGTGCAGATTACGGATGCCGGACGCGGATTTGATTGGAAACGCTACTGGCATATTAACCCTGCACGTGCCACCTCGAGCCATGGGCGCGGCATCGCGCGTGCGCGGCTTATGGCGTTCGACCGCCTAGCCTACAACGAATCCGGCAATCAGGTGACGCTGATGGTTTCCGAAAAAACGCCAGGTGAAGGTGGCTACGCATGGTAGAACCCAATCAGCAGCACCGGGTGATGGATGTGACGCGACGTCGCATCACGTTCAGCTATCGTTTAGCATTGAGCCTGATTGCACTGATGGTAATTCTCACTGCGGTGATCACCGATTATTTGGTACGCAAACAAGTAGATGATGCGGAGATCATCAACCTCGCAGGCAGGCAGCGCATGCTGTCGCAACGCATTGCATTGCAGGTGCATTTGCTAGCCGAAACCAACATCAACCAACGCTCGGAATTGTTGCAAGGGCTGCGGCAATCCGTGCAGGAAATGGATCTCGCCCATGCCATGTTGGTAGAGGATGCAAGATCTAGCAGGAGCCATTTATGGCAGGATACGTTGCTCGATGACATGTATTTTGATCCGCCGCTCAGGGTCGATGCGCAGACCAAGCAATTTTTGGCGCATACCCATGCTATTTTGCAGCTCACCCCCGATCAGGTAACGCGCGATCAGGCGGATGTGGTGGCAATCACGCAGCAGGCTTATGGGTATTACCTCGAGTCGCTTGAGGCGATCGCCAAAGAAGATGTGCGCGAAATTGTCGGGCGTTTTTCTCTATTGTATGATGTGGTGCTGGTGCTTTCCGGCGCTGCATTGCTGATGCTCGCAGCGGTGGCGATTGTGGTCTTGCGTCCGGCGATTAATTATATCGGCCAAGCACAATCGCGGTTGCAGGAGCTTAACCAGCTCAAGGGTGATTTTTTGGCTAATATGAGCCACGAAATCCGCACGCCGATGAACGGTATTTTCGGCATGACCGAGCTGCTGATGGATTCGAGCCTCAACATGCGGCAGCAACATTATGTGCGCACATTGCAAAATTCTGCCGATCATTTGCTTGGCCTCATCAACGATATTCTTGATTTCTCGAAGCTCGAAGCTGGGCAAATGAAACTCGACCCCATCCATTTCAATTTGATGGCGACGATCGAGGATATGCTCGAGGTGATGTCGGTGCGCGCGCGCGAAAAACATCTCGAATTATTACTGCGCTATGCGCCGAGCGTACCGCAATTCATCGTCGCGGATCCGGGGCGCGTGCGGCAAATCCTGTTCAACCTAATAGGCAATGCGATCAAATTCACCGATAAAGGCTATGTCATGGTGCATGTCGAGAAAGAGCCGGGCAGTAAGCCAGATGACCCGCAAACATGGATTCGCGTGCGCATCGAAGATACTGGCATCGGCATTCCGGAAAATAAAATGAACGGGCTGTTCGAAAAATTCATGCAGGTGGAAAGCGGCAGTGCGCGGGCGCGCCAGGGCACAGGGCTTGGCCTTGCGATTTGCCGCAACCTGGTAACGCTCATGGGCGGTGAAATTACCGTCAGCAGCACCCCGGGTGTTGGCACGGTGTTCAGTTGGAACATGCCCTTTACCGAGAATGGTAAGCCACAGCCTATCCCCGATTACCGTGCGGCGTTGAGTGGCAAACGCATTCTGCTGGTCGATGATTTGGCGCCTAACCGCTTGCTCTATAAAGAAGCATTGACCCTCGCCGGCGCGAACTGCCTCACGGCCGAAAATGTGCAAGAAGCATTGTCGATCCTGAATTACGAGCTCGATAATGGCCGTACGGTCGATGCCGTTCTCACCGATTACATGATGCCAGGTGAAGATGGGCTGCAGCTTGCAACCCGCATCCGCACTAAGGAACAACTCGCCAGTATTCCGGTAGTGGTGCTTACATCTGTTGGCGATCAAGGACTGATCAAACGGCTCGATGAAGTGGGCGTGAACGCATGCCTCAACAAGCCAGCGACGCGCCAGCAATTGATCGACACGTTGGTACATGTGCTTGACGCCGCGGCGCGTGGGATGAAGCAGCCACTGATCACGGCAGAAGCAAGCT
>JBEHYI010000009.1:0-25742 GCA_048498255.1 Pseudomonadota bacterium | reverse complement strand
CCCGACTTGCGGAAATTATCGACTGCGAGTTTGAGCGCGAGATAGCCCGATTCACCCGGCAGGCGAATCGTGCGTTGCTCCGGCGGTGTGTAGTTTTCCGCAAGTTCCAGCGCGCGCGCTTTCGCATCCGCCAGCACGCGGCGGCGGTTCATAGTGATGCGCGACTTGTCGTTGAGGATGAGCATTTCCTGCGCTTCCGCCGCGGAACCCGCAACCTTCGCCATGCTGATATATTCGAACGCTTTCGATATCGCTGGCATTGGCCCGCCACCGACGAGATGATCCGGACGCTTGCCGCTAGCGATCGCTTTTTGCGCCGCTTCACCCGCCGCGATATGGCGCAGCAGAAGCTCCTTACAGCCGCCCCAACCGGGAATGACGCCGATGCCCGCTTCCACCAACCCGATATAGGATTCGATATGCGCCTGTACCGCATCCGCATGTAAATTCAGCTCACAGCCACCACCCAGCGCCATGCCGGAAAGCGAAGTGACAACCGGGAACGGTGCATATTTCAGGCCCATGAACGCGTTTTGGCCCTGCTTCACCATATCCGAAATCGCCCACCAGCTCGCCGTGTTGCACGCGAGCAAGAAATAACCGATATTCGCGCCGAAGCTGAAATGGTCGGCATCCGTACCCACCACCACCGCGCGGAAGCCTTTTTCCTTCACGAAAGCGGGCAGCTCGGCGACCATTTTCAGGTTCTCCGGATCCCACGTATTTTGTTTGCTGGTGAGTTCCAAACACACCACGCCATCGCCCAAATCCCAAAGCTGGGCCGAAGCATTTTTCTTGATCGGTTTTTGCGTGAGCTTGATATCTTCAAGCATCAGCGAGCCATCCGGAATCGGCACCGGCTCGTACTTTCCACCGATGGCGAATTGCGTGCGAATCCCATCCGCTTTTTCGTAGAGTTTTTTGCCCAGCGATTTCGCGATGATCGGCGGCACCGACATACCCGCTTGCTGCAACGCGCCCGCGAAAATTTCCGTGCCGGATTTGCCCTGCGCCGCGAGCCGGTCGATCATTTGGAACGGACCGTATTTCCACGCATAGCCCATCACCATCGCCTGGTCGACGCTGTAAATATCATCCGAAATTTCGGGGATGAGGGATGCGGCATAATGCAACGTTTTCAGCATCACTGCGCTCGCATATTGCCCGCCAATATCCGGATGTGCGAACAGCGCCGCAATGCCCATTTTCGCGGCATCGACGGATTCCAACTTCGCTTTTTTCTCCGGGCGATATTCGCCGGTTTTTAAATCCAGACTTTCTTTGGTTTTTTTGCCGCTCGCATCCTTCGCCATGCGCGTGAAGCCACCCTTGCCCTTGCGGCCGGTATAGCCATCGGCGATCATTTTCTTCACCAGATCCGGCAGCTGATAGAGCTTACGGAAATCATCCTCCGCCGGCAGCGTGTTGAGCAGCTCCTGCGCAATGAGGGGCATCAAATCAATCCCGATGAGATCGTACAAACCGAACATCCCGGTTTTGGGGAAACCCAGTGGCTTGCCCATCACCGCATCCGCTTCCTCGACCGTGATGCCGAGGCGCTGTGCCTCGATCAGCCCCGCCGTCATCCAATAGACGCCGATGCGGTTCGCGAGGAAGCCTGGCGTATCTTTCGTCAACACCACGCCCTTGCCGAGTTTGCGATCCGCGAAATCACAAAACGCTTTGAAACGGCCCGCATCAAACTGCGGCGAAGGCACCACCTCCAGCAAACGCATAAAGCGCGGCGGGTTGAAGAAATGCGTGATGATAAAATCGCTCGCAAAACTTTCCGGCATCACCGAGAGCAATTCATGCAGCGGAATGGTGGATGTATTCGACGAAACGATCGAACCCTTTTTCCGCACCGCATCGATCTTCTTATACACGTCATGCTTGATCGCGAGTTTCTCGACGACGACTTCGATGATCCAATCGCACTCACCCAGCTTCGCGAGGTCATCTTCGAAATTACCCGGCGTCACCAACTTCGCGAATTTCTTGTGCGCAAAGCCCGGCGTGCCACCTTTCAGTTGCTTCTCAATCGCGCCCTCGGCCATCGCATTGCGCGGGCCTTCTTTGGCCGGCAAATCCAGCAGCAATACCGGTATGCCCGCATTGGCGAGCACCGCCGCAATGCCTGAACCCATGACACCCGAACCCAGCACCGCTACTTGTTTTATCTCCGTCACATTCTACTCCACTATTTCGATTTGCCCGCTTGTTTCGGAATCGTCTCGCACTGCCCCAACCGGCACCGCGGCAACTCCGCTTTCGGTTTCCAAAATTGCTCCGTGCATTTGGTGTTCGCCGCTTCCTGTTTGTAATAATCCGCCGCCGCGTTGCGATAGCCGATATTCACCGCCGTCAACCCGCATTTGCCCTGAATCGCAATGCAATCCGCATCGCTTGCGCAATTGCGCCAATCATTGCCCTCATGCAGCTCGGCGAACGCCGCCACCGGCAAAAGTGCAAACGCAACTACCAGCAAGCGCCGCATTAATGCGACCCGTATTGCGGCGCGGGGTCGAAGCTGCAGGCATTGCCGCTGCACACGGAATGCAGCTCGCGCAAATTCGTTACCTTCTTGCCCGGCTCGCATTGCGTGCTTGCCCGCGCGGCTTTGATATAGGCGGAATATTCCTTGTAATGTTTTAGATTGATCGCGATCGGGTCGCCGCAGGCGGTTTCGGTGCGGCCGCAATCATGATTTTTTTCGCACGTAAACCATTCAACTTTGGTGGCGGATTCCTCCGCATAAGCGGCGCTACACCAACATAGGGCACCAAGCCCAATCGCAAAAGCTGTTCTCATTACACGCGCTCCAAAATCGTGGCAATGCCCTGCCCGCCGCCAATGCAAGCCGTGGCAAGCGCATATTTTCCCTTGCCACGGCTGAGCAGCAGCGCCGCCTTGCCGGTAATGCGCGCACCGGATGCACCCAGCGGATGACCGAGCGCAATTGCGCCGCCTTCCTGATTCACCTTCGATGCATCACACCCAAGCTCGCTGATGCAGGGCAGCGACTGCGCCGCGAACGCCTCGTTCAGCTCGATCACATCCATATCCTTGATGGTCAGGCCCGCTTTCTTCAACGCCTTTTGCGACGCGCTGATCGGCCCGAGGCCCATCACCGCCGGGTCGAGCCCCGTAATCGCGATCGATTTGATCCGCGCTAAAATCGGCAGCTTATGTTTCTTCGCGTATTCCTCGCTTGCGACAATCACCGCCGCTGCACCGTCCGTCAGCGGGCTCGATGTCCCCGCCGTCACCGTGCCATACACATCGAAGGCCGGGTTCAGCTTCGCCAAATCCTCACGCGTCGAACCCGCGCGGATCGTGCCGTCCTTATCGACCACACCGCCCTTCGTCGTAATCGGCACAATCTCTTCCGCCAAATTCGCCGCCGCGGCTTTGGCGTGCGAAGCCAGCGCGAACACTTCCTGCGCCTCGCGGTCGATCTTGAATTTCTTCGCGACATTCTCCGCCGTCAGGCCCATCGCGATATAGGCTTCCGGCATCGTCTTATACAAAGCCGGGTTCGGCAGCGGGTTGAACCCACCCATCGGAATGCGGCTCATGGATTCCACACCCGCCGCGACAAACACATCGCCCTTACCCGCCGCAATGTTGCCTGCCGCAATATGAATCGCCTCCATGGAGGACCCGCACCAGCGGTTCACCGTCAGGCCGCCCGTCGTAATCGGCAAGCCCGCGAGCAAACCCACCATCCGCGCAATGTTGAAACCCTGCTCCCCTTCCGGGAATGCGCAGCCGAGGATCACATCCTCCACATCCTCGGCCTTCACGCCGGTTTTAGCGATCAACGCCTTAATCACCTGCGCGGCGATATCGTCGGGCCGGGTGCCGGCCAACTGGCCTTTCATGGCGGGGGTAAAGGGTGAGCGAAGGTAACCAACGATGACTGCAGTCATTTAAATGCTCCAATACGTGACCTTAACTGGCATCACTATGCCAGAAAAATCATGTGTTTAGAAGCAACTTACTGTGCAATGCGGCGTAAGATAGCGCTTGATTTTAGGAATGTGGCAGATTTCCCGCGAATCTTACGGTTTTGCGCCGGAATCGCTAAAATTTTAGCGGAAAATGGCTGGTTGCCGCCGGGTTTAGGCAACAGCCGCAGCCGCGCTCACCTGCTGATCGTTCGCGGCAGTAACAGCAGCGGCATGCGATACTGGCGGTTTTGCTCCAGCCTGGATCACATGTTGCGCTCCCACAATACGCTGCAACACCTGATCGAGCGTTTCATGCTCGCGCAGTGGGAAGGTCATCTCCAAATGCGGCACGCCTTCATGATACTCAATGTTAGCCTGCTCCAGCAGAATCCCATGATGCTTCGCCGCATCTTCATGCTGCATCTTCAAATGATCCTCCGACTTGAACATTTCATGGTTCATGATGACTTTCGTCACCGCAGGGTCGTTATGGGTAATATTGAGTAAGTGACTCGCAAGCATCGGCGCATCCAAGAAGCGCGGTGCAAGCTCTTTACTCGTCGTCAGAAGCACGCCGGAAAGGATCTTTTCAAGTTCTTCGGTTTTAATATTGGCCAAAGGCGTTGCCTTTTTCTTGGCTAACTCTTCCGGCAGCAAATCATGCCCATTCGCATCCTTAGTTGTGGCCAGTTTTGTGGTAAATTCCGCAGTAATATTCCAGCCTGATTCTACGATATGCAGCTCAAGATCATCGAGTTTAGCAACATCCTCAGCGCTAAGTACACCCGTAGCAACGGCTTCTTTTATCACTTGGCGTTTAATCTCGTCTTTCTTGCTAGTGAAGCCCTCAGTAATGACTTTATCACTTGAAAGTTTTGTGCCCTCATCCGTCGGTAATTCACGAACATCTATATTAAAAACTACTTTGCCATCAGGATGGCTTGCCCTAATTGCCTTATCCCACGTTGAGGCTGTATCGGCTTTACCCGCATGCGCTTTACTAAACTGCTTCGCGAGCGCAATGTCTGCTGCCAAGGCAGGATCATTCTTCGCTTCAAGTGCTGGCACCAGTTCTTTATCGATCACATCCTCAAAAGTCTGCGGCGCAGCATGGAAAGGTTTCGCAAAAATATGTTGTCCCAATTCAGGAATGGCTTTGAGCACATTAACCATCGCAGTATTGGCGCTCACAAGGTCCATATCAGACACCGCAACGCCCGCAGGTAACGCAACACTAAATGTTACCGATTGGCCATGCGGAATTGTTTCTTCCGATTGTGGAACATAGGTATAGCCGCTGGATTTTAAGGTTACATCGCCAGCTTTGAATTTTGCGATCAGCTCTTTGCCATTCGCATCGTAATATTTCACATCCTGCTTTGCCAATGTCGCGCGCAGAATCTTGTTTACTCGGCTGGCTCTTAACTCCTGTGGTGCGGCTGCAGTTTCGTCATTCGCCACAACAGGTGCAACCACCGGTGCCGGAATCGGCGGAATCGCGCCTGCTGGCAGCGCCAAATCTGCAGCTTCATCCGCATCACCCGCGCTAAAAAAGCTCTTCACATCGTTCCAGATACCCATACGTCACTCCCAAGAATTGCGTTCTACCCTTCACTTATATGTCGGGGCGGGGCGAAATTGTGTGACAGTTTGATGAAGAATTAGCCGAGCAGCCGCGCGAAAATGGCCGGTAGCGGCGCGGGTTGCAGCACCAAAAGGGCGATCTGCACCAGGGTTAAGCTCCAGAATTTAAACTGGAAGCTGCCTTTGCGGGTTTTATGCCGAAAGCGCTGCTGGGCCGCAATCGCCGCCAAGGTGCCGCCGAGGAAACCGCCGAGCAGCAACACATATTCCGGCGTGCGCCAGCCATAATTGCGTGCCGCGCGCTTATCCTGCCAATAAAGGAAAAACGTGAGGGCGTTGATGGCGAGCAGATACAAAGCGAGATGCATGAAAAGTAATGTAGCAAATCGCAAACCAGATGCAAAGCACTCTCCATTGCGCTACCCTCTGCCCATGAAACCCCAGCCCGCATTCCTTCAAAAACCGCTCGCTGACATGACCCAAACCGAGTGGGAATCCCTCTGCGACGGCTGCGGCCTATGCTGCCAAATCCGCGTGGAGGATGAGGATACCGGCGAAATCGCACTCAGCAATGCGGCATGCCAATATCTCTGCCTCAACTCCCACCGCTGCACCGATTACGCCAACCGCCAGAAAAACGTGCCCGACTGCATCAAAGTCACGCCCGAAAATGTGATGGAACTCACCTGGCTACCCGTCACCTGCGGCTACCGCCTCGTCGCCCACGGCCAGCAACTCCCCAGCTGGCACCACCTCATCTGCGGTGACCCGAAACGTGTGCACCAAAAAGGCCCGTCCATGATGGGTGAACTCATCAGCGAAAACGACGCGGATTGGGGATAGAAACCCCATCCCTTCTTTATGCGCATCCACTTATACTTGCGCATTGAAGGAGCCCTTAATGACCCACCAAACCATCCCCGCTTCCACCATTTGCGGCACCCATGTCGAAAATTGGGAGGGCGAAAATCTCGGCAATATTTGCGACGTGATGATCAACAAATTCCACGGCGAAGTCGCGTATCTCGTCCTCTCCTACCCCGGCGAATATGGCCGCACCTACCCCAACAAACGCTTCGCCGTGCCGTTCGATGCCATCGCCATGAAAAAAACGCCCGCAGGCGTCGAATATATCCTGAATGTCGATGAGGATTTCCTGCGCCGCGCCCCGGGATTCGATTTCCCCAATTGGCCCGATTTCGCCGACGAGAAATTCAACAGCGTGCTCAAGGATTATTACAAGGATGTCTCGGTCGATATTCGCGTGTAATGCCCCGATATCGGGTTGCGTCGGGGCAAGAATCTGCTAAAACGCCCGCCATCGCGGGTGTAGTTCAATGGTAGAACGAAAGCTTCCCAAGCTTTAGGCCAGGGTTCGATTCCCTGTACCCGCTCCATCTCCCTTCTTAAGGAGCTCCCCATGTTCAAGGAATTCAAAACCTTCATCGCCCGCGGTAATGTCATCGATATGGCCGTCGGGATCGTCGTCGGCGCTGCGTTCACCGCTATCGTCACCTCGTTGGTGTCTGACGTCATCAACCCCGTCATCGGTATGATCATCGGCGGGCTGGATTTCAGCAATTACTATTTCGACCTCTCCATGCACGGTTATGACTCGCTCGAAGCCGCGAAAAAAGCCGGTGCTCCGCTCATCATGTATGGCCTGTTCATCAACGCAGTGATCAAATTCCTCATTGTCGCGTTTGTCGTGTTCCTCATGGTGAAGCAAATCAACAAGGTGAAAGATGCACTGATCGCGAAAGAAGCGGAGAAACCCACCGCAACGCCAGAGGATGTGCTTCTCCTGCGCGAGATTCGCGATAGCTTGAAGAAGTAATTCAACGCAGTCTCACTCAAAAAAGAAGGCCAGCATCACTGCTGGCCTTTTGAGTTCAGGGGGCTGAGTTAAAAATTAGTGGCGGCCGCGGTCACCATGCCAATCGTCACGGCGGTCATTCCAGGCATAATCGCGGTTATGCCAGCCACGATGGTGCCCATGATCCCACGCCACATAGCGCGGGCCGTAATAGCGCGGCGGCGGGGCGTAATACACATGCTGCACCGGCGGATAATAGACGACCGGGGCCGGTTGGTAGTAAACCGGCGCAGGCTGATAATAAACGGGCGCCGGGGTAAATAGCCCCACGCTAATATGCGTGCCACCGGCCATCGCGGGTGTCGCCGCAAAGGCTGCGAGTGAAACCGTGGCTGTGATCAAAAATTTTTTCATAACGACCTCGTGAGTCTGTTCGGTTGGTGTTTTCTCACACCGCTGAATTGCTTCAGTACCGCCTCTATACATCGCTTAGGTGACGCCAATCTTACGCCAAGCTGATGCGAAACTTAAGGCGCAAAAAACACATGATTTTTTGATAAACGCCTAGCGCCATTCAATCGCCGGGCAGCGATCCATCACCACGATGAGCCCAGCTTCCTCAGCATGCGCGGCGGCGACATGTGGTGTCACGCCCAGCTGACACCAGATGATTTTGAGCTGCAATTGATCCTTCAAAACAATCGCCTCACGAATCGTCTCCGCCGCACTTTCCGTATTCCTGAAAATATCGACCATATCGATCGGCGCGGGCAATTCCGATAGCGACGCATACACCAACTGGCCATGAATTTCCTGCCCGGCGAGCACCGGGTTCACCGGCAGCACCTCATAGCCGCGGCTCAACAAAAACCGCAGAACCCCATAGGACGGCCGATCCGGCTTATCGGATGCGCCGACCAGCGCAATTCGCTTCACCTGATGGGCCAATCGAATGGGGTCCTGCGTGTCGTTTGTCACTAATGTTTCACCACGTTGCTCGCGCCATCACGCCCGAAAATGAAGCTATGGCGGCTACGGTTATTGCTATCATTATCCGCACCATCGGCAATATCATTCGCGATTTGGCGGCGGTGTTTTTCGCGCCAGTCGCCATGGCCGTGACGGCCCATGCGGCGCTCGCCTGGTTCGGTCGCCTCAGCACGCGGCATGCCCGCTTCCGCACGTTGGTTATAATAACCATTGCGGTCCTCATCGCGATCCCGCGTCCAGTCATTCGCCATCACTGGGCTCGCCACCATCATGGCACTTACGAGCAAAACAATCTTCACTGTCGATTTCATGATCTTCTCCTTGAGGTTGGTAAAACTGCAACCTCGCGACGCTAGCCCCCGCGCCATAAAAAAACGATCAGTGCGCCATTGGTTATTTATTAGAAAGTAATGTTAGCGCCGGTAAGCCGTAAACCACGCCGTCACTTCCGCCACCCATTCCTTCCAATGTTTGCGCAAAGCGTGGTTGCCCTCAGCATATTCCACATAGCGCACATCCGTTTTGCCAAGCGCCTGCAGCTTCGCGTAAAGCGCGCGGGCCTCGCTCACATTCACCCGATCATCCGCATCGCCATGCATGAGTAAAAGTGGCGCGGTCAACTTCTCCGGCCAACACACCGCCGAGCGCTCGGTCAGCGCCGCCTCCCGCCGTGCAGCAAAATCCGGGATAAACCGCGCGCAGACTTTTTCCATTTCCGGGCGACGCGCATTGCCATCGAACAAATCCGCCGCACCCGCACCCACTGCCGCCGCCGTGATCGGCGCGCCAGCCTTGAGCGTGAGATACGTCATCATCCCCCCGCGCGACCAGCCGAGCAGGAAAATATTCTTCCCATCCCACCATCCTTGGTTTTTACCGACTTCGATCAGGCGCAGCACATCGCGCACATCTCCACCGCCCCATTCTTCCTTCCCCTCGCTGCCGCCATTACCGCGATAGTTGCTGGCGAGCACCCCCGCGCGAATTTCTCCACGCGCGAACGGCGCCATCAGCGCAATCACCTGCCCCGGGCTCAGCATGCCGTAATCGCCGCTGCCGCCGCGGCAGTAAATCATTAGCGGAATTTTCTCGCCCGCCGTTAGCTCCGGCAACACTTCGATGCCCATAATGCGCAGCCCATCGCTTTCATACGCAATGCTCGATACCACCATGCCCTCAAGCACCGCGAGATTCGCGACACTCGTTTCATACATGCCCTCAGTAGTCCCCTCCATCAGCGCGCACTTCTCCACCATCTCGGCGTAAGACGGCGCAACATAGGGCGATTTGGAGAGATAATCGGTCATGCGCATGGTTTAGCGCGCACGCGCCCCACGCACAAAAGAAAAACGCAGGCCGCGTGAGCAACCTGCGTTTTCGGTAGGAATAGGTACGCGACTACTTCGCGCTATCGTCCGTCTTGCTCGACGATTTTTCCGATTTTTTCTCATGCTGCTTATCGCGCTGCGCCTTCACGCTATCGGGCGTCTTTTTCTCAGCCGTATTACCACCCGCCGCCGGAGCCTGGCTGGTGTAATAATCCGCACCGTAATAGTTGGTGGTGCTGTTGCTGTTGCCGTTATCGCTCGCGAACAGCGGTTGCGAGATCAAAGCAGCGGTGGCGAGCAGAGCGAGTTTCATTGTGGTTTTCATGGTTGACTCCTTGTCGAGTTGTTGAAGTAATTGTGTAGTAATGATCGAATGGAAATGATGTATGCGCAAACCTATATACCACACCAGCATTAAATTGTTAATAATTTATTAACTTTTTTAAATTCCTATTTCTTTTCAATACCATATAAGGAGTTTATTGCTGATCAACGTAGCAAAGACGTTATCAACACACACCACCCAATACGAATGACCCGCGGCGCTTACCCCACCTTGTGGTAAATCTCGCTCCCCGCCGCGACGAACTTCTCACTCATTTCATCCATGCCTTTTTGTGCGGATGCGGCGTCAATTTGCTGCGCAGCATTTTCGTTCTGCACGCGGGCGAAATCGCGCACCTCTTGGCTGATTTTCATGCTGCAGAATTTCGGTCCGCACATGCTGCAAAAATGCGCGACCTTGGCACCATCGGCCGGGAGCGTCTCATCATGGTATTCCCGCGCCGTGTCAGGGTCGAGCGAGAGATTGAACTGATCCTCCCACCGGAATTCGAACCGCGCGCGTGACAACGCATTATCCCGCAATTGTGCACTCGGATGCCCCTTCGCAAGGTCCGCCGCATGCGCAGCAATTTTATAGGCGATTACGCCATCTTTCACATCGTCGCGGTTTGGCAAACCGAGATGCTCTTTCGGCGTCACATAGCACAGCATCGCCGTGCCGAACCAGCCAATCATCGCCGCACCAATCGCCGACGTAATATGATCATACCCCGGCGCAATATCCGTCGTCAGCGGCCCAAGCGTATAAAACGGCGCTTCGTGGCAGGCCTCGAGCTGCTTCTCCATATTCTCCTTGATGAGATGCATCGGCACATGGCCCGGCCCCTCAATCATCACCTGGCAATCATGCTTCCACGCCACTTGCGTGAGTTCGCCGAGCGTCTTCAGCTCCGCGAATTGCGCCGCATCGTTCGCATCCATAATGCTGCCCGGGCGCAGACCATCGCCGAGCGAGAAGCTCACATCATACGCTTTCATGATCTCGCAAATCTCGTCGAAATGCGTGTAGGTGAAATTCTCCTGGTGATGCGCCATGCACCATTTCGCGTGGATCGACCCGCCGCGCGACACAATCCCCGTCACGCGCTTTTCCGTCAGCGGCACGAACGGCAAACGCACGCCCGCATGAATCGTGAAATAATCCACGCCCTGCTCCGCCTGCTCAATCAACGTATCGCGGAAAATTTCCCAGGTTAAATCCTCCGCAATCCCGCCCACTTTCTCGAGCGCCTGGTAAATCGGCACGGTGCCGATCGGCACGGCGGAGTTGCGGATGATCCATTCGCGCGTGGCGTGGATGTTTTTGCCGGTCGACAGATCCATGATCGTGTCCGCGCCCCAACGCGTCGCCCAGACCATTTTCTCGACTTCTTCCGCAATGCTCGACGTGATCGCCGAGTTACCGATATTGCCGTTGATCTTCACCTTGAAATTCCGGCCAATCGCCATCGGCTCGAGCTCGGTATGGTTAATGTTCGCCGGGATAATCGCACGGCCCCGCGCCACCTCATCACGCACAAAGTCCGGCGTAATCAGGCGCGGAATTGCTGCACCAAAACTCTCGCCACCTTTCATCGCTTCCATCGCTACTTCGCGGCCCTCGTTTTCACGAATCGCGACATATTCCATCTCCGGCGTGATAATGCCCTTCTTCGCGTAATGCATCTGCGTCACATTGCCGCCACTCACGGCACGGCGCGGCGCGCGATGCTGGTTCGGAAACTGCATCACCTCGATTTTCTGATATTCCTTATAGCCATTATCCTCCGGGCGCACCGGGCGACCAATATATTCCTCGCTATCCTTGCGCGCTTCAATCCAGCTCGCGCGAATCGGCGACAAGCCCTTCGCAATATCAATTTTTTCCTGCGCATCCGTATAGGGGCCGGAAGGATCATACACCACCACCGGTACCTCACCGGATTTCGGCGAGAGCGAAATCGCCCGCATGGCCACATTCACGCCCTGGAGGCGCTCCGAACCTTTCGCGAAAATCTTCGCCGAACCTGGCAGCGCGCCGGTGGTGACGGTGAAGTTCACATTCTCAGCTTGAGACGTTTTCGGGGCGGCAGCGGTTGCGGCAATCGGAGGAGTCATGGTACAGCTCGTTTGGAATGAATTACGTGAGGCCCCGAATTACCAGCAAACCCGCAGCCACGCAAATAAAACCCGCCGATTTGCGCAATTTTCATCAGCGCCTCGCAAGCTGGTATGAAAGCAATGGCCGCCATAGCCTGCCTTGGCGCAACACGGATGATCCGTACCGCATTTGGCTGAGCGAAGTGATGCTGCAGCAAACGCAGGTATCCACCGTGCTTGCGCGGTTTTACGAACCTTTCTTAAAAACCTTCCCCACCGTGCAACATCTCGCAGATAGCCCGCGCGAAAAGGTCATGAAAGCCTGGGAGGGCCTCGGCTATTACCGCCGCGCGGGGAATTTGCATGAGGCAGCAAAACTCGCGCGTGCTGGCATGCCGAACACTGTCGAGGGTCTCCTCGCCCTTCCCGGCATCGGCAAAAACACCGCACATGCGATTGCCGCTTTCGCTTATCACCAG
Source organism: Pseudomonadota bacterium (assembly GCA_048498255.1). GTDB lineage: Bacteria > Pseudomonadota > Alphaproteobacteria > Rickettsiales > UBA3002 > QFOX01. The sequence continues at coordinate 13,168 of JBEHYI010000009.1, read as the reverse complement.
CCTGTCACGATTTTGGAAGCGAATGTCAAACGCGTGGTCGCGCGGATTTTTGCACTCGAAACGCCGAAGGAGATCGAGCTATGGACAGGTGCAGAAATGCTGCTGAATAAGGCCCATCCCTTCGACTATAATCAGGCGATGATGGATCTGGGCTCCCTCATCTGCACGCCGAAAAAACCGAACTGCCCCGCTTGCCCCGCGAATGGCATTTGCGCAGGCAAAACCAACCCGGAAAAATACCCCGCACCCAAAGCGAAAAAACAAACGCCCACGCGCGAAGTCATCATCCTCATCCGCGAAGACGCATCCGGTAAACGCTTCCTCGAGAAGCGCGATGCGGCGCTGCTTGGCGGGCTCTACGGCTTCCCGCAACTCACTAGCCCCGCCAAAAAGGAATGGGAACTGCTCGGCCAGGTCACCCATATCTACTCGCATTTCAAACTGATCGGCACCGTCATGCGCGAGCGCACGCCCGCCAAAACCAACAGCGCCGATTGGTACAGCGCGGAGGAAATCGCTGCACTTCCCCTCTCCAAAGTCGACCATAAAGCGCTCGCACTGGTGAAGAACTGCCACAGTAGCAAAAAGAAACCGGCCAAACCGCACAAGCGCAGCTGAACGCGTTGACAGGCGAAATCGCGCGCGCTTAGCCTTGGTGCACTTAACGCACCCAAGCGCCTCGCACAGGAGAACTCAATGGCTAAAGCCGCAGTGAAATCGAAAAGCAAAGCAAAGCCTGCCAAGAAAAAGGCCGCAAAAATCACCAAAAAAGCCCGCGTCGGCGGCGCACCGCTGCGCCCGGCGAAACTGCAAGCCGCACGTAAAGAGCAGTCGAGCCGCTTTAAGCGCGTCGGTTCTGCACAGCTTTCGGTGCAAGGCGCAGCGCCCGTCGAGTTCCCGATCTACAAAGCAGTCGAGGGCGCGAACGTCATCGATATTTCAAAGCTCTATGCATCGACCGGCCATTTCACGTTCGATCCGGGCTTCCTCTCCACCGCGAGCTGCGACTCGGAAATCACCTATATCGATGGCGATAAGGGCATCCTGCGCTACCGCGGCTACGACATTGCGGACCTTGCCAGCAAATCGAACTTCCTCGAAACCGCGTATCTGCTCAATTACGGCAACCTGCCAAACGCGGGCCAAAAACAATGGTTCGAGCATACCATCAACCGCCACACCATGGTGCATGAGCAGCTGCATTTCCTCTATCGCGGTTTTCCGCGTCGCGCACACCCGATGGCGATCATGGTCGGCGCGGTCGCGTCGCTTAGCGCGTTTTACCATGATTCGCTGAACATCCACGATCCGGCAGAGCGCGAACTCGCCATGATGCGCATGATCGCGAAAATGCCGACGCTTGCTGCGATGTGCTACAAATATTCGATCGGCCAGCCGTTCATCTATCCGAACAACGAACTCGGCTTCTGCGAAAACTTCATGCAGATGATGTTCGCGACCCCGTGCGAACCGTATAAAGTGAACCCGGTGATTGCGGATGCGATGGAGAAAATCTTCATCCTCCATGCCGACCACGAGCAGAACGCCTCGACCTCGACCGTGCGCCTTGCCGGTTCGTCGGGCGCGAACCCATTTGCCTGCATCGGAGCTGGTATTGCGTCCCTCTGGGGCCCAGCACATGGCGGTGCAAACGAAGCCGTGATCCAGCAGCTCACCGAAATCGGCGATGTGAAAAATATTCCGCATTTCATCAAACGCGCGAAGGATAAGAACGATTCCTTCCGCCTGATGGGCTTCGGCCACCGCGTCTACAAAAACTACGATCCGCGCGCGGCGGTGCTGCGTAAATCCTGCCATGAAGTGCTCAGCGAGCTTGGCCAGCAGGATGAGCCATTGCTCAAAATCGCGATGGAACTCGAGAAAATCGCCTTAAACGACGAGTATTTCGTGGAGCGCAAATTGTACCCGAACGTAGATTTCTACTCAGGCATCATCTACCGCGCACTGGGCATTCCAACCGCGCTCTTCACCGTGCTGTTCGCGGTCGCCCGCACCGCCGGTTGGGTCGCGCAATGGAAAGAGATGATCGAGGATCCGTCGATGAAAATCGGCCGTCCGCGTCAGCTCTTCATCGGTTCCGAACCGCGTAAGTTTATTGGGGTGGATAAGCGCAAGTAAGGCCCACTGTATACGATCCCGGGTTCGCCCGGGATCTTGAAACGCATAACAAAAAAGCCGGGTGAATTTCACCCGGCTTTTTAAGTCCCGTCCAAGTGGAACTATTCGCTCAGTAGCTGTAACAGGCTGGAGGGTAATTTGTTGGTCTGTACCGCCGGTGCTTCCACCTCGCGTTGCGGCGCTTCGCCATTCGCCGCCAGCACTTGCGGCGCGAAATCGGATTCATCCAAGGTCGAATTCGCTGCCTCGCGGTTCTGAATCGCGATTTGCAGGCTGTTCGCCACTTGCTCGAGCCCTTCCTGCAATTGCTGGATAGCCGCAATTTGCTGGTTCGTAGTATCGTTCGCTTGCGCCAGCGCTTCCGAAGCGACTTGCGCATTTTCCTGCGTGGTCACATCGAGCGTCGCACCTTTGAAGAGCGTTTTTTCATCCAGACGTACCAATGTCGGCGCCGGTTGTTGCTCACCCGGTTGGGCAGCACCATTGGCCGAAAGATCGGAACCGGTGAAATTGCTTTGGCTCGCAATCGCGTCGAGCCGCGCGCGGATGGCCTGGAATTCACCGTTCAGCTGCGCACGTTCTGCCGCGCTAATGCCGCCCGATGCAGCGCGCGCCGCAATATCCTGAAGGCGTGCAATGTTGCGGCTGATTTCACTGGAACCGAGCGATGCAGTGGCAAGTGCTGTGCCCGCCTGCGCGACATCCTGCGAAGCCACGCGGAATTGTGCCACTTGGTTCTGCAGCGAGATCGCCGCGCCCGCCGGGCTCGTATCCGTGGTAAGGGGTGTACGTTTGGCGGATGCCGCCAGAATATTTGTCAGCGCAGCATTGCCCTTGGCAGAATCGCTGCCAGTGGTGCGTGTGATACTCGCTGCAATTGATGCAATCGTCGAGACCGTCATGGTAGTCACTCCTCGTTTAGATTACCTTCTAAACGTTTGTTGTCGTATTCAGCACTTCTTCATGAGCACTGGTGAAAGCGGCGCTTGCCCCATTTCCACGATTACAGTATAAGCTTATACAATCCATTTTTCAACAGGAAAATAGACAATGCTCAATCCGTTCATCAACTTGATAAGTAACGTTATTTTCCTAATTAACTTCGCGCTGATGGTTTGGATCGTGCTCGGATTGCTCATCCATTTCGATATTGTGAACCGTTACAGCCCCATCGTCAATCGGATCTATAGCACCCTTGGCCGCCTGCTCGAACCGATGCTTTCGCGCATTCGCAACCTCACCAGTAAATTCCTGCCAGACCTCGGCGGGATCGACATCTCGCCTATTCTCCTCGTGCTGATTCTGCATTTTGTCGATAACGCGCTGTATAGCTGGTTCTATACAATTTAGCGTTTCAATGATCCACGTAAGGGCGGCGTTGTATGACGCGGTACCTGTTTATGATTCGCAGAAAGTTGATCATCTCGCATATCTGTTGCTTCCAGCACGATTGGCAAAAGCACTGAACGCCCCTCTACGAATAAAACCGTACTACCATCCGGACCTGGGCTCAATGTCACATCTGTACCAGCGGGAATGCTAATCATATCGAGCTTCGTGTCATACATCGGCTGAAAAACAAGACCTGGTTTATCCGGCAACATCACTGCTTCGCGCACCAATTTATTATTCAGAGAATGACTGATCGTGACGCCACTATCGACCACATGCGCTGCCTTACCGATCTGTGGCTTGTCGTGGCGATCACTGGCAATTGGGTAAAGCCGCACGAGCGCTTCCAAATCCGCTGGCATCAACGAAATGGGATAGCGATAGCCACCACCTTCATTCAATCCTCTTCCGCGCAGATCATTGTCGCGATAGGTCATGCTGGTGTGAAAGAACGTCGCCTTATCCGTCGAAGGTGCTCCAGGACCTTTCAAGAAATCATGCGCATGCTCAAGCGCGAGCACATGCAATAAATCATGCAGCACAGATATTTGCATATTGTCAGTTAGCTCGCCTTTAAACAAAGCTGCATTCAATAAAACACCACCGGTCTGGATAATACTAACAGCGTTCTGCTCAGCACCCCGTTTACCCATTTTAGGTACGGACGCAAAAGTGATATCCGCCTGAGCAAGGTCCTGCGTTCGCTCGAAACGAAACCGGCCTGGCAATTGCGATTCAATTGTCTCGATCGATCGCTGAATCGCGATGGACATGTTATTATTCACCGAACCGATCGGGTTGGCAGTGCGCGCATAGGGCACATCCTGCTGAACAATTTTGCCGCGCAACTGCTCGGTTACAATATCTTCACGTTGATTGCTAAATGCATTCCCCAGCGCGAAAGGCACCTGCGGAGTTTTCTCATCCACAACATAATAGTGAATCACGTAGGTTTCTGGAGCGAAGCTGCGCATAAATTCATGGATGTAGGCGCGATCCAGCGTCTTATGCTTGAGGTTGATGTCAACTTTTGCCATCCAACTTGTTGCAACATTTTGCTTTTGGTAAAGATCCCACGCGCGCTGGTAGCTGCGGTTTGTCAGCAATGTATCGGCCACATGCACATCGCCCACGTCGTTCTTGAGCATAAAGGGCGACGCTTCTGGGGGACGAGGTTTCTTATCAGCCATGGCATTCGGGAAAATAGTTAAGATCCATTAATGCCCGAAAAATTACCGAAACACCACCGTTTTCGTGCCGTTCAGCAACACCCGATGCTCGAGCTGATATTTCAGCGAACGCGTCAACACCTGCGCCTCGATATCCTGGCCCATTAGCGTCAGCGCTTCCGGCGAATAGGAATGGTCGACACGCGTCACTTCCTGGTCGATGATCGGACCTTCATCCAGCGCATCCGTCACATAATGCGCCGTCGCACCAATCAGCTTCACCCCACGCTCATGCGCCTGATGGTAGGGCTTCGCGCCCTTGAAGCTCGGCAGGAAGGAATGGTGGATATTGATCGCCCGCCCGCGCAAATAGGCCGAAAGCTCGGGGCTTAAAATCTGCATATAGCGCGCAAGTACCACGACATCGATTTTCTCCGCATCCACCAGCGCGCGGATCTTCTGCTCCTGCGCGGCCTTGTCACCGTTTTCAATCGGCAGGTGATGGAACGCAATCCCGTGCCACTCCACAATCGCGCGCGCATCTTCATGGTTACTAATCACCGCCGGAATTTCCATCGCGAGCTGACCCGTGCGGTAGCGGTGCAGCAAATCATTCAAGCAGTGCAGCTGCTTCGATACCAAAATCAGCACGCGCGCTTTCACACTCGCATCGTCAAGTGCCCACTCCATCGCAAACGGCTTGGCCACCTCTTGCTCGAACGCTGCCTTCAGTGCCGCATGCCCCAGTGTCGCCGCGCCGCTCGAAAACTGCACGCGCATGAAAAACCGCGCGGTCGAAGGATCGCCGAACTGCGTCGATTCGAGAATAAACCCGTCATGCTTAGCCAAAAACCCGGTGACGCTCGCGACAATACCGCGCACGTCATGGCAGGACAAAGTGAGGATGTAGGTGGTGCTCATAGCGGCTTACTAACGGCTCAACCGCCCGGTTTCAACCAAATTCCGCGGCAAATGGGCTTAAAGCGAAGCCGCCGGCTCAGGGAAAGTACAGGTAATCGTCGTCCCCAATTCCTCGCCGGAATCGACGCTGACCTGCCCGCCATGCAGCTCCACAAAGCGTTTGACGAGGGTGAGCGACAGCGCCGCCTCCGCGCGCTGGCCGCCCGTGCTGCGGAAAAACGGATCGAACAAATGCGCGCGGCGTTGCTCATCGAGCGCGGGCCCTTCGTCGGTTACGCTCAGCACAATGCCATCCGCAGGCGCCTCGCCCTTGCGGATGCGAATGGTGATGACGCCCTTCGCCTTCGACACTTTCAGCGCATTGGCAACCAGATGCATGAGCACCTGCTTGAAGCGAATCCCATCGAGCCGCATGGTGGTCACATCCTCCGCCACCTCGATCTGGGTGTTAAGGCCCTGGAAGCGCAACTGCTCGGTCATCATGCCCATGGCGATGCCGATGCAATGGCGCACGTCGAACTCTTTCACCTCAAGCTTCAAATACCCCGCCTCGATCGTCGCGAGGTCGATAATATCGCCGATCAACGCCGCCAAATGCTGCGCCGATTGGTAAATCCCGCCGACATAATCCTTCTGCGAATCGGTGAGCGGCCCGGCATATTCGCGGGCGAGCATTTCCGAGAAACCGGAGATGGAAGTGAGTGGCGAGCGCAATTCGTAACTCATATTGGCGAGGAATTCTGTCTTCATCCGATCCGCCGTCTCGAGCGCCTGCGCGCGGTCCCGCAGCGAGCGCTCGACCAAGGTCGAATCCGTCACATCGATGAAGCTGAGCAACGTCGCCCCATCCGGCAACGGCACGGCGGAGCAATCGATCACCGAGCCATCTGCACGATCGAACCGCAGCGAAAGCTGCTGACGCTGCTGAAACCTTGCGACCAAGCTCTCGAGATATTTCGGCCAATCATCCGTTTTAAAATAATGCCGTGCGCGCGCGAACACATCGCGGATATGTGGTTCGCTACCGGTGAAATCCGGGTCGATTTTCCACAAATTGCGGAAGGTCGGGTTGCACAAAGTCAGGCGCCCCGTTTCCGCAAACACCGCAATCCCCTCATGCAAATTATCGAGCGTTTCACGCTGCACGGCAATCAGCGTGTTGTAGCTGCGCTCGAGCGCCAAGCGGTCCGTCACATCCTCATACGCAAACAGAATACCACCGAGCGCATGCGGAATCGCAATCACGCGCAGGGTTTTGCCATCCGGCAAATAGAAAAATTCCTCGCTCGGCTCGATCAGCGTCGTAAAAAGTTTCGTCTGCGCTTGCTTGAACGCCTTGAAATTCGCCTGCTCCGGCAGTTTGCGTTTCTCGCGCATCACCTCGAGCACATCGCCGTAGCTCGGTTCGGTGTCGAGCCATGCCTCATCCATTTTCCATAAATTAACAAAGGCGAAATTGTAGAATTTCAGCTTGCTGTCGCGCCCGTAAATCGCCATCGCCGAAGTGCTGCTCTCAAGCAAATCGCGCAGCGCGGAAACATGCCGTTGAATCTCCTCCTGCGCCGCCTCAAGCTCACTGATATGCGTCGCGTAGCCAATCACGCCCTCGCCCTTGATGGGGAGCTCGCGAATCATGTAGAGCCGCCGCTCACCGCCGACAATAATATGCCGCCGCTCGAATTGCTCCTTGCCCGTCTCGAGCGCCTTTTCGGCCAGCGCCCGGTGGCCACGATAAAGCTCCATATCCCCGACCGCCAGCACCTGCTCGGAGGTTTCTTCCGCCACTTCCGTAAAGGCAAGGTTGCAATAAACGATGCTCAAATTCAGGTCGCGCTGCCAGATCGGGTTGATCGAGCTATTGATGATATTCGCATAGCGCCGCGCCTCGGATTTGAGGCGGGTATTTTCAGCCTCGAGGCGCGACAACTGCAGCTCCGCCGCCGACGGAGCGGTCGGGGCAGTCTCGGCAGCAACAACCGGTTTATTCCTGAACAAGCGCAGCATAACCATCCTAATCCAAGGCTAGGATGCCATAAAACAGCGCCATGTCATTAAATTTAACGCGCCTAGTAGCGGTACCAGTCCTTTTTGAACGGCCCTGTCACGCTCACGCCGAGATAGTCGGCCTGGTCTTTGCTCAGCGTCGTCAGCTTCGCACCGATTTTTTTCAAGTGCAGCTTCGCCACTTTCTCATCGAGATGTTTCGGCAGCACATATACTTTTTTGCCGTAGTTTTTATGGTTCAACCACAGCTCGATTTGCGCGAGCACCTGGTTAGTGAAGCTGGATGACATCACAAAGCTCGGATGGCCATTCGCGCAACCAAGATTCACCAGACGCCCTTCCGCGAGCAGAATGATGCGCTTGCCATCGGGGAATTCCACCTCATCCACCTGCGGCTTCACGTTGTGCCACTTCATGTTGCGCAATGACGCCACCTGAATCTCGGTATCGAAATGGCCGATATTGCACACAATCGCGCGGTCCTTCATCGCGCGCATATGCTCGAGCGTGATGATGTCTTTGTTGCCCGTCGTCGTCACGAAAATATCCGCGGTTTTGGCAAACTCTTCCATCGTATCCACCGTGTAACCTTCCATCGCCGCCTGCAGCGCGCAGATCGGGTCGATCTCGGTGACCACCACCTTCGCGCCCATGCCACGCAGCGCTGCGGCACAGCCTTTGCCCACATCGCCATAACCAGCAACGACGGCAACTTTGCCCGCAATCATCACGTTGGTCGCTTGCTTGATCCCATCGAGCAGCGACTCGCGGCAGCCATAGAGATTATCGAATTTCGACTTCGTCACCGAATCATTCACATTGAACGCCGGGATCAGCAATTTGCCGTCACGCTCCATCTCTAGCAGGCGCTGCACACCGGTCGTCGTCTCTTCCGACACGCCGCGCACATCTTTCAGCAACTCGGGGTATTTGTTATGCATGATGAGTGTCACGTCGCCGCCATCATCGAGGATCATGTTCGGCGTCCAGCCATTCGGCCCGCGCAGCGTCTGCTCGATGCACCATTCATATTCTTCTTCCGTCTCACCCTTCCAGGCGAACACGGGAATGCCCGCCGCCGCAATCGCCGCCGCCGCTTGGTCCTGCGTGCTGAAGATATTGCAGCTGCTCCAACGCACTTCCGCACCGAGATCCACGAGGGTTTCAATCAGCACCGCCGTCTGAATCGTCATGTGCAAGCAGCCGACAATCCGCGCCCCCTTCAGCGGCGCTTTGCCCTTATATTCTTCGCGCAAGGACATCAGCCCCGGCATCTCGATTTCCGCCATGGTGATTTCCTTACGGCCCCACGCCGCAAGGCCAATATCCGCCACTTTATAATCGCTGAAATTCGAAGCCGTTTTCGCCGATGCACCCATGACACAATCCTTAAGTTTGTTGATGCGTCTGCCATACGCCACACGCCTTCGCTTGCAAAGCATTTATTTATAGTTAACCTCTCTTAAACATCGCAGCATCGGGGGATTTATGCGGTTACCGCGCACCACGCTTTCCGTACTCATCGCCAGCACCTGTCTCGCCGGGTTGAGCAGCCCCGCCCACGCCTTCAACCCGAATGAGGGGGCCGAACCGGCCCGCGCCTCGAGCTATCAGCCCACGCGCCGCGCCACCTTGCCGGCGAGCATTGTTCCCACGCGCTATTACAACCCGGTCAACCGCATCACCAGCCCCGTGCCGCAGGCGGTTGTCACTGCGCCAGCCCCGGCTCCACAGATCATTGCCCCACCGCCACCCGTTGCACAAATAGCAGCAGCTCCGGTCGCCGAGCCGGTCGTCATCCGCCCGCTTGCGCCGCGCCAAATTCCAGCAGAACAATTCGTTGCCGAACGGCCACTGCAGCCGGTTTACACACCACGACCAGCGAACATTTATGCCGCTTCTGCCCCTGCATCGCAGGGCTATTTAGCGTCGGCTTATAATGATGAGGCTACCTACCAAGCAAACCGTTTCTCGTTTGGCGTGGAAGCATTTTACGACCGTTACGAAGAGCCCGACACCTTCCCCGACCTCGGCGAAAACGCCTATTACGGCGCGGTCGATTTCGGCTACGAACATTATTTCAACCCGCGTTATTTTGCCGGGTTCGAGCAGCGCGTTTCCTACGGCCGCGACAATTATAAGTCCAGTTCGGGCAGCATTAAGGATATTCCGCAATGGGAATTCGAAACCCGCCTGCTCACCGGCGGCAACATCATCGTTGAGAAAGATCGCCGCGTGAAAGCCTATACCGGGCTCATGGCGCATTACTACCTCGACCAATCCAAAGGCGAGGTGACGAGCCTCGGGCTTGGCGCGTATGAGCGCCGCATTTTCCAAATCTATTTGCCTATCGGCTTCACGTATGAGTTCAAGGCTTACGGCCTCGACTTCGCGCCGAATGTCGAAATCGCGCCGATGCTTTACGGCAATGTCGAAACCCGCCTGCAGAATCTCGGCTACGAGGAATTAAATAACCGTCAGAATGCCGGTATCAACCTGCGCGGCGAATTCATGATGGGCCAGCTCAACGAACAAGGCCAAGGCTGGCAGTTCGGGCCCTTCATGCGCTACTGGAACGTGCCGGATTCGGAAACGGATCAAAATGGCAGCATTAGCGGTATCGAACCGAAAAACGTACGGTTGCAGGTGGGCGCCAAGCTCAAGGCGATGTTCTAACCCTTCGCCTTTTCCTCGGCCACCAGTTCCTTCTTGAGGATCTTGCCGACCGCACTTTTCGGTAAGCTCTCGCGGAACTCCACCGCATGCGGCAACGCGTAGGCGGTGATGCGCGGCTTGAGGTGGGTTTTGAGCCCCGCCTCATCCAGCGCGCAGCCGGGTTTCAGCACAATATACGCCTTGATCATCTGCCCGCGCGTGGCGTGCGTCAGCCCCACCACCGCACATTCGGCGACCGATGGGTGCGCGTAAATCTCCTCCTCCACATTGCGCGGATAGACATTATACCCGCCGACAATAATCATCTCCTTCAACCGGTCGACAATGAAGAAATACCCGTCCGCATCCATATAGCCCAAATCGCCGGTATGGAGGCGCCCGTTGCGCAGCACATTCGCCGATTCATCCTCGCGGTTGAGGTATCCCAGCATCACCTGCGGCCCGCTGATGCAAATCTCGCCGATCTCGCCGGTTTTGAGCGGCGTCACGCGGTCATCCTTGTCGATTACCTCGACGAGCGTGCCCGGCAGCGGCAGGCCGATCGAGCCGGTTTTGTTGGTGCCCACCAGCGGATTGCAATGCGTCACCGGCGAGCTTTCGGTGAGGCCATACCCCTCCACCAACACACAGCCGGTGATTTTCTCGAACTTCAACTTCACCTCAATCGGCAGCGGACCACCGCCCGAGATGCAATATTTAATGCTGGTGAGATCGTATTTCTCCAAATTCCGCGCATTATTGATCGTCGCGTACAGTGTGCTCACACCCGGCATCAAGGTCGGCTTCTTCGCATCGATATCCGCAAGCACATGTTTGAGGTCGAATTTCGGGTGGATGATAATCGTCATCCCATTCGCAATCGCAAGGTTCAGCGCCACCGTCATCGCGAACACATGGAAAAACGGAATCACCGCAAGCATCGTCTCCTCGCCCGGTTTCAACCCCACCATCCATTCACTGCATTGCAGCGTGTTCGCATACAAATTACTGTGCGACAGCATCGCCGCTTTCGGCACACCCGTCGTGCCACCAGTATATTGCAGCACCGCCAGCTGCGTATCGGGCATGATATTCGCAGGCACTGAAATCGGGTCGTAATCGAGCAGCTCGTTGAGCGTGATATGGTTGCTGTCATGTGGCGGGTGCGCAATATCCTTCGCCTTTGCCGCCGTGAACAGCGCGCGCTTGGTCATCGGCATCGCTTCCGCGAAATTGCACACGACAATTTTGCGCATGCTGCTGCGGCCAATAAACGGCACGAGCTTGTCATACGTCGTGCGCAGATTCACCGTCACCATAATTTCCGTGCGCGCATCTTTCAGCTGATGCTCAATCTCATGCCCGGAATAAAGCGGGTTGTAATTCACCACCGTGCCACCGCATTTCAAAATCGCGTAATAGCACATCACATATTGCGGGCAGTTGGGCATGAAGAGCCCGACGCGTGTGCCGCGCGTCACCCCCATCGCCTGCATGCCCGCCGCGATGCGGTTCACCATCTCGCCAAGTTTCGCATAGCTGTAGGTTTTGCCGAAGAAATCGAGCGCCGTGTTATTCGGCCAGCGCCGCACCGCCTCATCGAGCAAATAGAAGAGCGGCTTGCCGTGGAAACTTTCGTGCCAATGTACGCCTGGCGGATAGGTTTTTTCCCACGGATACTGCTGAAAACTCATGCGACGGCCCTTATGGTGCTGTTTTTCTTGCTTTCCGTGGTTTCAAGCGCAGTTTTTTGTTGTCACCGCAGTATCGCTGTTTTAAGCGAGAACGTCAAATGACCATGATGCAGAGCAACAAGACGATTTCTACGGATGTGGCGATTATCGGCGCCGGGCCCGTCGGCCTGTTCGCGATTTTCGAGCTCGGCATGTTAAAGATAAAATGCTGTGTAATTGATACGCTGCCCGCGGTCGGCGGCCAATGCACGGCGCTTTACCCCGAAAAACCGATCTACGACATCCCCGCTTTCCCGAGCATCGCCGGGGCGGATCTCATCGCCCAGCTCGAAAAACAAGCCGCGCCTTTCGCACCGCAATATGTGCTGGGTGAGCAGGTCGTCAGTTGCGAAAAACTTGCATCCGGCATCTGGAACCTCGCAACCAATAAGGGCACGAAGATCGAAGCCAAAGCGATTCTCATTGCTGCAGGCTGCGGCGCGTTTGGCCCCAACCGCCCACCGCTCGCTGACCTCGAAAAATACGAAGACACGAGCGTGCATTACATGGTCGCCCGCCGCGAAGATTTCCGCGACGCCGAAATCGTCATCGCCGGTGGTGGTGATTCCGCGGTCGATTGGGCGGTCTCCCTCGCTGAACTCGCAAAGAAAATCTACGTCGTCCACCGCCGCGATAAATTCCGTGCCGCGCCGGATATGGTCGATAAGATGCAGGCCCTCGCGAAAGACGGCAACGTTGAACTCGTCGTGCCCTATCAGCTGGAAGCCTTGCAAGGCGATGGCAAAAAACTCACCGGCGTCACCGTCAAACAAATGGATGGCACCATGCGCGATTTACCCGCGCAACATCTCCTCGCCTTCTTCGGCCTCTCCATGGAGCTCGGGCCGATTGCGAACTGGGGCTTGAATCTTGACATGAACCATATCACCGTCGATCGCGGCACCATGGAAACGAATGTCGCGGGCATCTTCGCCATCGGCGATATCGCAACCTACGAGCACAAGCTGAAACTCATCCTCTGCGGATTCGCCGAAGCCGCGCACGCCGCCCACGCCATCCGCGAAATCGTCTTCCCCGGCACGGCGTACCATTTCGAATATTCGACGAGTAAAGGGGTCGCGGCATGACACTCCAGGCTTGTCATTCCCGAGTTAGCGATGCCCAAACGCTCTTGGGCGTTTGGCTGCATCGCTT
>JBEHYI010000008.1:0-25787 GCA_048498255.1 Pseudomonadota bacterium | reverse complement strand
TCCGCCAGGCGGGCGGCGTGATCGGTCGCAGCCGCCGCGAAGGCGCGGGTGAATTCAGCGAGCACGCCCGGTTCGTCCTTGAGGGAAAGGCGTAAGTAGTAGCAGCCCTGATGCGCATCGAGCGGTGCGGGCGCGGCTTCCGTAAGTGCGCTGCTCGCGACGGTGAAGGCCGGGAATGTATCGCCGCGGGCAATGGCCATGATATCGGCAACGATCGCGGAACCGGTGGGTTTGGCCCCTGCCCCGCGGCCCTCAAACACGACGCGGCCGACCGCATCGCCCTCGACCTGCACGGCGTTGAACGGGCCATCGATGACGCCGAGCGGTGAATTTGCTGCAACCAAACATGGATGCACACGCTGCAGCAATTTGCCGCCTTCCATCGTCGCGATGCCGAGCAGTTTGATGCGGTAGCCGAAGCTTGCGGCATAATCGATATCGGCGAGCGAAATGCGGCGTATGCCTTCGATATGCATGCTCGCAACATCGGGCTTGGTGCCGAACGCGAGGCTGGTCAAAATTGCGACTTTATGCGCGGTGTCGATGCCGTCGATATCGAAGCTCGGATCGGCTTCGGCGTAACCGAGTTTCTGCGCATCGGCGAGCACTTCGGCGAAGTCGCGTTGTTCACGCTGCATGGTGGTGAGGATGTAGTTGCAGGTGCCGTTCAGAATGCCTGCGAGGCGCAGGATTTTGTTGCCCGATAGCCCGCTGCGCAATGCACCGATGATGGGGATACCACCCGCCACTGCCGCTTCGAACGCGAGCACAACGCCTTGGCTTTCGGCGAGTTGTGCGAGGGCAAAACCGTGCTTCGCGATGAGGGCTTTATTGGCCGTCACCACATGTTTTTTGTTTTGCAATGAAGCGGTCACGAGCTCACGCGCGATGCCTTCATCCCCGCCGATGGATTCGACGATGAGATCGATATCCGCCGCAGTGGCGAAGGCACGCGCATCGACCTCGATGCGGATGCCATCGAGCTTCGCGTCACGCTGCTTTTTCGGGTCGCGCATGCTGACGGCGGTGACCAAAATGCTGCGGCCTGTGCGTGCAGCAATCAGTGCAGCATTTTGTTGCAGAATTTCGAGCGTTCCCGCACCCACGGTGCCCAGGCCTGCGATGGCGATGCGAAGTGGGTTTGCCATTATGCCGCCTCGCGCAATTCGCGTTTCAGCACTTCTGGGTCTTTTGCCAAAAACGCTTTGATGTTGCGCACGGCTTGGCGCAGGCGCTGCTTGTTTTCGACAAGGGCGATGCGCACATGCCCATCACCATATTCCCCGAAACCGATGCCGGGCGCGATGGCGACCTCGGCTTGATCCAAAAGAAGTTTGGAGAATTCGAAGGAGCCAAGCTCCTTATATGCTTCCGGTAGCGGGGCCCAGATGAACATGGAGGCGGCTGGGCTTGGCACCATCCATCCCGCTTCGTGCAGGCCTTTGATCAGCACATCGCGGCGCTCTTTGTAAAGCGCGCGCATATCGTCGACATATTCCTGCGGGCCGTTGATGGCGGTCGTCGCCGCAGCTTGGATCGGCGTGAACGTGCCGTAATCGAGATACGATTTGATGCGGGTGAGCGCATGGATGAGGCGCTTGTTACCCGCGGCAAACCCGACGCGCCACCCGGCCATGGAATAGGTTTTGGAGAGCGAGGTGAACTCGATCGCGATATCCTTCGCACCGGGCACTTCGAGGATGGAAGGCGGCGGGTTGCCATCGAAATAAATTTCGCAATAGGCGAGATCGGAGATGATATAGACGCCGTAGGTTTTGCACATTTCGACCAGGCGCTCGTAAAACGCGAGATCGACCACTTCCGCCGTGGGGTTGCCAGGGTAATTGACGATGACCGCAATCGGTTTTGGCGTTTGGTTTTTAAACGCGCGCTCGAGCAGCTCGAAGAAATCCGCGCCTTCGGTCATGGGCAAATAACGCACCGTTGCGCCGCTGATGACTGGGCCATAGGCATGGATCGGGTAGCACGGGTTGGCGGTGACGATCACATCCCCCGGCGCGGTGATGGCTTGCACGAAATTCGCCAAGCCCTCTTTGCTGCCGATCGTCGTGATAATCTCCGAATCCGGATCGAGATCGACATTGAAGCGGCGCTTGTAGTAGCCCGCTTGCGCCTTGCGCAGGCCGTTAATGCCGCGGCTGACGGAGTAACCATGCGCGGTGGGGTCGAGCGCCACCTCGCGCAGTTTCTCGATCACGTGCTTGGGCGGCGCGGTATCGGGGTTGCCCATACCAAGATCGATAATGTCGCGGCCCGACGCGCGGTGGGCGGCTTTGATTTTATTCACCTCAGCGAAGACGTAAGGTGGGAGACGGCTAATGCGGTAAAATTCTTCCATGATGCGGTGCACTCTAAGTTGGCAGCGCGCCCGCTGTCAACTTATGGATGCGGGCGTGCCGCGGTGATAACGGCTGATTAGTAGCGGCGGTCAGCGTAACGCGATGGGGCCAGGTAGCTGCTGCTGACATAAGCAGCCTTGGCCCCGCTAGCCACCGCGGTGGCAGGGGCTGCAAGCGGTGCGTTATCGGCTGCGGCGAGCGGGTCGAAGTCACCTTTGCGGATAGTGGGGCCTTTGTTCGTGGCGATGGCTACAGGTGCTGCGGCAGGTGCAGGCGCTGGGGTATAGGCGACGGCAGCGGGGACTGGCACTTCACGCACGGTGACGGGCGCGGGCATCGCCGCCTGGGTAGCCACCGGCATCAAGGGTTCTGCTTTGGCGGCCGCGACGGGTTTAATCACCACACCGTTACGCGGTGCGGGCGGTGCGAAAGTGGGCGATGGCGGCAGGAATTCCGAAGAAGATGCGGTAACAGTCGGCTGCGGCGCAGGCGTGATGACGCGCGGCGCGGCGACTTTCACCGGCTTCATTTCCACCACCGGCTCGGTCGATACTTGCGGTGCGGCTTTTGCCACTGGCTTTGGTTCTGGCGCGGATGCTGCAGGTTTTTCTGCAGGAATCGGCGTGATTTTCACCGGATCATTCGCAGGCACAACCGCATCCGTTTTCGGTAAATCCGACAGCATGGAAGGTTCCGCCGCGGCATCCTTCGCCAGATTTTCCTTGGTGGTGATGGCGTTGCTGCGCTCTTCGATCAGGTTCGTCTGCACATCATCGAGCCGTTCACGGGTACTGTTTGGCCCGCCCATTGCCGGGCGTGGCGGCACGCTGTTGAGCGCGGGATAATTTCCAGCGACCTGGAATTGCGCATTCTCGACCGGCACATGGCGTTCGTTCGCACCCGGCGCGGCGGGGGCCGGATTCATGGCCATTTCCTGCTCGGCCTGGGCTTGGGTCGCCGCATCTACCGGCGGCAGTGCGGGCTGGTTCATCGCGACCGGCTGCGGCAAAGCATTGAGGCTGCTGCTGGGCGCCGATGCCGGGCCGACATTATTATTGAGCTGCGGGCGATGCGGCGCGCCGACGACCGTATTGTTGCGCGGGGCATTATTATCCGGCGGAATGATATACGCGCAGCCGCTAAGCGTCGCGGCGCAAGCAAGTGCTAGAATGCGGGAGAATTTCATAAAGCCTGGCGATGCTGAGTGGTTTTATTCTTTAATTTTTTAGCACGTTATCGCCGCCGCTTCTATTTGTCTAGTCCCCCAAGCGATAATCCACAGATTGCATCTCAAACGTTTATCCGTTAGGAAGCGCGGCATGACAAAAGAATCGAAAAAAACCAAGACCTCGCACCCGGAACAACCTATCGACGCCAACGCATTTGCCGAGAATATGGCGAAGGCGAGCGACACCTGGCAGCGCATTGTGCAGGCGACGCTTTCGCAGCAACTGGCGCGACCCGTGACCATGGGCCATAGCGACCCGGCGAGCATGGCGGAATCGATGCTGCAGCTGATGCGCAATGTGACGGTGAACCCGGAGCAGCTCGCCAAAGCGCAGATGGAATTGGTGAATGATCACCTGAAATTATGGCAATGGTGGACGGGGAAATTGCTCGGCCGTCAGCAGGAGCCGTTTGTAGCAGCTGCAAGCAAGGACCGCCGCTTTGCCGACCCGACTTGGACGAGCAGCGCGGTGTATGATTTCATCAAGCAATCCTATCTCGTCAACTCGCGTTGGCTTTCGGATATGGTGAATAACCTCGATGGCTTAAGCGAGCATGAGCGCCAGAAATTGAGCTTCTTCACCCGCCAATTTATCGATGCGACTTCGCCCAGCAACTTCGCGCTGACGAACCCCGAGGTGATGCGCACGATGATCGACACGAATGGCGAGAGCATCGTTTCGGGCTTGCAGAATTTGCTCAGCGACCTCGAGCGCGGGGATGGGAATTTCCGCATTTCGATGACGGATGAAAGCGCGTTTGAAATGGGCCGCAACATTGCGACGACGCCTGGCGAAGTGATTTACGAAAATGATTTGATGCAGCTGATTCAATATAAGTCGATCACGCCGCAGGTGTATGAAGTGCCGCTGCTGCTCATCCCCGCCTGGATCAACAAATATTACATCTTCGACCTCACCGGCGAGCGCAGCTTCATCCATTGGCTGACGGAAAAAGGCTACACCGTATTCGTCGTGTCGTGGGTGAATCCGGATGCGAAACTCGGCCGCAAAAATTTCGAGGATTATTTGCAGGAAGGCCCACTCGCCGCGCTTGATGTGATCGAGCGGGTGACGGGCAGCAAACAAACCGCCATCATCGGCTATTGCTTGGGCGGCACGTTATCCTCCATCGCGCTGTCGTATTTGAAATCGATTGGGGAAGATAAGCGCGTGGCGTCGATCACTTATCTCACCACGCTGGTGGATTTCGAACAGGCGGGAGAAATCTCCGTGTTCATCGACGATACGCAGCTCGAGGCGCTTGAAAACCGCATGAGCGAGCGCGGGTATCTCGATGCGAGCGAGATGGCGACGACCTTCAATATGCTGCGCGCGAATGATCTGATCTGGAGCTTTGTGGTGAATAACTACCTGCTTGGCAAACAGCCCTTCCCGTTCGATCTGCTGTACTGGAATGCGGATTCGACGCGCATGCCTGCAACCATGCATGCCTATTACCTGCGCAACATGTATCAGAAGAACCAGCTGATTAAACCGAATGGGCTGACATTGCTCGATACGCCGATTAACCTCACCAAAATCACCACGCCGAGCTATATCCTCGCGACCAAGGAAGACCATATCGCGCCGTGGATGTCGGCCTATATCGCGACCCAAACCTATGATGGGGAAATGGTGTTTACGCTTGCGGATTCGGGGCATATCGCCGGCGTGGTCAACCCGCCCGCGAAGCAGAAATATTGCTATTGGACCAACAGCAAGCTGCCACCGAAAGCCGAAGACTGGCTCAAAACCGCGAAGGAACATCCCGGCAGCTGGTGGGAACATTGGCATAGCTGGCAATCCAAACGCGCCGGGAAAAAGGTGAAGGCGCGTAAACCCGGCAATGCCCGCTATAAGCCGATTGAGGCAGCCCCGGGGCGTTATGCCAAGGTGAGGCTTAGGGGCCAATATTCCTTGTTGACAACCCCCCTTTCCCCCACTAGAAAGCCCACCCTTACTGATACAACACCAACAAAAAGGGCACGTCATGTCCACCTACGCGGCAACGCCAAAAGATATTAAAAAAGAATGGGTTCTGTTCGATGCAGAGGGCATCGTTCTGGGCCGTCTTGCTTCCCATGTCGCAAAAGTTTTGCGCGGCAAGCATAAGCCGACCTTCACCCCGAACGCGGATTGCGGTGACAATGTCGTGATCATCAATGCGGATAAAGTGAAGCTGACCGGCCGTAAGCGCGGTAAAAAGGTTTATTACTACCACACCGGTTTTGCCGGCGGTATCAAGGAGCGTTCGGTGGAGCATGTGCTCTCGGGCGAGCATCCGCACCGCGTGGTGGAAATGGCGATCGAGCGCATGCTGCCCAAAGACAGCCCGCTGGCGCGCAAGCAATATAAAAACCTGCATGTTTACACCGGTGCTGAGCACCCGCATGCTGGCCAATCGCCGAAGAAAGTCGATTTCGCGGCCATGAACGAAAAAAACGCACGTTAATAGGATAAAATATGGCAACGGCAGCAGAAACTGAAATCAACGACGCTCGCAAACCCAACATCGACAAAGCGGGCCGCGCTTATGGCACCGGCCGTCGTAAAGACGCTACCGCACGCGTTTGGGTCAAACGCGGTTCGGGCAAAATCACCGTGAACGGCAAAACGCTCGAGGCGTATTTCGCACGTCCGGTACTGCGCATGATCATCAACCAACCGTTTGCCGTGCTGCAGTCGGAAGGCAAGTTCGATGTGACGGTGACCGTTGCTGGCGGCGGGCTTTCGGGCCAAGCCGGTGCAGTGCGCCACGGCATCAGCCGCGCGCTTGACCAATATGATCCGAGCTTCCGCCCTGTGCTGCGCAAGTCGGGCTTCATGACCCGCGATAGCCGTGTTGTTGAACGTAAGAAATACGGCCGCGCGAAAGCACGCCGTAGCTTCCAGTTCAGCAAACGCTAGTATTTGGTTGCTCCGCGAGATCGCCTACTGGCGATCGCTTCGCGCAGCTTCGCTGGCTCTTGGCAGGCTCGCCCTGCTCGCTTCCGGCACTACATACCAAACCCCGGAATCGCGATGGCGGTTTCGGGGTTTTTCTTTTAAGGGGGTTTTATGAGCAAAATGATCAACACGGCGATCCTCGGTGCATCGGGTTATACCGGTGCGGAGCTGCTACGTTTGCTGCAGAACCACCCGGCGTTTACAATCGTTGCGCTGACGGGCGATAGCCAAGCCGGCAAACCGATGGAAGCAGTGTACCCGCATCTGCGCACGCGCGGCCTCCCTGCCCTTGTCAAACATACGGATGTGGATTTTAGCAAGATCGAACTCGTGTTTTGCTGCCTGCCCCATGGCACGACACAGGAGATTATCGCAAGCCTGCCGAATCATACCCGCATTGTCGATCTCTCGGCGGATTTCCGCCTCTATGACGGCGCCGCCTACGCTGAATGGTATGGACACGCACACCGTGCGATGGAGCTACAAAAAGAAGCCGTTTATGGCATCACGGAATTTGCACGCGAGAAAATCAAAGTTGCGCGCCTCGTTGCCAATCCGGGTTGCTACCCAACCTCGATTCTGCTGCCGATGTTGCCGCTCGTTGAAGTAAAGCTCGTTATGCCCAACAGCATCGGTGCGGATTCGCTCTCAGGCATTTCCGGTGCGGGTCGCAGTGCGAAGCAGGAGATGCTGTTTACCGAGCTCGATGGCGGCGTCTCCGCTTACGGCATCGGCAAACATCGCCATATGGCGGAGATCGAGCAGGAGCTGAACTGTGCGAGCGGCGAGACCAATCTCATCTCCTTCACCCCGCATCTCGTGCCCATTACGCGCGGCATGCTCAGCACCATTCATGCGGCGATGACGCCCGGCACTACGATCGAAAAAATTCGCGCGCATTTGCAGCAGCGTTATGCCAATGAGCCGTTCGTCACGGTGGTGGAAAATGGAAGCGTGAGTACGCATCAAGTGCGCGGTACCAACCAGTGCTTCATGAGCGTGCATGCGGGGCGTTTGCCGGGCGAGCTCATCATCATCTCGGTGATCGATAATCTGGTGAAGGGTGCTTCCGGCCAGGCGCTGCAGAACGCGAACCTCATGTTCGGGTTGCCTGAAACCACGAATCTCGAACTTACGGCCGTTTTCCCGTAAGCGCTAGCAAGCCCGCTTCAACCCGCCCCCGATAGTAATGACCGATTGGCATGAGGTTGTGCCAATCGCGCTCATGTACCAATTATTTTGATCAAGGAGGGCTTGAGAATCGGACTTCGTGGCGCTACATCCACTAACGAGTAATACGACCAATAGGCAGGTGCATACATATCTCATGTGCAGCTACATAGCAGAAGTTGAGTTAATTTTCCAATAAAATCAATAGCATATATATTGCACTGCAACAAATTGTGGATAGGAAATGCGATGAGTCAGCACCCAGGCGCGATAATTCTGCCGTATAACGGTATCTTACCCACCATCCATCCGGATGCGTTTATTGCGCCTGGCGCGGTGGTGATTGGCGATGTGCATATCGGGGCGGAAACGGGCGTGTGGTTCGGCTGCGTGATTCGTGGGGACGTGAACAGCATCCGCATCGGTGCGCGCACGAATATTCAGGATGGGACGATCATCCATGTCACCCGCAAAACCGGGCCGACCACCATTGGTTCGGGCATTACCATCGGCCATCAGGTGCTACTGCATGCTTGCACGCTCGAGAATGATTGCTTTGTCGGCATGGGCGCGACGATCATCGATTTCGCGGTGGTGGAAACGGGCGGGTTTGTGGCGGCGGGCGCGGTGGTCACCCCCAAAAAACGCGTGCCAAAGGGCCAGATGTGGGGCGGTAACCCCGCGAAATATATGCGGGATTTAACGCCGGAGGAATCCGCCTTCATCCCCGTTTCCGCCGAGAATTACGTGCGCCATGTGCATGAATATAAGGCGCAGCTCGGCACCTAAAACGTCATAAAAGCTTCACACAAGTAGGCGGCTGATTTTCCTATAATTAAGCTAGGAAATTCTAGGTGAACCATGCTTGACGATCTGCTGCATGCGCTGAAACAGCTGAAAGTTTTTGCCCTCGGCAAAGGCATTCTTTCGCTTGCGGTATTTATCGCGGCGGGTGTGGGCGCGGCGACCAGCATTGGGCCCATTATTCCGGCGGTGGTGATTGGTGCGGGTGGACTTGCCCTCACCATTGCCAGCGAGCTGTACAAGCAGGGCCTGCGCGAAGAAGAAATGCTCGACGTTTACCGCAACGATATCGCCAAGCAACTCGGTATCGCCCCCGCCAATGTCACGCGCGCGAACCTCAAAGAAGCCGCGAAGGATAACCCAATCCTCGAACAAGCGCTCGACCGCCAGCGCAAAAGCACCATCATGACAGTGAGCACGGCTGCGTTTGCGAGCCTAGTGAGTGTGCTATTGATTGGTGCGTTCGGCATGGGCGATACGTTCCATAAGCTCGCTGAAGCAAGCTTCACCGGCATGTTCAAACCGCTCGCCGCGATTATCGGCATGGGGACGGTTTCCGCGATTTCGAGCCTCATCCTGCATGATGGGCTCGATGCCGCGATTGGTTATGGCACCGGGTTGAAGCGCATCTCGGCGAATGACCTCATCCTCACCATGGGCCGCAAGGTGGCGCGCGGGCAAGTGGTCAGCCGCGAAGAAGTTTACGGCGTGCTGGTGGCGAGCAACCCCGCGCTTTCGCGCACCATCGAACAGCAGACGGGCAAAACCTATGACGACATGAGCCCGGCCGAGCAGAGCCTATTGCTGCAGCATTACGGGCTCGCGCAGGAAATGGATAAGCTGGCGCTCGATATTTCGACGGGCGCTGTCTCGCCCGGCCATCTCGCGTTTGTGACGGATGATTACCACCCGCGTGCGCATTCGACGGAAGATCATGTCGCGGATATCAGCCCCGAGAAGCACCGTGCGAGCTTTGTCGAGCGGCTAGGGCTCACGGCGCATGAGGAGCAAAGCCATGTCGAGCGGCTCATGGCGGAGCAAAATGCCGGCGCGTTGCAGCGCGCGTAACTACCAGATGCTTTTATTGACGACGCCTAGGCTCATCGGGTCGTAATTAATATCCTGACGGAAAAGCATGGCACCGAAAATCCCCTCGACGCGTTTGCCAGTACCAACAGGCAGCAAACATTGGCGGTAGCGGATTTTGCGTTTGCGGCTATCAAAGAAATAGCCGTCATCGATCAGCGGAGCTTTGTCGCGGATGACGCTTTTGAATTGCGGCGCGAGGTAGAATGCGTTCGGGCCGATGAGGTGCAGGTTATCCATATCGATACCGGCGTTTTTATAGGCGGCGAGAATGCCCTCGCCTAGATAGGTGAAGTTAAATTCGTCAATCTCTTCGATATCGCGGGTTTGCAGCAGGAAGCAATTGGGCCAATCGTCGCCCAGCGCATCGGGGTCGATGTCGGATTCTTCCGGCATCGGCCGGCCAGCGCAGATGCGGTCCCAATAGCCGTAGACCCGCTGGGTGATGCGCCGTTCGACAATGATCCGCTCTTCGTCCATGCGTCCCTATCAGTCGATAATCTTATAGTTCATGCCGCCAAAAATTGCCTCGATGCCCTTGCCTTCGACGCCAAGCGGCAGCAACACCTGGCGGTAAAGCACACGGTGGCCGTGGATGGTCTGGAACTCACCCTCATCGAGCACGGGCCCACAGGTTTCGAGCACGCGGGAGAAATGGTTGCTGAGGCGAAAGGCGTTTGGCCCCACCATGAATTGGTTATGCTCATCGATCGCCTTGTCGAAATAGGCGTTCATAATTTTTTGGCCAAGATAGGTGAAATTGTAATCCTGTATATTCGCGACATCGCGCGATTGGAGGAGGAAGCAATATTCCCAATCCTCGCCCAGCTGCTCGGGGTCGATATCGTTCTCGATCGGCATGGGGCGGCTGCCGCATTTTTCCTGCCAGTAACGTAGCAGACGCAAGCTGAGGCGGCGCTCGCCGTAGGGGTAGGTATCCGATTTTTCGAGGTTCATCCGTACCTTCCTGATGGACGCAGGGGGCATTTTAAAGGAAAAAGCATGCGACCACCAGCGGGGAGATGATTTTAGCGAAAGACGATGCATTTTCACCGCAGCGAATCGGCTGGATTCTAGGACCAAGCCATGCGCAGAGCGCATAGCTATGCTACCCTGCCCTATGCTAGTGACATAGCTTGATAAAACGATAGCACGCGCGGCCGATATACGATAGAGAGGCCCCCAATCCGCTCTCAAGGAGTAACCGCTATGCTTCTTCAAAAATTGCTGCCGCAAGACAAGGTCTTCAATGAAAGCCTGTTCACCATGGCGAAGATCGCCCATCAGGCCTGTGAAGCGCTGAAAACGATGTTCCTCTCGAAGGAACCGGCCGAGATTGAAAAGCATTCGCTCGCGATTCTCGCCGCGAAGAATGACTGCAAAGCGACGTTCGAATCCATGACCAAAGCGCTGGCACAAAGCTTCATCACGCCCTATGACCGCGAAGATATGCAGGAGCTGGCGACCACGCTCTACAAAATCCCGAAGCGCGCGAACAAAATCAAAAGCCGCCTACTCGCTTACGATGCCAGCAAACACAAAAACAGCCTCATCACGTTTATGGATCTGGCGCTTGAGCAATCCGTTGCGCTGGAGGAGATGATTAGGGATTTCAACCATCGCCGTAATTTGCGCGTGCAGGTGATGGGCCAGCGCATTCACGAGCTGGAGGATATGAGCGACGAGTTGCTGGCCAAGCACCTCACCGCCCTCACCGATAAAGATATCGACATTAAGGATTTCATTCTGATGAAGAATATTTTCGACCTGCTCGAAAAAATGACGGATGCTTTCCGCGATGCGAGCGATCTCGCCTTGCGCATCAGCCTGAAACATTCGTAAAGCAGATGCTGAGCGACCCGTTCATTTTGCTCGTCGCCGTTATCGGCTTTGCGCTGATCTTTGATTTCATCAATGGCTTTCACGATGCGGCGAACGCCATCGCGACGGTGGTGGCGACACGCGCGCTTTCGCCGCAAGTAGCACTCATCGGCAGTGCCCTCTTCAATTTTGGCGGCGCGTTGCTTGGCACGGAGGTCGCGGCGACCATCGGCAAGGGCCTCGTGAATGAGACGGCCGTGACGATGCCGATCGTGGTGTGCGCGCTGGTCGGCGCCATCGGCTGGAACCTGTTCACGTGGTGGAAGGGGCTACCCAGCAGTTCATCGCACGCGTTGATCGGTTCGTTACTGGGTGCGGCGTTTTTTGGCAGCGGGCATGACTCCGTGCAGTGGCATCATTTCCTGGTGAAGGTCGTCTACCCGATGTTGTTCTCGCCCATCGTCGGTTTTACCGTCGCGTTTCTTTTCATGTTCGGGCTGACCTGGCTGGTCTACCGCATGTCGGTAACGCGCATCAATAAACTGTTTGGCCGGATGCAGATTTTCTCGGCGGGGGTGATGGCGCTCAGCCATGGCCATAACGATGCGCAGAAATCGATGGGCATCATTGCGCTCGCGCTCGTGGTTTACCATCCAACGGCGGATTTCACCGTGCCGACCTGGGTCATCGTCTCCTGCGCATTGGCGATGGCGTTTGGCACCATGATCGGTGGCTGGCGCATCATCCGCACGCTGGGGAATAAAATGCTGACGCTGCGCCCCATCCACGGTTTTGCGGCGGAGACGACTTCGGCCGTACTCATCATGGGCGCATCCAGTTTCGGGATTCCGCTGAGCACGACGCAGGTGATTACGTCGAGCATCATGGGCGTTGGCGCCACGAAGCGCCTTTCCGCCGTGCGGTGGCCGGTGGTCATCCAGATTGTGTGGGCGTGGCTGCTGACCTTACCGGTGACATTCCTGCTGGGCGGCGCGTTGGCGTATGGGATGGCGTCGCTCTAAGCCGATTGCTAGTTATGTTGCCAGATATAGAGATTGAGATAGCTCGCAAAACTCACCCAAAGTAATAGCGGCACTAGCAACAGACCTGCGCGCTTGTCGGTGCGGTAAAAAAGCACGAGGGTGATGGCGATTGCAAGCCACGTCGCAACGATGATTTGAAGCCCCGTTGCAATCTCACGCGCGCCGAAAAACAGGATAGACCATAGAAGCCCGAAAAGCAGCTGCACCAGCCACCAACGCAGCGCATGGGTGCGCCAGGTGCCCGTGCGCAGGTAAATGCGCGTCGCGGCAACCGCCATGAGGAAATAGAGCGCTGTCCATACAATGCCAAACCACATGCCTGGCGGCGTCAGTGGAGATTTGATGAGGGTTGGGTACCAGCTTGTGACTGAGGTTTGCGTGAAATATCCGCCGATGGCTTGCACCGCAAAACACAGCGCGTAGAAGACGAGGAAGGTGGTGATGGGGAGTTTCATCCCCTACCCCTCATAAATCGGCAGATACACCGTGAATTGCGTGCCCTCGCCGACCACGGAATCGATCACGATCGCGCCGCGGTGGCGCTGCACAATCCCTTTGACGATGGCGAGGCCAAGACCCGTGCCGCCGACCTGGCGCGTGCGGGCGGAATCGACGCGGTAGAAGCGCTCCATCAGCCGCGGGAGGTGTTGTTTCGGTATGCCGTCGCCCTGGTCGCGCACGGAAAGGGCCACAACGCGGGTGAGGTTGCGCATATTGATATCCTGCGGCAATTCGCTGGTGATTTTCGCCGTCACCGTCACGTCCGAATCCGCGAAGCCGTATTTGATCGCGTTGCTCACCAAGTTATGCACCACCTGCGCGATTTCGTTCGATTCGCCCTTAATCATCGGTAGATTGTCATGGACGCTCAGCACAATGCGCACGTTTTTATCGGCGGCGAGGCGTTTCAAATGCTCGGTTTCCTTTCGCAGCACGGCGGAAAGATCCATCGGCTCGACGGGGACGGAATGCACGTTCATTTCGATTTTGCTAAGTGAGAGCAAATCGCCGATCAGCTGTTGCATGCGGTCCGATTGCTCGAGCATGATTTTGAGGAATTCGATGCGTGCCGGTTCGTCATCGCGTGCGGGCCCGAGGAGCGTTTCAACGAAGCCTTTGATGGAGGCGAGCGGCGTGCGCAGTTCGTGGCTCGCATTCGCCACGAAATCCGCGCGCATTTGCTCGACGGATTTGAGCTCCGTGATGTCGTTCATGGTGATGACGGTGGAGATGCCGCCCGCGGTGGGTACCGGGAAACGCTCGATAATGGCAAGGAAATCGCGCACCACCGGGTCTTCGATGCGAAATTCCACTTCGCGGCCCTTCAAATCCTGAATCACGCTCGCGATGGCATCGAGCAAATAGCGGCTGGGGATGACATCCTTCAGCTGCTTACCCGCGAGATTCTGCCCGAAAATGGCGCGTGCGGCGCGGTTCGTGCGCACGATTTTCTTCTCGTCATTCACCATGATGAGGATATCCGGCAGCGTATCGACCAGGATTTCGCGCTCGGTGATGATGGTTTCCATCTGCTTTTTCTTCACGTCCCAGCTGGCTTGCAGCTTTTTCAGCGCTTCGGAAAGTTCGGCGGTACTCCCTAGGAAACTGAGGTCGGGTGCCGCAACGCGTTTATCGAGCGCGATTTCGTTCACATAATGGGTGAGCGAGGACACATTCGCCAAAAACGGGTAAATCAGTAGGCCGGTCGCGATAAAAATGACGCCATACGCGATCATCATCTGCGACAGGCTGATGACCCCCCAAAATGCGCCGAGGCCCGTAACCAACAGCGCTGGGCCGGTGACCACCAAAATGGCCTTGAGCAGGGCGTTAAACGCGACATAGGACTTTTTCATGTGGGGAAGCATCGCTGAAACAGCGATTATAAGCAAGAAAAACGGGCAGTTACGGCCTGTTCGATTTAAGGTTGACAGTCCGTTTGCTACGAGTATAGTCCCGCCTCCTTTTAACCAACAAGAATAAGAGAGCGCGCTATGCACGCAATTATCGTCACCGGTGGCAAACAATACCGCGTAACCGCAGGCAGCATCATCGAAGTTGAAAAACTCGAGGGCAATGTCGGCGATACCGTAAAAATCGATCAAGTCCTGGCGCTTTCGGGCGACAAAAACGTGGTGGGTTCGCCCCTCGTTTCGGGCGCTATCGTTGAGGCGCAGATCCTCGAGCAGGGCAAGGCCGACAAGGTGCTGATCTTCAAAAAATTGCGTCGCCATAACTACCGCCGCAAGAACGGTCACCGTCAGCGTTTCACTGCGCTCCACATCCTGAGCATTGGCCTCAATGGTTCAGCGCTTGTATCGGCTGAGAAGCGTACGCCAAAGCCACGCGCGACCACGCCGCAGCCTGAAAATGCGGTAAAAGCGAAAGCGGCACCGAAAGCAAAAGCTGCTGCGAAGCCAGCGGCGAAAAAGCCTGCTGCTGCAAAGAAACCTGCTGCTAAAAAAGCAGCGAAATAATTACTGAAGATTAGGAGTACGTCATGGCACATAAGAAAGCTGGTGGTTCATCCCGCAACGGTCGCGATTCCGCAGGCCAGCGCCTCGGCGTGAAAAAATTCGGCGGCGAGGAAGTCGTCGCTGGCAACATCATCATCCGTCAGCGCGGCACCACCTACCACCCGGGCACCGGCGTTGGTTTGGGCCGTGATTACACCGTGTTCGCAGTGATCGACGGTGTCGTGAAATTCAGCAAAAAAGCGGGCAACAAAAACGTGGTGAGCGTGGTTGCTGCGGCAGCGGCTGTTGAAGCAGCAAAGCCAGCCCCGAAAAAAGCCCCGGCGAAGAAGGCTGCTGCTGCTTAATCAGCGTGTTACCCTAGAAATGAAAAGGGCCGCTCGGAAGCGGCCCTTTTTTGTTATATTTCGAAACCGCCGCGCATATTATTAATCTTTACTTTTTTATCTCGCGGCAGCAACGCATTCAGACCATCTTCTAATTGCTTTGCGCTGCTAAAACTCATGGCTGCCAGATTTCCTAATCCATTGAAATGATATTTTGGTCTGTCTTCCCGCTTGTGATGTTTCGTACAAACTGCGCCGGTAATGGCACCCAGAATAAAATTTCTACCTTCAATCGCCAGCCGGTCCTTCATGCCTGGGGTATGTCCCTCTGTCACAAAATGATCGGTGCCCACTTCCAGTCGTACGCTTCCATCTTCATTTTCCGTATATCCCACAATAAATGGGGCTGTAGGAGCTGCCATAGCATCGGAAGGTGAAACAAAACCTTCATAGCCCAACCCTTCAGCAATACGATGAACTGCAAGCGCAACTGCATTGCGGCGATCCTCACAGCCATCGTAGCGAATACGTGGAGTTTTGCGGTCAGTGTGTGAATATATGTCCATAGGTATTTCTTTCCAAATCCACGTAAAATCAGCCCGTAACCGTTGCGCCTTTGCCCTTAGCTGCACCGATGATTTTATACTGCTGCTCAGCAGTTTGCAGCACTGCGATCAGGTCCTTCACACCCATGGATGCAAGAGGCTCATCTTTGCCACCTGGCAAATTGATTTGCGGCGCTGGGCCAGCGCTCGGTAAATGCGTAAATTGGCTATGGCCGAGTGCCGCCCCTTCAATCAAGGTCAGCGCATGCAAGAAGAGACGAAAATCCGATGCCTTGACCTGGATGTTAGAGAATTGTGCTGTGCCATCCGGCGTAATGGTGCATTTTACTGAAGAAATAGCGTTTTCGGAAACACAGTATGGATGCACTCTGTGGCAGAGCTGGGTGACATAACACGCGAGATCTTTCTCCAGTCGCTCCCGTTGCGCCTCTGGAAGTGGAAACTCCAGCGTTTCCGGGTTTTTCGGCAGCTGGATCTGGCCAACCGCCTGTTTGTGAGCATTCACCCGTGCCGTAACGCTTGTCTTCACGCGGTCCACGATATCTGCGTATTGTCCAGGGGTAATGGGCCCCCCTCCTCGAATTACATGCATTGTTTCCTCCGTAATGCTTGGCTTTCTTGCCTAAACCCCGTATATGACAGCGCCATTACAGAAATATGACAGTTTTATGAAATTCATCGACGAAACTAAAATCTACGTGAAATCAGGCGACGGCGGCGAAGGCTGCGTCTCGTTTCGTCGTGAGAAATTCATCCCCGAGGGCGGGCCGGATGGTGGCGATGGCGGCCGCGGGGCGAGCATTATCATGAAGGCGGTGACGGGCCTCAACACCCTGGTCGATTACCGTTTCCAGCAGCATTTCAAAGGCGCCAAAGGCGGCCATGGCATGGGCAAGCAGCGCTACGGCAAATCGGCCGAGGATATGTATTTACAGGTGCCCGTCGGCACGCAGATTTACGACGAAGACCGCGAAACGTTGCTCGCCGACCTCACCGAGGCGGGGCAGGAAATCACCCTCGCGCGCGGCGGCCGCGGGGGCTTAGGCAACATTCATTTCAAATCCTCCACCAACCAGGCGCCGGTGCAATCCGTGCCTGCGGGCAAGGGCGAGGAGCGCACGCTATGGCTGAAGCTGAAACTGCTTTCGGATGCGGGCTTGCTCGGCCTGCCCAATGCCGGAAAATCGACGTTTCTGGCGGCAGTGACGGCGGCGAAACCTAAAATCGCGGATTACCCGTTCACCACCCTCGCCCCACAGCTGGGCGTGGTTTCGGTGGGCGATGGCGAGTTCGTGCTCGCGGATATTCCCGGCCTCATTGAGGGTGCGGCGGATGGTAAGGGGCTTGGCCTCAAATTCCTCGGCCATGTCGAGCGTTGCGGCGTGTTGCTGCATCTTGTCGATGGGACGCAAGACGATGTGGTCGCAGCGTATGAAACCGTGCGCGGCGAGCTGAACCAGTATGACGACGAGCTCGCGGAAAAGCCCGAGATTGTCGCGCTCAATAAATGCGACGCACTGACGAAAACGGAGATCAACAAGAAGAAAAAGGCGCTTGAGAAAGCGAGCGGCGGACAGGTTTTCACGATTTCCGCGGCATCGCATATGGATTTGGAACCCGTGCTGGTGACGATGATGCAGACCATCATCGATTATCGCGGCGAGAAGGAACCACCGCCATTGCCAAGCCATATTGCGGGGGGCAATCCGGAAGAATAGGAATGTTTCACGTGAAACATTTTTTATTTTAATCAGCATCTTACCGGTTTTGCACTTTCGTGTTAGGCTCACGCCATCGGCGTGCGTCCGCTCTCTTCCACGATACTTCTTTATCGAATCCAAACAGTAGGCTACGCATAAACTATGACCACCACCCCCACATTGGCGAAAGCCAAACGCATCGTCATCAAAATCGGCTCGAGCTTGATTGCCGAGTCGGCGAAGTTGCGCGCGAGCTGGCTTGCCGCGATGGCAGAAGATATTGCGAAACTGCATGCGGGCGGAAAGGAGATTATTCTTGTTTCTTCAGGTGCCGTAGCACTGGGCCGCCCGCAGGTGGGTTTGGGGGCTGAGCGGCTGAGCCTCGAGGAAAAACAAGCGGCGGCGGCGGCGGGACAGCCTTTGCTCATCCAGGCCTGGAACCACGCGTTTGCGAAGCATGATATTCATGTCGCGCAGCTTTTGCTGACGCTTGATGATTCGGAAGATCGCCAGCGTTACCTCAATGCGCGCGCAACGTTTACGACATTGCTCAGCCACAAGCTCATCCCCATCGTGAATGAAAATGACACGGTGGCGACGGCGGAATTGAAGTTCGGCGATAACGACCGGTTGGCGGCGCGCGTGGCGGTGATGACGAACGCGGATACGCTGATTTTGTTTTCGGATGTCGATGGGCTTTACACCAAAAACCCCAGTAAATATGCGGATGCCAAGCATATCGCGAAGGTGGGCGAACTCACGCCTGAGATCATGGCGATGGGCGGTGAAGCGGCAAGCGCGGTGAGCAATGGCGGCATGAAAACGAAGCTCGAGGCCGCGCAAATGGCGATTGCGAGCGGTTGCCATATGGTGATTGCGAAGGGCAACGAGAAACACGCGCTCGCAAGCCTGATGGAAGGCGCGAAATGCACGTGGTTTATCGCAGCGGAGAAGACCAAGCTCGCGCGTAAGGATTGGATTTCCTCAGCGGTGAAATTGCGTGGCAGCGTGACGGTGGATGCGGGTGCCGTGCGTGCGCTCGAGCTTGGCAAAAGCCTGCTGCCTGCGGGCGTGACGGCGGTTGACGGCAAGTTCGACCGCGGTGATACGATCAGCGTGAAGGATACGGACGGCAAGGTGATCGCCAAAGGCATCGCGAGCTACAGCGCCGAGGAAACCCGCAAAATCCGCGGCCAGAAATCGGATGCGGTGGAGGCGATTTTGGGCTATGCGCACCGCGATACGCTGATTCACCGGGACGATTTGGTGATGGTATGACGCAGCGCCAAACACAAGCCTATGCCGGGCGACTCGAGCGGTTTCTCGCTTACCTCATCGACGCGATTATTTTGCTCGTGCCCAGTATGCTGCTAGTCGGGTTGATGGGTGCGGTGAGCAGCGTGACGCTCGCGAGTTTCCTCATCAATCTCGTCTATTACACCTATTTCACCGCCTCGCATTGGCAGGCGACGCCGGGGAAGCGGCTGCTCGGTATTTATGTCGCGCGGGCGGACCGACAGCCTTTGAGCCAGCGCGATGCGCTCGAGCGGTTTTTGGCATTTATACTGCCGACCTTACCGCTTTACACCAGCCTGCTGGCGGAAAACACCGCGCCGATGATTGTGGTGTGGCTAAGCGTGGTGTGGTTTTCGCCCATCCTCTTTACAGTCGAGCGGATGGGACTACATGATAGATTATGCAATACCCGCGTGATGATGGGGAAGGTGTGAGATGAATTTACAGGAACAAATGGAAAAAATCGGCCAGGCGGCGCGCGTGGCAACACAGCTACTGGCGCAAGCGAGCGCGAAAACAAAGACAACGGCACTGCTGAAAGCGGCGGATGCGATTCGCGCGGATAAAGCGCTGATTCTAGCGGCGAACGCGGAGGATATGGCGGGTGCAGCGGATTTAAGCGATGCGCTGCGCGACCGGCTGCTGCTGAATGACGCCCGCGTTGAAGCCATGGCGAAGGGGCTCGAGGTGGTGGCGGGATTGCCCGATCCTGTCGGCCGCGTGCTCGAGCAATGGGATGTGGAAACGAACAGCCTGCATTTTGAGAAAGTGGCAGTACCGCTCGGTGTGATCGGCATCATCTACGAATCGCGCCCGAACGTGACGGCGGATGCGGCGGCGCTCGCGCTCAAGGCCGGTAACGCGGTGATTTTGCGCGGCGGGTCGGAAAGTTTGCGCAGCAATACAGCGATTCTCACGGCACTGCATCGGGGCTTAACGGCTGCGAAATTGCCGCTTGAGGCGATCCAGCTCATCCCCACCACGGACCGCGAGGCGGTGGCGAAAATGCTGACGATGAACGACCATATCGACGTGATTATTCCCCGCGGCGGTAAGTCGCTGACGGATCGTATCAGGAACGATGCACGCGTGCCCACCTTGCTGCATCTGGATGGGAACTGCCATCTCTACATCGATGCGAAGACGAACGCCGCGAAAGCGCAGCGCATTGTGGTGAACGCTAAAATGCGCCGCACCGGCGTGTGCGGGGCGCTTGAGACACTCCTCATTCATCAGGATGCGGTGAAAAAACTCGCGCCCAAAATCATCGCGGAGCTGATCGAGAAAGGCTGCGAAGTGCGCGGGGATGAGACGATTCAGGCACTCGACGAACGTGTAAAACCGGCGGCGGAAGAAGATTGGCGCACGGAATATCTCGCGCCGATTTTGGCGATCAAAACCGTGAAGGATGTGGAGGAGGCCATTGCGCATATCAACCGCTTCGGCTCGCACCATACGGATGGGATCATCACCGAGGATGCGGGTGCGGCGAAGCGCTTCACCAATGCGGTGGATAGTGCGATTGTGCTCGTCAATGCCAGCACGCAATTTGCGGATGGCGGCGAGTTCGGGTTCGGTGCCGAGATCGGCATCGCAACAGGCCGCCTGCATGCGCGCGGGCCCGTTGGCGCGCCGGAGTTGACGACGTATAAATACCGCGTCACCGCCACCACGAATGACGGATCGGTACGTGCGGGATAGGCAAAGTCGTCAGTCGTTAGTCGTTAGTCGTGAGCAAGACAAACTCACGACTAACGACTCAGGACTCATGACTTCTTCACGGCGCATTGGGCTACTTGGCGGCTCGTTCAACCCGGCGCATCTGGGGCATTTGCATATTTCGCTCGAGGCGTTAAAGCGGCTAAAGCTCGATGAAATCTGGTGGTTGGTATCGCCGCAAAACCCGCTGAAGAAAGCGGGCGATTTGGCGGATTATGCGACGCGGTTTCAGCATGCGGCAGCGCTTGCCGATCATCCGCGCATTCGCGTGCTCGATCTTGAGGCGAAACACGGGCTTTATTACACGATCGATAGTTTGCGGTTTTTGCAAGCGCGGCACCCGCGCCACCGCTTCGTGTGGCTGATGGGGGCGGATAACCTCGCCGGGTTCCATCGCTGGCGGGAGTGGCGCGAAATTGCGGCCAACGTGCCAATTGCGGTGCTCGACCGCGCGCCTTATGGCTTGCGGGCGCTGGCGGGGCGATTTGCGCGGAGTTTTGCCGCTTTCCGGCTGAATGCGCGCGACGCGGCGGGGATTGCAACCGCGCAAACGCCCTGCTGGAGCTATATAAGCATCCCCCGCCACCCGCTAAGCGCGACGTATTTACGAAAAACGCTTGGAAAGAAGGCGTTTATCGGCCATAATGCCCGAAAATAATCCTTGAGGAGTAACGGCTATTCCAACCGCTAAAAAACCGGCCACTGCCAAAAAACCTGCCGCGAAAAAAGCATCGGCGCCCACCACGGTAAAAAAGGCAGCGAAAGCGCCCGTGAAAAAATCCGCATCCACCACGCCTGCAAAAAAAGTTGCGGCAGTGAAGAAGGCGAAAGTGAAGGCCGCCACACCGGCTGCAAAATCCGCGCCCGCGAAACTCACCCCGGCGCAGCAGGCCACCGCAGCATTATGCAAGCAGATCGTGAAAGTGCTCGATACCAATAAGGGCGAGGATATTGTGACGCTGAATCTGCGCGATAAATGCAGCTTCGCGGATTTTATGATCGTGGCCTCGGGCCGCGCACCGCGCCATGTGGCAGCCCTCGCGGATTATGTTGCGGATATGTTGAAAAAGGCTGGTGAGCCGGCGCTCTCCATCGAGGGTAAGGATTCCGGCGATTGGGTGCTGATCGATGCTGGCGATATCGTGGTGCATATTTTCCGCCCCGAAGTGCGCCAGTTTTACAATATCGAAAAAATGTGGGCCCTGCCCGTGAGCGCCTACTAGCCCGTGGACATAATCATTGCCGCAGTCGGCAAGGCCAAGCACAAGCCGGAAGCCGAGCTGATTGCGCATTACCTGAAGCTTACGCGCTGGGACATTACCATCAAGGAAATTGCGGATGCGCCGGGGAATCTTTCCGCGGACGCGCGGCGTGCGAAGGAAGCGCAGAATATCACCGCGCTGCTGACGCCCGGTAGCCAGCTAATCGCGATGGATTCGACGGGGAAATCACTGACGAGCCCGGAGTTTGCGAAGCTGATTCAAACCGCACAAAAAAACGCGGTGAAGAAGCTGGTGATTGCTATCGGTGGGCAGGATGGGCTCGATGCCGCACTGCTGAAACAAGCCAAACACACCATCGCTTTTGGCGCTGCCACCTGGCCGCATCAGCTGCTGCGCGCGATGCTGTGTGAACAGCTTTACCGTGCGTATACGATTACGATTGGGCATCCTTATCATTTGGGGCATTAGAAAGAGGTGACAGGTGGCCGGTGAATGCGACAATTGATTGTGTGTTGCATGAGTTCACGCTAAGTAATTGCCACGTATCACCTGTCACCAATCACTTGTCACTCCAATGAAAAAACCCGTACTTCTTTGCATTCTCGACGGCTGGGGCGAAAGCGCCGAGCGCGAGCATAACGCGATTTTGCAGGCCAACACGCCAAACTACGATGCCTTGCGCGCGGCCTATCCGTTTGGCTTGCTCGATGCTTCGGAAGGCGCGGTGGGCTTGCCCTCGGGGCAGATGGGCAATTCCGAAGTGGGGCACATGAATATCGGCGCAGGGCGGGTGGTGATGCAGGATTTGCCGCGCATCGATGCCGCGATTCTGGATGGCTCACTCGCCAACAATGCTGCGCTTCAGGAATTTATTGCGAAGCTGAAAACATCCGGCGGCACCTGCCATTTGCTGGGGTTGCTGAGCGATGGCGGTGTGCATTCGCATGTGAACCA
Organism: Pseudomonadota bacterium; assembly: GCA_048498255.1. Lineage (GTDB taxonomy): Bacteria > Pseudomonadota > Alphaproteobacteria > Rickettsiales > UBA3002 > QFOX01. Next base: position 3,070 of record JBEHYI010000008.1, on the reverse strand, counting down.
TATGGTGGCGCTCGCGAATGTAGTGGCGGATGCCGGTGTGAAGGTTGCGGTACATGCATTTACGGATGGGCGTGATGTTGCACCCAAAAGTGCGTTAGGCTTTGTTACGACATTCGAGGCAGCGACCCAGGGAAAGAACATTGACATCGCTACGATCAGCGGGCGCTATTACGCGATGGATCGCGACAAACGTTGGGAGCGTGTAGCGCTCGCTTATCATGCGATTACGGATGCATCCGTTAGGAGTGCAGACAATCCTCAAGGTAACAAACCTTGGCGGGAAACGGCACAAGCGGCGATTGAGCATTCTTATGCTGCAGGCATTACCGATGAGTTTATTCTGCCGCATATGGTTGGCGATTACGATGGTGTTTTGCCAGCAGACGGCATCCTCATGGCGAATTTCCGGGCTGATCGCGCGCGGCAATTGCTGCATGCGTTGCTCGATCCGAAGTTCGATGGATTTGCGCGCCAGCATGCGGTGACATTCGCGGCCACACTTGGTCTGGTCGAATATAGCGAAGCACTGAACCCACTCATCCCCGCCATGTTTCCCCCGCAAGTGCTGCGCAATAATTTGGGTGAACTTGCTGCAGCCAATGGCTTGCAGCAATTGCGCATTGCCGAGACGGAAAAATACGCGCATGTGACCTTCTTTTTCAATGGCGGGCGCGAGGAGCCCTATGCGGGGGAAGACCGGATTCTCGTCCCCTCCCCCAAAGTCGCGACCTATGATTTGCAGCCGGAAATGTCAGCACCAGAGGTGACGGAAAAACTCGTCGCGGCGATTGGCTCGGGTAAGTACGATCTCATCGTGGTCAATTACGCGAATACGGATATGGTCGGCCATTCGGGCGACATCAACGCAGCGATGAAAGCGGTCGAGGCGGTGGATGCAGCGCTGGGGAAACTCGCGGCTGCGATTGAGCAAGCCGCTGGCGCGATGCTGGTGACTGCCGATCATGGCAATGCGGAATGCTTGCATGACGAGGATTCCGGCCAAGCACACACGGCGCATACGCTGAACTTCGTGCCGTGTATTATTGTCGGTGCGGCGTATAAACAGCTTGCCAAAAAAAATCTCGGCCAGGGCATCCTCGCCGATATTGCGCCGACCTTGTGCGCGATGTTGAACCTCACCCCGCCGCCGGAAATGACCGGCAGAAATTTGCTTGCGCATGCGACCGCTTAGCCTCGCATTGCTGGTTTTATGCTGCAGCTTCGCGGCGCACGCGGAAGCACCGCAACAGCAGCTGAATGCGACGCTTGATAATTTGCAAAAAAGCAAAGAGACCGAGGCGGAGTTGAAGAAAAAACTCGGCGCTACCGAGCAGGAAATGGAGACGATGCGCGAGCGCGCGGCGGCGATTGGGGAGCGGCTGCAAATCAGCGAGCGGCGGGTGAGTTCGCAGGAATCGGCGCTGGCGACAGTGAACGAGCAGGTCGCCCAGAAGAAAAAAGAATTCGAGGACCGCAAGGAGGATTACACCAAAACGGTGCTGAGCCTGCTGCGCATGCGCGCGCTGCCGCCGACCGCCCTCTTCTCGCGCGATACGGATGCGAAGCAATTGCTGCGCACGGCGAGTGTGCTTGAAAAAACCAATCAAGCGGTGGCGGATAAGGCGGCGCGGTTGCGCCAGGATATCGCGCAGCTGAAGAAATTGCAGGGGGATGCCAAGGCGCGCGACATTGCCACCAAGGCGGAGAAAGTGAATCTCAAGGCCGAGCAGGATAATCTGGCACGTGAATTGAGCGCCCGCCAGAAGCTGCAGGCGAAGCTGAATGCAGACCACGCGAAAGCGGAGCAGCAGGTGGCAGAGCTTTCGCACCAATCGCAATCGCTGCAGGAATTGATCGGCAAACTCGATGCGAAATCCAAAGCAGATGCACAGGCGCGTGCCTCCAAGCCGGAGCCAAAACTGCGCAGCTTCGATGGTAAAAAAGGCAGCGCCCGCACGCCGGTAACGGGCGATATTATTCACCGTTTCGGCGAGAAGCAAAACGGCAACAGCACCTATCGCGGCATGGTGTTTAAGGCGCGCGCGGGGGCCACCGTCGTCGCCCCGTTCGATGGCGAAATTGTGTTCACGGGCCCCTTCCGCGATTACGGCAATATGGTGCTGATCAAACATAAGAACGGCTATATTTCGCTGATTGCGGGCTTAAGCAAAGTGACGGCCAGCCTGAACCAGGCGGCGATCCGCGGCGAGCCGATCGGCACCATGCCCGATTCCGGCCCGCTTGAGACCTATGTCGAATTACGGGATAGCTCGGCGAAGCCTATTGACCCGGCAAACTGGTTCGCTAATGTTGTTTCCAAATAAGTAGCTATCGGCTGCGTAAAACATTCATTCTTGCACAGGTTATCATGCGTTTATTCCCCCGTTTCCTCGCCGCCATCATGCTCACCACCAGCATTGCTTATGCGGGCACGGCGGCGCCCACGCCCGCAAAATCGAGCGAGACCAGCACGTATGAACTCCTCAATTTATTCGGTGAAGTGTTCGACCGCGTGCGCAGCGATTATGTCGAGCCGGTGGCGGATGATAAATTGATCGAATCGGCGCTGAACGGCATGTTGACCTCGCTCGACCCGCACAGCAATTACATGAACGAGAAGCAGTTCGGCGACATGAAAATCCAGACCAAGGGCGAGTTTGGCGGCCTCGGGATTGAAGTGACGATGGAAAACGGCCTCGTGAAAGTGGTGTCGCCGATTGACGACACACCGGCGGCGAAAGCGGGCGTGAAGCCGGGCGATTATGTCAGCGAGATTAACGGCGTCGCCGTGATGGGCATGACGTTGCAGGACGCGGTGGATAAAATGCGCGGGCCGGTGGGCAGCAATGTGAAAATCACGATCCTGCGCGAGGGGCTGAAAGAGCCGCTGGTCATTAACATCAAGCGTGATCTGATCAAAATCCAATCCGTGCGTTCGCGCTCGGAGGAGGATGTGGTTTACCTGCGCATTACCTCCTTCTCCGAAAATACGGCGGATGCGATGAAGGCGGCGTATGAGAAAGAGAAAAAGAATATCGGAAGTAAGCTGAAGGGTGTGGTGCCAGATTTG
>JBEHYI010000007.1:0-26184 GCA_048498255.1 Pseudomonadota bacterium | reverse complement strand
GAGGACCATCCGCGTCCTGCGGGCCGACGACCAGACGAACGTGCGGACCGGCCGCTTACGCGCGGTGAGCAATAGTGAGAGCCCGATGGCGATCATCGGCAGACACAGGATTTGCCCCATGCTGAGGCCGAATTGGAACGTGCCAAGCTGCATATCCGGCTCGCGGAAAAACTCGACGATGAAGCGGCAAATGCCATAACCGCCGACGAAAACTCCGCCCGTTATGCCACGGTATTTCAGCGCGTTGGTACGGGTGGCGAGGAACCAGAGGATCACCCCGAGCAGCAACCCCTCCAGCCCCGCTTCGTAAAGCTGGCTGGGGTGGCGCGGCATGGGCCCGCCATGGGGAAACACCATGCCCCACGATGCTTGCGTCACCCTGCCATAAAGCTCACCATTCACGAAATTGGCGAGGCGGCCGAAGAACAGGCCGACCGGGGTCGCGACCGCCAGCAGATCCATCAATTGCAGCCACTTCAGGTTGAAGCTCCGCGCAAAGAGATAAAACGCGATGAGGATGCCCAGCAACCCACCATGGAACGACATTCCGCCTTGCCAGACATAAAGAATTTCATCTGGATTATCTATGTAAAACGATAGATTATAAAATAGGATATAGCCGATTCTGCCACCCAGAATGATGCCAAGCACCCCATAGACCACCAGATCATCCCGCGCTTTTTGCACCAGCATAGGTTGATTGTTCCGACTATCTAACCAACTAATATAGCGCTGCGCAATTAGGATGCCCACCACATAAGCCAGCGCATACCAACGGATGGCGAGCGGGCCGATTTGGAGGGCGATGGGAGAGATATCGGGGAAGGTCATTGGAGTGCCTGGTTATTAGTGCCTAGTGCCTAGTTAGCGCTCCTAGGCACTAAGCACAAGGCACTCGGCACTTGCCTAAAAATACTGGTCATCCTTCGCCAAATACCCCTGTACGTAATCCTTCACGCCGTCTTCGAGCGAGTAAAACGGCTGGTTGTAGCCCGCGCTCGAAAGATGCGCCATGTCAGCTTCCGTGAAATATTGGTACTTGTCGCGAATCTCTTCCGGCATGTCGATATACTGGATCGCTGCGGGTTTGCCGACCGCCGCAAACGTCGCCGCCGCAAGGTCTGCAAAGCTGCGCGCCCTGCCGGTGCCCAAATTATACAGGCCGTTGACGTTGGCGTTCGCGAGCAGCCAGAGGATTACCTTCACGCAATCTTTCACATAGACGAAGTCGCGTAACTGGCCGCCATCCTTATAGTCCGGGCGGTAGGATTTGAAGAGCTTCACCGGCCGGCCATATTTCGCGTGCGGGAAAATCTGCTCGATCACCGAGCTTTGGTTGCCCTTATGATATTCGTTCGGCCCGTAGACGTTGAAGAATTTGAGGCCGACCCATTGGCTTGGCACTTTGTCGTTCACGCCGCTGGTTGCGGTTGCCACAAACTCATCGAACAAATGCTTGCTCCAACCATAGGCATTCAACGGGCGCAATTTCGCGAGCGCTTCCGACGTGTTCTCATCCTTGAAGCCCGCTTCACCCGCGCCATAGGTCGCCGCTGAGGACGCGTAGATGAAGCGCTTTTTATTCTGCGACGCCCAGTTCCAAAGCCCACGGCTCAAGGTGAAGTTCGTCTCCAGAATCAGATCGACATTGGTCTCCGTCGTCGAGGACACCGCGCCCATATGAATGATCGCCTCGAGCTCGTTCTTGTTCGATTCGAGCCAGTAGAAAATTTCACCCGGCGAAATGATCTCGTAAATTTTATGTTTGCTGAGGTTGCGCCATTTCTCCGTCTTGCCGAACTCATCCGCGACAACCACGCGGTAATCGGTGGAATCCGCCAGCGTGCCTGCAATATTGCTGCCGATAAACCCGGCGCCGCCCGTGACCAGAATACGTTTCATATCAACCTCTTTTTTACCACAGTATCAGAGTTTTGCCCGGAGAGTCCAAGCAATATTTGAGGCAAAAATACCCAACAATTGATGGAATTCGTGAAGCGCGCGGATTGCCTTATTCGCAGTGCGAGACAACTCGCGGCTGGACTTTCGGCGTGGGTTTCCCTATCTATCCCCCATGCAAAAAGATTCCAAACTCTTTGAAGATGTTGCCAAGTTCGCCTCCGGCCTCGCCGGTTCCGCGATGGATATGCGTCGTGAAATCGAGACGCTCATCGGCGATAAAATCGAGCGCCTGGTTGCCAAAGGTCGCTTCGTCACCCGCGAGGAATTCGAGGTGGTGAAAGCGATGGCCGAAAAAGCCCGCGCCGAGAATGAAGCGCTAAAGGCCGAAATCGCGAAGCTGGATAGGTAGTCGTTAGTCACTAGTCTTTAGTCACTAGTAAAAACAGAACGATGCCTCTAAACTAATGACTAGCGACTAACGACTAGTGACTATCTACCACACCTAGCGTTCATTTCCACAGCCCCCACTATATTTTGATGGATTTTTAATCCGCGCTGTGTTTTCCTTTTCCTGTGCCGTGCGGGAGACCGCGAAGAGCATGAATGGCAAGTAAGTTCCTCGTCATTCTTACCAGGAGAACCCATGTCCGCAGTTCAACTCGCCGACCTCGAATTTTCCAACAGCAACAATCCTCTCGACCTTGCCGAACAATTGATTATCGACCGTGACTGGCTGTGTGACCGTCCGGTGGATGAAGAGCTGGTCGCCGAAGTGCAAGGCTCCTGGTGCAATTTTCGCATCTGGTTCGCCTGGCAGCCGGATTTGGGCGCGCTGATTTTCTCCTGCGCGTATGACACGAAAATCCCTGAAAAATCGAGGCAGAAAATTCACCCGCTGCTGGCGAGCGTGAATGAAAGAATGTGGCTCGGCCATTTCGACCTTGGCTCGGAGGACGGCATGGTCATGTTCCGCCATGCGCTGCTCACCCGCGGCGGCCAGGGCGTGACGCCCGAGCAGCTTGAGGACCTCCTCGACATCGCGATGAGCGAGTGCAACCGTTTCTACCCCGCGTTCCAATCCGTGCTGTGGGGCGGCAACAGTGTCGAGCAGGCGCTTGAGATTGCCCTGCTTGATACGGTGGGTGAGGCATAACCTAACGAAAAAGCAAACCACGGGAAAGAGCGTCCTTCGGGACGCTCTTTTTTTGCACAAAAAAGGCCGCCGTGACGGGTGGCCACGGCGGCAAGCTTGGGTTTTGCTCAAGGGAATAGGTTAAAAACTGGCGAATTGGCGCTCGAGCTGTTTGGGGTCCGCCGCCCAGAGTTTACCGACTTGCTCGGACATCGGATCGGGGAAAATATCCTCAGCACCCGCGATCAACCCGGCGATGATTTTCTCGGCGGTCGCTTGCGGGCTCGCCTTTTCCATTTCGATGCCTTTCGCCATATCCGTATCGATGGGCCCCGGGAAAATACCGAACACGGACACGCCTTTCGCCTTCAGCTCCGCACGCATCGCTTGCGTTGCCGAAAACAGCGCGGCTTTGGAGGCGCTGTAGCCGCCAATGCCCGCCATGCTCGCAAGGCCCACCACCGAAATCACGTTGGCAATCGCACCTTTGCGCGCTTCGAGGGCGGGGGCAAACGCGTTCACCATGCTCAACGTGCCGAAGTAATTCACCTGCATATCCTGCAGCAAATCTGCCTCGTTGCCGTTCACCACGCTGCTATAAGCGAGCGCGCCGGCATTGTTGATCAGCACATCCACATCCTTGTTTTTCGCGGCGGCGGCGATCTGGTCGCGCTTTGTGATATCGAGCGAAATGGGCACGACGCGCGGGTCCTTGAAGTCCGGCAGCTCACCGACTTTACGCGCCGCGGCGTAGATTTTCGCGACCGGTTGGTTGAGCAATGCTTCGACAATCGCTTTGCCGATGCCACGGTTTGCACCGCTGACGAAGATGGTTTTGTTGGTTAGATTCATCGTATTCTCCTGTTGTTTTTGATGGGTTACTTGCCGAGCTAGGGAACAGTTCTTTAATTCGTTAGTTCGGATAATATGAACTATTGGACTAATTGTCAAGCCTATGTTATAAAGAAAAGCATGAAGCCGCTTTTTCATCCATCTATCAAAGATATCTCGGTTGAGGGGATCATCCATGCCCTGTCGGACCCGGTGCGTGTGCGCATCTTTGCCGAGATTGCGGGCTCCGAATGTTCGCGCACTTGCTCGAATTTTTTGCAAGTGGAGAATCGCACGTTGCCCAAATCTACCCTCTCCCAGCATTTCAAACTGCTGCGTGAAGCGGGGCTCATTCGCAGCGAACGCAAGGGCGTCGAGCTGCACAACACCACCCGCTGCAAGGAGCTGAACGAGCGCTTCGGCGAACTGGTGCCGACCATTATCGCGGCTTACATGCAGCAAGATAAGCGGCGCAAAACAAAGCGTTAGCGGATTTTGATGCCGCTAATTGTCACGATTTCTTCACAAAATTCATCGGCAGAAGCTGATATATTGGTTGGGTTTTAGTTAGTACCCCACCCTCGAATTCACTCGGTGGCGGGAATTTTTGGCACGCGTATTGGTGCCTGATTGTGGATTATTGCATAGGGAAGGAATAAACATGCTTAATCTAGACCTCGGATCACCAACGATTCACGCCGCTTTGGCTTGTTTTTCGGCGGCACTTCTGGCTTTCAACATTTGGAAACTGATCAACTGGGCCCGTAAAGACCCAGATAACCGAGAACGTATTTCGGACCAGTTTCAGCCAGGGGTGCCAGGCTTGCTCATCGTGAGCACGGCGGTGCTCTTTTTTCTGAGCCCACTGGCACGAGAACTCGTTGGAAATGTGCTGTCTGTCGCCATTATTCAATGGCGGTGGACAGCCAGTATCTGCCTGCTCACGCTGGCAGTAGGTGTCATCGTCCACTTCGTCTGGACGAAGAAACGCGTCGTTTGGTATGGCAGAAAGGCCTCCGAGGACCGCGATGCCGACCATGGAACGGACCTTACAAGCTACACGGAGCTGGCGCGCTCAGGTGCACAAAATCTTCGCCTGCATTTCGCCGTGGTTGCCCCGGCTTGTTCTGTTGCTTTTTCCGGCATCCTCTTTCTTGCGGAAATGGCGTAAAACGACGACTTCGTGCATTAAAGAGCGCTCCCTCAAAAGAGCGCTCTTTTTTTATGCGCGCTACATAAAATAATATGGGTTCACATCGATCTTGATGCGCACGCCGGAGAATTTTTGCCCCTGCAGCCAACCGCGCAAGGTGCGTTGGAGATGGATGCCGGGAGCTGCTTTGACGAGCAGGCGATAACGGTATTGCCCACGGAGTTTGGAGAGTGGCGCAGGTGCGGGGCCGAGCACGCGCAGGCGCTTGTCATCCGGTGCGGTGCGCGCCAGCATTTGGCCTGCGGCTTTCACTTTCGCCTCATCCACCCCATCGAGCAAAATGGCGGCGAGCTGGCCATAAGGCGGCCAACCCCCGGCTTTGCGTTCACGGGCTTCGAGGGCCATTAGCCGGTCGCGGTCCTGGGCAGCGAGGGCCTTCATCACCGCATGGTCCGGCGCATAGGTTTGCACGAGTACGGTGCCTGCGAGTTCACCCCGCCCCGCACGTCCGCCGAGCTGATGCAGCAGCTGGTAACTGCGTTCGCCTGCGCGCAAATCCGCGCCATCGAGCCCCACATCCGCATCCACCACCACCACCAATGTGAGCCGCGGGAAATGGTGCCCCTTCGCCACCATCTGCGTGCCGACGAGAATGTCGATTTTCCCCGCTTCAATCTCCGCCCATGTCTCCGCAGCGATGGATTCGTCGGAGGAAAGGATCGCGAGTTTGGGCTGCATCTCATCGGCCACAAACATGCTGCGCGCTTCTTCCGCAATGCGCTCCACGCCTGGGCCGCAGGCGGCGAGTTGTTCGGCAGGAGCTTCACAGGAAGGGCAGGCAGCGGGCAGTTTTTCCTTATGGCCGCAATGGTGGCATTCGAGGCGGTGCTTGCCATGCACCGTCAGCCACGCGCTGCAATTGCCGCATTGGAAACGATGGCCGCAATGGCGGCATAAAAGCAGCGGTGCATAGCCACGGCGATTCAAAAACAGCAGCACTTGCTCGCCACGTGCAAGCGTTTCGAGCATTGCGGTTTTCACCACCGGCGAGAGGAAGTTTCCGCGCTCGGGCGGTGAAAGGCGCAGATCAATCAACTTCACCGCGGGCAACCCCGCTGCACCAAAGCGCTCGGTCAAATGCGCCACACGGTATTTGCCCTCGCGCACATTTTCCATCGTCTCGAGCGCGGGCGTCGCCGAGACCAACACCACCGGGATTTCCTCGAATCGCGCGCGGGCGACAGCCATGTCGCGCGCATGGTACAACACGCCATCCTCCTGCTTATAGCTCGGGTCATGCTCCTCATCGACAATGATCAGGCCCAGTTTCGCAAACGGCAAAAACAGCGCCGAGCGCGCACCCACTACCACCGGCGCCTCACCGCGCACCACCGCCTGCCAGGCGCGTGCCTTGGCGACGGGCGTCATCCGCGAATGCCACACGACCGGGCTCGCGCCGAAGGTTTTTTCGAAGCGCTCCAGCCATTGGTGGGTGAGGGCGATTTCGGGCAGCAACACCAGCACCTGTTTTTGTGCGGCAAGCATCTCGGCAATGGCGTGGAAATACACTTCCGTTTTGCCCGAGCCGGTGACGCCATCCAGCAGCATGGGCTTTTTTTCTTGCAGCAATGTTGCAGCAATCGCCTGTTGCGCACCGGTCAGCGTCGGCAGCTGAATCTTAAACTCGGGAACAGCATAGGCCTTCTTCGGTGTTTTACCGGCATGTTGCAATCCACACAAACCGAGTACCACGCCTTTAGGTGCGAGCGTAAATTCACTTACCCAATCGAGCCAGCGGCGGAAATTTTGCTGCAGCGGGGGGAGATGGTCGAGCGCGCGGATGATGGGTTTGAGCTTGGCGAGCGGCACGATTTTCTCTTCCGGCTGCGGCGCCCACACCGCCCCAATCAAGCTCCGCCCGGCCAGTTTCGCCTCCACCAGCGCGCCTTCACCCACGCCCACCGGCACAAGGTAATCAAACGCGCCCTCCACATTCGCGGGCATCAGCACCGCGGCGCGTTCTGCCGCTTGCGGATTTGCGTCTTCCACTCTATCAATCGCTTCCATTGGACGTACCCTAGCAACCCGGAGCCAAAAATGAAATTCTTTGTCGATACCGCCGAAATCAACGAAATCCGCGAACTGGCCGATACCGGCCTGCTCGACGGCGTGACCACCAACCCGTCGCTGATCAAAAAATCGGGCCGCGATTTCAAGGAAACAATCAAGGAAATCTGCGGGATTACGGATGGCCCGGTCTCGGCCGAAGTGGTCGCGACCGATTATGACGGCATGATTCGCCAGGGCGAGGACCTCGCGAAAATCGCGAAGAACGTGACGATTAAAGTGCCGCTCACCCTGCCCGGTCTCAAGGCGTGCAAATATTTCACGAGCCAAGGGACGATGGTCAACGTCACCCTCTGCTTCTCCGCCGCGCAAGCGCTGCTTGCCGCCAAGGCGGGTGCCACGTTCATTTCTCCCTTCGTCGGCCGTTTGGATGATGTCGGGCAAGATGGCCTCACGCTGATTCAGGAAATCGTGACGATTTATAACAACTACCCCGAGTTCGAAACACAGGTGCTCGTCGCCAGCGTGCGCAACCCGATCCATATCGTCGAATCCGCCAAAATGGGTGCGCATGTGATGACCGCGCCGCCGAGCGTGATTAAAGCCCTCGTCAATCATCCGCTGACGGATCGCGGCCTTGAGCAATTCCTCAAGGATTGGGCGGCGACGGGGCAGAAGCTTTAGCCTATGAAAACGCTCGGGCTGATCGGCGGCATGAGCTGGAACTCGACCGAGCTTTACTATCGTCTCATCAACCAAACCATCGCGCGCGAAGCAGGCGGTTTGCACTCTGCCAAGATTTTGCTGCATAGTTTTGACTTCGCGGAAATCGCCGCGTTACAGAAGGCGGAAGATTGGGCGGGCGCGACCAAGCGCATGGTTGAAGCCGCACTGGGCCTTAAGCGCGCCGGGGCTGAGGGAATCGTGATTTGCACCAACACCATGCATCGCATGGCAGCAGAAATCGAGGCGGCGACGCAGCTACCGCTTCTTCATATCATTGATGTGATTGCCGAAAATCTGCGCCAGCAAGGTATCACGAAAGCGGGCATCCTCGGCACGTATTTCACCATGACGGCCCCCTTCTATGCCGATTATTTCAAAACCCGCCACGGCATTACCCTGCTCGCGCCGGATGAGACTACCAAGCAAGAAATTCACCGCGTGATTTACGACGAGCTTTGCCAAGGTCAGGTAACGGATAGTGCGAGAACCTATTATCTTGCCGCGATGCGCGCGCTCGAATCTCAAGGTGCAGAAGCCATCATTCTCGGCTGTACCGAGATTGGTATGTTGCTGACCCAAAGAGATTATTCCGCTTTGCCGTTGCTCGATTCCACCGCGTTGCATGCCGAGGCCGCTGCTTTTTTTGCGCTTAGCTGAGACTTTTGCGTCACGCAGCATCTTGGCATCACTCGCCGCTGAAAACAGAGGGCGGGCGAAGAAAACCCTTCACCCACCCAAGCATGTGGCACAAAAACCTGCTATCCTCCCTCAAAAGAAGGATGCCCCCATGAGCATTGCCCAAGCTGAGATGATGAGCGACGAAACCACCAAAAAGATGGTCATCGACTATCTGCAACAAAACCCGCAATTTTTGGCGGAGCACCCGGAATTGTTCGAGGTGCTGCTGCCGCCCGAGCAGCAGCATGGGCGCGGGGTGATCGATTTCCAATATTACGCGATCGACAACTTACGCCGCGGCATGCGCAAAATGAAGGACCGGTTCCAGGGGCTCGTGGTTTCGGCGCGCGAGAATCTTTCCGTGCAGCAGCAGGTGCAGCGAGCGGTGGTGAGCACCATCCAGGCGCGCAATCTCGAGGAGCTGCTCGAGGTGCTGACGACCGATCTCATGACCTGGTTCGATGTCGATATTGTGCGCCTCGCGATGGAATCCGACATGGCGGGAACGTATGAGACCTATTACCACGAGGATAATTATTCCGGCATTTGCTTCGTGCCGCCGGGCACTTCGCAGGCGGCGCTGCTGGGTGAATCGGTGCGCCTGATTGCCGATACGCAAGGTGAGCCGCCGATTGGCTTTGAAATGCTATTCGCCGATTGCTCGAACCTGGTGCGCAGCTGCGCCCTCGTGCGGCTCGATCTGCCGCAAATCAAGCGCCCGGCGGTGCTGGCGTTCGGTGTGCGCCATGCGGACCGGTTCCACCCCCATCAGGGCGGCGAGCTGCTGGGCTTCCTCGGCCAGGTGATGAGCATCATTCTCGATCGCTGCTTGACGGAGAGCGATTTCACGGCCTAGCATCCGTCAGGGCTAATGCCTGAGGGGAGTGCCGTGGTGCGCACATTACTAGGACTCATTGTTGTTTTCTGTCTCGCCCAACCTGCTTGGGCGGCGGAGCATTGCCCAGCCAAAACGGCGGCGGAGCATTGCCCAGCCAAAACGCGCGCCGAAATGATTAACTTTTTACTGCAGGGCATTGCACTAAACGAGCGTTTCAAACAATCGCCCGATGCGGGTTTACGGCAAAAGCTCGAAATTTACGAGGAGCAGACGCAGGTGCCTTGCCTCAAAAAAGCGGGACGACGCTTAAGCAATGGCGACGATCCGGGGTTGCTCCAGGTATTTTTTACGGCGCTCATCTCCGCCGAGAATTCGGCCGATGAGGAATATAGCGATACACTGGCACGGCTCTGGGCAGCGCGCCCCGAGAGGGTGGAGGCGGCCATTGCTGCCACGCCAGAGGTCACGAGAGAGGGCCTGGAAAAGAGCTTGAGTTTCGGCTGGATGAATATTCGCGGGGATTATGAAAAAAATCTGATGCAAGCGCGCGATAAAAGGATCAAGAAATACCAATGAGCACCGCCACCAAACCCGCCCCGATTGCGACCGATGTGCAGCAGCAGCTTCGCGGCTGGCTGAAGGAAATGGCTGCGGTGCGGCGTTCCAGCACCCATTCGATTGAGGCTTATTTGCATGATGTGTCGGGCTTCATTGCATTCCTCCATCAGCATTACAGTGATTCGGTGACGCTCGACAAACTCGGCACGCTCGAAGAAAAGGACGTGCGCAGCTGGCTCGCTTACCGCCTCCAGCGCGGTTATGCGAAATCCTCCAACGCGCGGGCGCTTTCCGCCGTGCGCACGTTCTTTCGGCATTTGAACAACCATGCGGGGATTAAAAACCTCGCGCCGCTGCAAGTGCCGACGCCGAAGCTCGATAAGCCACTGCCCAAAGCCCCGAATCTGCAACAAGCGCGCGCGACGCTCGATGGGCTCGAGAGCGAACATGATGAGCCCTGGGTCGGTGCGCGCAACCATGCGCTCGCGATGTTGCTCTATGGTTGCGGCTTGCGCATCAGCGAAGCGCTATCGCTCACGGTTGGCAGTCTGCAAGGGGGCGATAGTCTGCGCATCCTCGGCAAGGGCAAAAAGGAGCGGCAGGTGCCGCTGCTGCCGCTCGTCAAAAACGCGATTGAGGGTTACCTCGAGCAATCGCCCTACCATGAAGTGCGCTTCAACCGCCCCGCTAATTTCCCCCTCTTCGTCGGTGTGCGCGGCAAGCCGTTGCAGCCCGCGGTGTTTCAACGCACGCTCAAACATTTGCGGCGGGCCTATGGTTTGCCGGAATCCCTCACCCCGCACGCACTGCGCCATGCATTTGCGACGCATCTCTTATCGAATGGTGCGGAGCTACGCGACATTCAAGAACTGCTCGGCCATGAATCCCTCAGCACCACGCAACGCTATACCCATGTCGATAGTTCGCGCCTGATGGCGGCGTATAATGCGGCGCATCCGGGTGCGCAGGAGGAGTAGGGGAAATTAGATATTGGAAATTAGAAAATGCTGCATCGGTTACGGCATTTTTTCTAATATCTAATTTCCCCCCTCCCGCACCGCACCATTTATAAGGCATTTTAGATATGCTGCAACGCCCTGCTATGGTGCGTTGCAGCTACGATTTGACCAGATTTTTTGCGCTGGTTTTGCTATAAAGAAAGTGAGGGATGAACCCTCAGAAAGTGTAAAGGTAGGTTATGAAAGTGATTCATGTTATTACGTTGTTTCTCGTAATTCTCGGTGGTCTTCATTTTGCGCTGACCGGCTTTGGTATCAATCTTCTGACCGCAGTATTTGGCGGCATGAACTTGACGATTCTGTATATCGTGATGGGTGTTTCGACCATCTACCATGTGTTGCCGATCCTTCGTACGCATCTGGACTCCGTTAAGTAAGGCAACGTCGGCGCGGTAACATTGGCCGCAGCCGAGTGAGTCAAAGCCCCGCCGGGTTAAAATCCGGCGGGGTTTTTGTTTGTGGGCAGAACCGCGTTTATTCCGCCCGCACCCGGGTGAGGAATTGGCTGATTTCACGCTTGAGCGTAACCGATTGCTCGGCGAGCGACTCGGTCGAATTCAGGATTTCCATCGCCGCCGCGCCGGTTTCCTGGGTTGCTTTACTGACCTCGACAATATTCCGTGAGACCTCCATCGTGCCCACCGATGCTTCCTGCACATTGCGCGAAATATCCTTAGTGGCGGCGCTTTGCTCCTCGACCGCCGCCGCGATCGATTGCGAGATTTTGGCCATCTCGTCGATAGTGCCGCTGATGGCTTCAATCGCACCGGCCGAATCCTGCGTCGCGGTTTGAATGCCGATAATTTGCTGCGTGATTTCTTCCGTTGCTTTGGCGGTGCTGGTGGCCAGGGTTTTCACTTCGCTTGCCACAACGGCAAATCCTTTGCCCGCATCGCCCGCGCGCGCGGCTTCGATGGTGGCGTTGAGTGCCAGCAAGTTAATCTGGCTTGCGATATTATTGATGATATCAACCACCGAGCCGATTTTTTGCACCGCAGCAATCAGCGATTGAATCTTGGTGTTCATATCCGCCGCGGATTGCACCGTATCGGTCGAGAATTTCGCCGAGCGGTTAATCTGGCTCGAAATCTCGAGAATGGAGCTCGAGAGCTGCTCGGTTGCGGCCGCCACGGTTTGCACATTGTTGGAAGCGTTTTGTGTGGCCATCGTCACCACGTTGCTTTGCTCTGAGGCGCGCTCGGCCGTAGCCGTCAGCATACGCGCGGAGGATTGCATATGCTCCGAAGCGCTCGAAACGCCGGAAATCACTTGGCCCACTGCTGTTTCCAGATCATCCGCCATTTTGAGGGTGGCGCGGCGACGTTCGGCCTCGGCCTTCGCTTTTAGCTCGGCTTGCTCGGCTTCAAGTGCACGGGCTTTGAGCATGCTGTCCTTAAAGATCTGCACGGCTTTCGCCATCGACCCCAACTCGTTGGTGCGGTCGGTGAAGGGAATCACCACTTCAAGGTTCCCCTCGGCCAGCTGCGACATGGCACGCACCGTTGCCACGATTGGGCGGATGACACCGTAAAGCGCAACCAGTAACAATAGAACCGCAACCAAAACCTGCAACAGAACCGCGATGGTCACAATTTTCTTGGTCGTGTGGTAGGTGGCATCGTTCTCTTGGTTGGCGCTGATCGCATCGTCTTCGTTATGCTTGATCAGCGCATCGAACAATGTGCCGGTCTGGTCATATTGCTTTTGCATCTCGCCACGATAAAAGGCGATGCTCGTCTCCCGATCCGCCGATTTGATCATGCCGATCAAGCGCGTATCCATCGCCCGGTATTTGGCAAACTCAGCGATGATGGTGTCGAGTTTCTTTTTTTCATCCTCCGCCTCGGGTGGAATTGCATCTGCATATTCTTTGACATGACGGTCAAATTTCTCGAGGGCAAGTTTGGCGTCATTCGCCGCATCGGCGCGTTCAGCGTCATTGGTCGCGGAGAAATATTCCATTTCTGCCACGCGTAAATCGCCGGCAACGGCGTTCATTTCTTCGGCATCGACCACGCCTGGGATAATATCGGCATAGGAGCGCTCAGCATCGGCGTTGAGCTCTTTCATCTTGGTAATCGACAAGCCGCCGACCCCGATGGAGAACAGCAACGAAAGAACGGCGATGGAAAGCAGACTGGTGCGAAGCGAGACGGATTTCATAGACCCTCCTGTTTTTAACCAGGAAGATCATACACGTATTGGGCGAGTCCGCCAATATGGATTTCTACTTAAACGAACAATTATGTTTTCAGCTTCGCCGCCACTGCATCGATAAACTGGCCGGTGGTCAGGTATTTCTGATCCTTGCCAACCAGCAGCGCGAGATCTTTCGTCATCAGGCCCGACTCCACCGTAGCGATCACCGCCTTTTCGAGCTTATCGGCGAATGCGTTCACCTCCGGCGTGCTGTCGAAGCGCGCGCGGTAGTGGAGCCCCTGCGTCCAGGCAAAAATGCTGGCGATGGGGTTGGTGGAGGTTTCTTTCCCCGCCTGGTGGTCGCGGTAATGGCGCGTCACCGTGCCGTGCGCCGCTTCGGTTTCGACCGTTTTGCCATCTGGCGTGAGCAAAATGCTCGTCATGAGGCCGAGGCTGCCGAAGCCCTGCGCCACCACATCCGACTGCACATCGCCATCGTAGTTTTTGCAGGCCCAGACAAAGCCGCCGTTGGATTTGATCGCATAGGCCACGAGATCATCGATCAAACGGTGTTCGTACCAGAGCTTCGCTTCCGCAAAGCGGTCCTTGAATTCGGTATCGAACACGCGCTGGAAGATATGTTTGAAATCGCCATCATACTTCTTGAGGATGGTGTTTTTGGTGGAGAGATACACCGGGTAATTCACGGTCAGCGCATAGTTGAAGCAGGCGCGCGCGAAGCCCTCAATCGAGGCGTTGAGGTTATACATGCTCAACGCCACGCCTGCGCTCGGGAATTTGTACACTTCCTGCTCGATGGGGGCTGAGCCGTCATCCGGCACGAAGCTGAGCGTCAGCTTGCCCGGACGGTCGATGATGATGTCGGTGGCGCGGTATTGGTCGCCGAACGCATGGCGGCCGACGATGATCGGCGCTTCCCAACCCGGCACATAACGCGGGATGTTTTTGCAGATGATGGGGGCGCGGAAAATCGTGCCATCGAGCGCATTGCGGATGGTGCCGTTGGGCGACTTCCACATTTGTTTGAGGTTGAATTCCTTCACCCGCGCTTCGTCCGGCGTGATCGTCGCGCACTTGATGCCGACGCCGTAATGCGTGATCGCTTTCGCAGCATCGAGCGTGATTTTGTCTTCCGTTGCGTCGCGCGATTCGATGCCCAAATCGAAATATTTCAAATCGATATCGAGGAAGGGCAGGATCAGTTTTTGTTTAATCATCTCCCAGATGATGCGGGTCATTTCGTCGCCGTCGAGTTCGACCACCGGGGTGTTGACTTTGATTTTGCTCATGGATGCCTCGTAAGTTCTCAAGCCGCTTCAATAGCAAAGATTGCATCAGATGCAAGTTGCTACTAACAGCGAGGCTTGCGATGCCGCGTCGCTTCCCCTAGGATGCCGCCATGACCGAGCCCGAACAAACCGCTGCCTTGAAGCGCCTCATCGCCGAAAAACGCCGCATTCCAAAGCAGCAAATTGTGATTATGCTGCTGATCGTGCTTGGCGCGTCGGCGTTTCTCTATGCATTGAAATATGGGGCGAAGGCGGAACATATCGCCGCCCGCGCCGAAGCCAAGAAAACCATGCAATTGCGCATTGCCAGCAACCGCGAAATCACCCGCGCGGCGACGGTGAAATTCGGTGGCATCAGCCGTAACAGCACCCAGCGCGCGCTGGTCGCCCGTGTGGGCGCGGCGATTGCGAACACCCAGCAAGTGCGCATTTCCGATACTAAACTGCAATTTCACCTGCTGAACGAGGCGAACCATATCGCGGCTTATGGGCTTTCGACCGGCGATATTTACGTCACCACCGCGCTGGTCAACCGCATGCATACGGAGGGCGAGCTTGCTGCCGCCCTCGCCCACGCCACGGCGCATGCGCTCGACAATGATGCACTCGAGCCCTACCCCACCGGCGCGGTGCCGCTGTGGCAGCATAATGTGGAGCAGGAGAAGGCGGCGGATTTGCTCACCGTGCGCCTCATGGTGCAGGCAGGGTATGACCCGAACGCGTTCTCAAGCATGTTACTGGTGCTCGCCGGGGCGTACAATAAGGGTGCGGATGTCGGGTTTTTCACCAGTCACCCCAACAGCGACGGCCGGCTCGAAGCCATCGCTGCGGCCATCCAAAGTCTGTATCCGGGCGGTGTGCCAGCGCAACTCAGCAAATAAGCCAGGTGAATGGTCCCGTAGCTCAGCTGGATAGAGCAAGCGTTTCCTAAACGCTAGGTCGTGTGTTCGAATCACATCGGGATCACCATCCTGCGCTCACAAGCGAGCTTCGGATGGCGGGCCAGTGCCTCAATTAGCGCTGGATTTTTGCATTTTGCTGCCTATATTCCGCGCCTGTTTTGCGTTTTTGCTTTGGTGGGTTCGTTTCGATGCGCCCGCTGATTTTTGATTAGGACACGCAATTTCGCGCTGTCCGTTGTTTGGAGAAAATCCATGAAAAAAAACTCGTGGAGAAATTTTATTATATTTATCATTGTCATCACAGGTGCCTCGTGCGGAATTGTAGTTATAGCTACGCATACGCAACCGCCGAAGCCCATTCAGGCACAGGACATGAAATAAGTAGCTCTGTGAAGGAATCAAACCGAACGAAAAGCCCCGCCTTGTGCGGGGCTTTTTGTTTTTGGTGGGTTATTGCAAATACGCAGCAATGGAAGCCGTGCTTGATGCTCCAGGCTGCCTACGGCTAGTTCCGGCTTTGCGGCCCTCACCCAATTTGCTATTCTCCCTCGCATGAGCACCAAAGCCAAACTGCAAACTACTGTCGAAAACGCCATTGCTAAGGCGGATTCCTCCTATTTCTTCGAGGATTACACCAAGCAGGCACGGGCGGTGATTGCCGCGCTCGATAGCGCCGGGTTCACGGTGATCACCAAAGAATTGCCCGAGGATATGTACAAAAAAATCGCCGATGAAATGAAGACCGGGCGCGTCAAGCCCGAGGAACATGTGAAGGATGTGTTCCTGGTCGCGCTGCGCAACGCGGCGCTGAAATAATGCGCCGCGGCATGCTCATGCTGGGCGTGCTTCTCCACCTTTGCGCCTGCAGCAATTTTGTCGATAGTACGCGTGCCAGTATTCGCGGCTGGTGCGAAAACACGCCGGAATATTGCGATACGCATGCGGTGAAGTAAAAAAGGCCCCATTCTTGGTGGGGCCTTTTTCGGGTATGATTTAGGAAAGGTTTGTTCCTTCCGGTGGGCCCTCTGTCATCGCACAAAGGCTTTCTATACGCTCTACCGTTTCCTCTAACTCTCCAACCAGTTTTTGCGCTAACTGGTCGTCGTTTAGGCTAACCAAGATTAAGTCGTAGGTGGCTCGCGTTGCAGATTGTACACCGGCAAAAGCGCTTTGTTGGCGAAAAACATCTTTCCGCAACAAATTCGTTAGCACTTGACGAACCCTTGCCTTATCCGCCCTCGCTGTTATCTGAGTTGTGTTGTGGGCTTGCAGCAAAGCAAACCCCATCACTCCAATTCCCACGAGCTGGATAATATGGAGAACTACTGTGCACCAGTCGAGAGCCGCTTTGCTTTCGATCGCTCTAAAGAAAGCGATGCTAGCTAAGAGGCCAACCGGTAACACCGAAATAACATACCCTACATTCAGAAACTTTCTCATCGTCGTTTCTCCAAAATAATCGGCTGCGAACAGCGCGATACAACGCCAGTAAACTGACTAATGCCCTTATCTGTAGTAATATGATAAGGGAGGTACGGTGCCAATTTAGCGGGTTCCCTATGAATAGGGATGACATTATTATGACAATGCAAACACGCCCGACGCGCCGAAATCGCAAGGGAATCCACCGATAATTCTAGATATTACTGATATAAATCAGCACTAATGACGTCTAGTCTAAATATGAATCGGTCGACCATCCACCGCCAATGCCGCTTCCTTAACCGCCTCGTTGTAGGTCGGGTGGGCGTGGCAGGTGCGGGCGATGTCTTCGGCGGAGGCACCGAATTCCATGGCAATGCAGGCTTCATGGATCATATTCCCCGCTTGCGGGCCGATGATATGGACACCGAGCACTTCATCCGATTTAGCGTCGGCGATGATTTTCACCAGCCCATCCGTCTGCCCCGTTGCGCGGCCACGCGAGTTGGCGAGGAACGGGAATTTGCCGGTTTTGTAAGCCACACCCGCGGCCTTGAGTTCTTCTTCGGTTTTGCCCACGGTCGCCACTTCCGGATGGGTGTAAATCACGCCGGGGATGGTGTTGTAATTCACATGCGGCTTCTGGCCCGCGATATATTCCATCACCGCCATGCCCTCATCCTCGGCCTTGTGCGCGAGCATCGGGCCCGCAATCACATCACCGATCGCGTAAATGCTCGGTACAGAAGTTTGCCAATGGGCGTTGACATCGACCTGACCACGTTTGTTAGCGGTGAGACCAACATTCTCAAGGCCGAGCTTATCGGTATACGCGCGGCGGCCGACTGCGAGCAGCACAATATCCGCCTGCAGTTTTTCGGCTGTGCCACCCGCAGCCGGTTCAAACGTAATCTCGACGCCGGATTTGCCCGGTTTCGCGCTCGTCACTTTCTGGCCGAGCTTGAATTCGAAGCCTTGTTTTTCGAGCAGTTTCTGGAAGTTTTTCGCAATCTCGTTATCGATGCCCGGCGTAATGCGGTCCAAATATTCCAGCACCGTCACTTTCGCGCCTAAGCGCTTCCATACCGAGCCGAGCTCGAGGCCAATCACGCCCGCACCGATCACCACCAAATGCTTCGGCACTTCTTTCAGCTCGAGCGCCCCGGTGGAGGACACAATCTGCTTCTCATCCACCACCACGCCCGGCAGCGGCGACACTTCAGAACCCGTCGCGATGACGATGTTTTTGGTCGCGTATTTTTGCCCATCCACCGTCACTTCGTTTTTGCCGGTGATGGTGCCCGTGCCCTTCAGCCAGGTGACTTTGTTTTTCTTGAACAGGCCTTCAATACCGGCGGTGAGTTTCGTCACCACATCGGATTTGCGCGCCATCATGGTGCCAAGGTTGAGCTTCACCGAACCATCGATGCCGTGCGCGGCAAAATGATGCGAAGCGTCCTCGAATTTCTCCGAGCTCTCGAGCAGTGCTTTGCTCGGAATACACCCCACATTCAAGCAGGTGCCACCCAGCGCTGGGCGCTTTTCAACACACGCGGTTTTCAAGCCCAATTGCGCCGCACGAATCGCCGCCACATAGCCGCCTGGGCCTGCGCCGATGACAATCACATCAAATTGTTCAGACATATTTTCTTCCTTTGTGCGTATTAGATTTTTTCAACTTTGCACGCCGTGCCGTAAGCCAGCACTTCGGTGAGGCCCGGCATCAGTTCGGTCGATTCGTAGCGGAAACCGATGACGGCATTCGCGCCATGCGCGGCCGCATGCTGAAGCATTGCCTCGTAAGCATGCAAGCGCGCATCTTCGCACAGCTTGCTGTAGATCACGTTATTGCCACCGAAAATGGTCAGCAAATTACCGACAAAATTGCCGCCAATGCCGCGCGAACGCACGATGATACCGCGCACAATGCCCAGCGAATCGGCGATTTTGTAGCCGGCCAGTTCGAAATTCGTCGTCACCATGTCGGGACGGATCATGGATTTCTCCTACAGCCCCAGCAACAACCGGCGAGGATCTTCGATCGCCTGTTTCACCTTCACCAGGAAGGTGACGGATTCCGCGCCATCGATGATGCGGTGGTCGTAGCTCATGGCGACATACATCATCGGGCGAATCACGATTTCGCCTTTGACGACGACCGGGCGCTCTTCGGTTTTATGCATGCCGAGGATGCCCGATTGCGGCGGGTTGACGATGGGCGTGCTCATCAGCGAACCGTAGGTGCCGCCGTTTGAAATCGTGTAGGTGCCGCCGGTCATATCCGCCATGGAGAGCGTGCCGTTGCGCGCTTTTGCGGCGAAACCCGCAATGTCCGACTCGATTTGCGCGAGGGATTTTTTATCGCAATCGCGAATCACAGGCACTACGAGGCCGTTCGGGCCGCCAACGGCCACGCCGATATCGTAGTAGTTTTTGTAGATGATTTCATCGCCCGAAATTTCGGCATTCACCGCCGGAATTTGCTTCAACGCATTGACCGCCGCTTTCACGAAAAAGCCCATAAAACCAAGCTTAATGCCGTGTTTTTTCTCGAACTCGTCCTTATATTCGTTGCGCAGCGCGATCACGTTGCTCATGTCGATTTCGTTGAAAGTGGTGAGGATCGCCGCCGTGTTTTGCGAATCCTTCAAACGGCGCGCGATGGTCTGGCGCAATTTGGTCATTTTCACGCGTTCTTCGCGCGGGCCCTGGGCTGGGCTTGCTGCAAAGCCGTCACCCTCGAGCGCGGTCAACACATCGCCTTTTTTCAAACGGCCATCTTTGCCGGAACCTTGAATTGCATCCGCCTTCACTTGCGGATTTTCCGCGAGCATTTTTTGCACGGCCGGACCCGAATTTGCTGCAGCAGCAGGTGCAGCAACCGGAGCCGGGGCTGCCGCTTTTGGCGCTTCCGTTTTTGCCGGGGCCGGAGCAGCTGAAGCGGCTTTACCACCGCTTGCGCCCACTTCGAGATGGCCGAGCAGCGCGCCCACTTCTACCGTGCCGCCTTGCTTCACCACATGATCCTTCAGCACGCCCGCAGCCGGTGCGTTCACCTCGATGGTGACCTTGTCCGTCTCGAGCTCCACCAGCGGCTCATCGGCTTTCACCGCGTCGCCCGGCTGTTTGAACCATTTCGCAACGGTCGCCTCGGTCACGGATTCACCCAGGGTTGGAACAATAATTTCACCGGCCATGTACTTCTCCTATGCTTTCTTTTTCTGTTTTGCGGTTGCCGCTTCTTTGAGCGTCATTGCGTCTTCGATCACGGCAGCCTGCTCGCGCTGGTGCAGTTTCATGTACCCTGCCGCAGGTGATGCCGCTTCTTTGCGGCCAACATAGCGGATGCGGTTGGTGTCGCGGCCGACCTGGTCCATCACATCCCCAATGCGCGGGCCCATGAAGCGCCAAGCGCCACCATTTTCCGGCTCTTCCTGCGCCCAGGTCACTTCCGCATTCGGGTATTTCTTGAGCTGCTCTTCGATCTCTTTCGCCGGGAACGGGTAATATTGCTCCGTACGCACGATCGCGATGTCTTCGATCTTTTTCTCGCGGCGCGCTTCGAGCAAATCATAGTACAGCTTGCCCGAGGTGAAGATGAGGCGTTTTACGTCCGCATCCTTCGCGATTTTGTCGATCTCGGGGATGACGCGCGCGAAGCTCGTGCCCGGTGCGAAATCCTTCAAATCCGATACGCAGAGCTTGTGACGCAGTAAGGATTTCGGCGTCATCACGATCAGCGGCTTTCTGAATTTACGGCCCACCAGCTGGCGGCGCAGCGCGTGGAACATGTTGGCCGGCGTGGTGATATTCACCACCTGCATATTGTCCTCGCCACAAAGCTGGAGGAAGCGCTCGAGGCGCGCGGAGCTATGCTCCGGCCCCTGGCCCTCATAGCCATGCGGCAACAGCATGACGAGGCCCGACATGCGCAGCCATTTGATTTCACCGCTCGCGATGAACTGGTCGATTACCATCTGCGCGCCGTTGGCGAAATCGCCGAACTGGCCTTCCCACAAGGTGAGCGCAGAGGGCTCCGCAAGCGAATAGCCATATTCGAAGCCAAGCACGGCGAGTTCCGACAGCGAGGAATCATGTACTTCGTAGCGCGCTTGGGTGTCGCTCACATGGTTCAGCGGCAAATAGCGCTCTTCGGTTTCCTGATCGACCCAGACGGAGTTGCGGTGACTGAAGGTGCCGCGGCCCGAATCCTGACCGGTCAAGCGCACCGGCACGCCGCTATCGACCAGCGATGCAAAGGCCAGCGCCTCCCCCGTGCCCCAGTCGATGCCGGTGCCGGTCTCAAACATTTCTTCTTTGCGTTTCAAAATCCGCTCAAGCTGGCGAATCATGTTAAAGCCCGGCGGCACCTGTGTCAGTTTCGCGCCGAGTTCGTTCAGTTTTTTGGTATCGACGCCGGTATCGGGCTCCTTGCCCAGGCCATGCTCCGCCTTGGTGAAACCCGCCCATTTGCCCTCGAGCCAGTTGGCTTTGTTGGGCTTAAACACTTTGCCCGCGTCATATTCTTTGTTGAAATGCGCGTTGAGTTTTTCGGCCATCGCGGCGATTTCGTCTTCCGTCATGACGCCTTCATTGATGAGGCGCTGGCCGTAAATATGCGCTGGCAGCGGCTTTTTGCTGATGATTTTATACATCAGCGGCTGGGTGTACATCGGCTCGTCGCCTTCGTTATGGCCGTATTTGCGGTAGCAGATGATATCCACCACCGAGTCGCGGCCGAAGGCCTGGCGGAATTCCGTCGCCAGTTGGCAGCAGAACACCACCGCTTCCGGGTCATCCCCATTCGCGTGGAAAATCGGCGCTTGGATCATTTTCGCGACATCCGTCGGGTAGGGCGTGAAGCGCGAATATTTCGGCGCCGTAGTGAAACCGATTTGGTTGTTCACGACCACATGCACGGTGCCGCCGGTGCGGTAGCCGCGCAATTCGGCGAGCGAAAGTGTCTCGGGAACGGAGCCCTGGCCCGCAAATGCTGCATCGCCATGCAGCGTCAACGCCATGACTTTTTTGCGGTCGAGATCGTTGTGCTGATCCTGCTTCGCACGCACTTTGCCCACCACCACCGGGTTCACAATTTCAAGGTGCGAGGGGTTTGCGGTGAGCGACAAATGCATCGAGCGGCCGGTCGCCATCACGCGGTCATGGCTCGCGCCGAGATGGTATTTCACATCGCCGGAGCTATCGATATTTTCCGGGAAATCGAGATTGCCGTTGAAGATGCTGAGCAGCTCGGAATAAGGCTTACCCATGATGCTGGTCAGCACGTTCATGCGGCCCCGGTGCGGCATGCCGATGACGATTTCATCGACGCCGACTTTGCTCGCCGTCTCGAGGATTGCGACCAACCCCGGTACCATCGCGTCGCCACCTTGAATGCTGAAGCGCTTCATGCCGGTATATTTCACCTGCACAAATTCTTCGAAACCTTCGACCTCGAGCAAGGTGCCCAGAATGGCTTTTTTCTCATCACTAGAGAATTGCGGTTTGCCGGCAGCGGCTTCGATACGTTGCTGCACCCATTCACGCTGCGCAGGGTCCTGGATATGCATGAACTCGACACCGTACGTGCCAGAATAGGTGGCTTGCAGAATGTTCAAAATCTCGCGCAAGGTCGCGCGTTCTTTGCCTAAGTTGCCACCGAGGTAAATGCTGCGGTCGAAATCCGCGTCCGAGAAACCGTAGGTTTTCGGGTCCAAATCCGCATGCATGGTCGGCTGCTCAATGCCCAGCGGATCAAGCGTTGCGAGCAAATGGCCGCGCACGCGGTAGGCGCGGATGAGCTGCTGGGCTTGGAGCGCTTTCAGCGCTTCGTCCTGGATTTGTGCGGTGCTGGACGCGGCTGCTTTCGCGCCATCTTTTTTATCGGCAGGTTTTGCAGCTGGCGCTTCCGGATCTGGCTGGCCGATCACGGCTTTGGGCGCTTGGTCCCAAGGAATTTCACGCGATTTTGGATCACCGAGGCTCGCGAAAAACCGCTGCCAGCTTTGATCGACGCTTGCGGGATTCGCCAAATACCGGTCGTAAAGTTCTGCGATGAATGTGGCGTTCGCGCCATAAAGGAAGGAATTTTCGAGGAAATCCTGTGCCATATATACCTTGGAATATGCGAAGAATGTTTTCTTCGGGTTCTAGGCTTGTCCCGTCCCCAAGGCAAGTCATTTTGTTGTTTTGAAGCTGCCGCAAGCCATGTTATATTCGTGCGATGAAATCAGGTTATTCGCTTTTGGAATTATCGATGGTGATTGCCGTCATCGGGCTATTGGTTGGGGGTGTCGTCGGCGCGCGCAGCATGATTCGCTCCTCGGAGTTGCAGAGCCTCGCCAAGCAACTCGATACTTACAATACCGCAATCGTTAATTTTAACGGTAAATATTTTGCACTGCCGGGCGATATGCCCAACGCCACACGCTTTTGGAAGGGGCAGGACGGTAACGACGCCGAAGGGGTGCGCAGCGGTTGCATGACCCTCAACACCGTAACCGCAACCATCAAAAGCCCTGCCACCTGCAATGGGGATGGGGACGGGGTGATTAAGGGCTCAACCTCCTTTTTCGAGCGCTGCCGTTTTTGGCAACATTTAAGCAATGCGGGCATGATTTCGGAATCCTACACCGGCATTTGCTTGATGGGGGCATCCGGCACCATGCGCTATGTTCCCGGCACAAATGTGCCCAAAGCCAAATTCAACGACGGGTATTTCCTGGCGATGCAAAACTCCACGGCGGCGGTGCCGATCGATTATATTTTCCCGACCATGACTTCGGACAATGTGATTTTCGTCGCCGGTCCATCGACGGGCAATGCGGGGCAATCCCGCCCGTTGCTGCCGGCGATTGATATGCTGGGCCTTGACACCAAACTCGATGACGGGTTGCCCGGCCAAGGCAAGCTGCAGGGACCCAACCCCAGAAAAGCAGATAATGTTGCCGGCACTGCATTCCCCAGCTGCGTAACGACGAACAACCCTGCCACCGCCAAATACAATGTCACTAACCGTGCAGATACCTGCATTGTTTGGCAGGCGATTGCAGATTAGGTCAGGGTAATTTATCAAACAAAAGGCCTCCCGAAAGGGAGGCCTTTTTTATTTTTTAGCCATTGCCGGGGGCTTATTTCCCGAGCAATTCCTTCATGGTTTTGCCCATATAGCCTGGGTTGTCGCAGACTTTGATCCCGGCGGATTTCATCGCCTCGATCTTGTCCTCGGCGCCGCCTTTGCCGCCCGAAACAATCGCACCGGCATGGCCCATGCGGCGGCCGGGAGGCGCCGTGCGGCCCGCGATGAAGCCGACGACCGGCTTCTTCACTTTCGATTTTTTCAAAAATTCCGATGCGTTTTCTTCCGCATCGCCGCCGATTTCACCGATCATGATGATCGCATCCGTCTCGTCATCCTTCAGGAACATTTCGAGCACATCCGTATGGTTCGTGCCGTTCACCGGGTCACCGCCAATGCCGATGCAGGAGGATTGGCCGAGGCCAACCGCCGTGGTTTGCCCAACCGCTTCATAG
Source organism: Pseudomonadota bacterium (assembly GCA_048498255.1). Taxonomy (GTDB): domain Bacteria; phylum Pseudomonadota; class Alphaproteobacteria; order Rickettsiales; family UBA3002; genus QFOX01. The sequence goes on along the minus strand of JBEHYI010000007.1, from coordinate 1,974 downwards.
GTCAGCGTGCCGGAGCGCGAGAGAATCCCGATGCGGCCTTTTTTGTGGATATGGCCGGGCATGATGCCGATTTTGCATTCGCCGGGGGTGATCACACCCGGGCAGTTCGGCCCGATCAAGCGGGTTTTAGAGCCGCTGAGGGCGCGTTTTACCTTCACCATGTCGAGCACCGGAATGCCTTCGGTGATACAGATCGCGAGTTCGATTTGCGCATCGATGGCCTCAAGAATTGCATCCGCAGCAAAGCGCGGCGGCACGTAAATGACGGTCGCGTTCGCGCCGGTTTTGGCGCGCGCTTCATGCACGGTGTTGAACACCGGCAGCTCGAGATGTTTCGTGCCGCCTTTGCCCGGCGTCACCCCGCCAACCATTTGCGTGCCATAAGCAATCGCCTGTTCGGAGTGATACGTGCCCTCGCGGCCGGTGAAGCCCTGGCAGATGACTTTGGTGTTTTTATTGATGAGAATCGACATATTGCTTCGCTCCTTACGCGGCTTGTTTTTTGACGGAGGCGGTAATCTTATCCGCCGCATCGGCGAGGTCATCCGCCGCGACGATCGGCAGACCGGAGGTCGCGAGCATTTTCTTGCCCAGCTCCACATTGGTACCGGCGAGGCGCACAACGAGCGGCACGCTTAAGCTGACTTCACGCGCCGCGGCGATGATGCCTTCCGCAATGATGTCGCAGCGCATGATGCCGCCGAAGATGTTGACGAGAATGCCTTCCACGTTCGGGTCAGAGAGGATCAGCTTGAACGCTTCCGTCACTTTTTCTTTGCTCGCACCGCCGCCTACATCGAGGAAATTGGCCGGTTCGCCGCCATAAAGCTTGATGATATCCATCGTCGCCATGGCGAGGCCTGCGCCATTCACCATGCAGCCAATGTTACCGTCCATTTTCACGTAGGAGAGGCCGAATTTCGCGGCTTGCAGCTCGAGCGGATCTTCTTCCGACTCGTCCCGCATTTCGGCTACTTCCGTTTGGCGAAACAGCGCGTTGTCATCGAAATTGAATTTCGCATCGAGCGCGATCAGCTTGCCGCCTTTGGTAATGACCAGCGGGTTGATCTCGACCTGGCTCGCATCCGTTTTCAGGAACGCCTCGTAGAAACCGAACACCATTTTCTGGAAATCGCCGTGCAGTTCCGCCGGGATTTGCATGCCGAACGCGAGTTTGCGCGCATGGTAGGACTGAATGCCTGCCGCCGGATCAACCGGCACGGTGATGATTTTTTCCGGGTGTTTTGCAGCCACTTCCTCAATATCCACGCCGCCTTCTTTGCTGCCCATGAAGGTGATGCAGCTATATTGGCGGTCGAGCACCACCGAGAGATAGAGCTCCTCGCCGATATCCGAACCTTCTTCGATATAGACGCGCTTCACTTCCTTCCCTTCCGGGCCGGTTTGGTGGGTGACGAGGATCATGCCCAGCATTTCCTTGGTCAGGCGCTTCACTTCGTCGAGCGATTTGGCGAGCTTCACGCCGCCTGCTTTACCACGGCCACCGGCATGGATCTGGGCTTTCACCACCCAGAGATTGCCACCTAAGCTTTGCGCCACTTGCTCGGCCTCGGCCGGGGTGTAGGCCACGCCGCCGCGCGGAACCGCGACGCCGAATTTCGCCAGTACGGATTTTGCCTGGTACTCATGAATATTCATGCTCAACTCCTAAGGGTTCTAAAAGAATGCGGCTGGTTATACGCCGCTTTTGGCCTGAAGCAAGGCCCGAATTTCTTTCAAGGTTTGATTGTTCTGGATCATCAGGAACAACGTGCCGAAAATTACCACGCTTACCACCGTGGCGGCGAACGTCGCCCCAATCGCCAGCATGATATGGCCGGTGACGAAAATGGTGAGAAACGTCAGCACCGGCAGCGCGCAAAACGCGATCACAGCAATGGTTTCGAGCCAGGTCAGCGCCCAGCCGCTGGCCACCACCGCCACAAGGCTGCCGGTAGGCACCCCCACCTGCAC
>JBEHYI010000006.1:0-26306 GCA_048498255.1 Pseudomonadota bacterium | reverse complement strand
CACCGAGAGACTGACACTGCGCGATTCCACCATCTGCACGTGACTACCCATTCATTATTTCTTCGGCTGAACGCCGGACATATCCGTCAGCAGCGCGACCTTCGTGTAGCCCGCGCCGTTGATCTCGCCGATGACTTTCATCACCTGCCCGTAATCGATCGACGTATCGCCGCGCACGAAAATCCGCGTCTCCTTTTTCTCGCCGAGAATGGCCTTGAGCTTCGCCCCCACCGTCTCGAGCGGCACTTCCGAATTCTGGATATACACCCGCCCGTCGGACTTGATGCTCACGCTCACCGGCTCGTCATTCCCCGGCACGGGTGAGGCCTGGGTTTTAGGCAAATTCACCGTCACGCCGGTCGTCATCATCGGTGCCGCCACCATGAAGATGATGAGCAGCACCAGCATCACATCCACAAACGGGGTGATGTTGATGTCGTTGAAGCCGCCCGCGGTCCGCGTCGAACGCCCGCGCCCGCGACGGCCACCGCTATTCATCGAAGCGCCCATTAGTAAGCACCCTTATCGAGCTGGCGCGAGAGCAGCATTTGGAATTCGGTGCTGAAATCCTCGAGCTTGCCCGCGAGGCGGTTCAGCTCGCCGTTGAATTTGTTGAACGCCATCACCGCCGGAATCGCGACAAACAGGCCAATCGCGGTCGCAAACAGCGCCTCCGCAATCCCCGGTGCGACAACGGCGAGCGACGTATTCTGCGACCCCGCAATGGAGCGGAAAGAGTTGATGATGCCGATACAGGTGCCAAGCAAACCAATAAACGGTGCTGAAGAACCGGCGGTGGCGAGGAAGCCCATGCCTTTTTCCAAGCGTTCCATCTCGCGATTCCGCGTCAGCGCCATTTGCTGCACAATGCGCTCCTTCACCGTAATCGTGAGGTCCGAACCGCCGCGGCCGCTCGGCACCAGCCGCTCCTGGCCTTTACTGCGGAACCATTCCTCCATCGCCGCCGCGAAAATCAGTCCCAGCGGGTGCTTCGCTTTGCGCTTTTTCACCTTCTCGTAATATTTATCGAGCGCCTCGGCCGACCAAAACTCACTCTCGAACTGGTTGGTTTTCTCATTCACGCTGCGCAATGCCGCAAATTTCTCGATGATGATCGCCCAGCACGCGACCGACATGCCGATCAGCAGCAGCATGATGCACAGCACCAGCGGCTCGGCATGCAGCAGTAGGCCAATCAGCGACAAATCATGCCCCGCCGCTTGCGAAGCGGTCCCCGCAACATCCGCAGCATTTACGCCGGTAACAGGGGCAGCAATCGTCATAATTTACTCCGTAGTTTGGCAATGAGGTTACAGGTTTTAGGTTACAGCATCTCCCGTGCATTTTGGCAATCCATGCCGCATCTGCTCAGAGCTGTAACCTATAACCTACAACCTAACGGCTGGTTCTTTCTTCCATCATCGGCGCGCCGGGCAACAAGTCACGAAGCGCATCAGGAAGCAAGGTGGGCGTGAAATCCTTCACACTCACCGCCACTACCTCGATCTCGACGGTCGCAAGCTTAATGTCATCGCGGGTGATAATCTGCGTCAAGCTCATACGCACTTTGCCCATGCCTGACAAGCGGGTTTCGACCATGAGCAAATCATCGAGGCGGGCAGGCCGCCGCCAGTCGATGGTCGCGCGCCGGACGACGAACATGAGGCCGAACTCATTCTGCAGCCGCTCGCGCCCAATCGTCAGCTGCCGTAGCCATTCGGTGCGCGCCCGCTCGCAGAAATTCAGGAAGTTGGAGTGGTAGACGACTCCCCCCGCATCCGTATCCTCGTAGAATACGCGAATGGGGTAGAAGAAAGCATCGTCGCGGGCGTAGGCGTTCATGGGCATGTTAAATCTTCACCATCTTAGGTTCGGATAAGGCGATAATATCAATCACATCATTGCGCAATAGCACAACGAAATGGCGCAAGTTCATGGTTTGTTTGGTTTCATGTGCATCCTGGTGGAACCACTGAAGTAGTACGGATGCCGGATATTCCGCAATGCAACGCTGCTGTGAAAGCAAAGCATCGACAGTTGCTAAAGCATCGCCCTCATCGCGTTTGGCGTAGAGAAAATAATCGTCGCTCATAATATGGTACTGCTGGCTATCTTCTGCACTAATCTCAATCGTGAGAACGCCGTCAGCATCATTAAGCTGCTCAAACTCATAAGCTCCCGCTAATAATTGTGGAGAAGCGTTCACTTATTCCTCATCGTGCAACCCCATCGCCAGGGGAGTCAGGAGTTACCGCCGTCAGCAATTCCTGCAAATACTCCGTGCGCTGCTCAATGATCTTGGCTTTGCAAGTGGGCGCATTCAACACTTGGCCCTCACGGCCAAAATCAATCGCATACACGCCGCAGGCTTGTTCTTTGAACGCTTCCCACTGCTTCTGCTCGTCAACCAAGGCGCGGTAACCTTCATCGCGATTCCAATAGGTAGCCTCTAGTTTTTTCCAAGTTTTTTGCAGTAAGACCTCCTGCAATTTCAGTTCGTTCGCGGTGCATTTAGCCCATTCAATATTGGTGGTTTTACCTGCCATGCAGTGCTGCACATCGCTCAAATCCTTTGCTTCTGCCGGAATTGCACCGGCGATCATCAGCAAAAGAACAGCAATTTTCATTGTTCTACTCCTCATCCAGCAACCCCAACTGCGCCACCGGCACATGCTTCACCTTCAACCCCAAATGCTTGAACGCGGTCGCGGTCATCACCCGCCCGCGCGGGGTGCGTTGGATGAAGCCGAGCTGGAGGAGAAACGGCTCGATCGTCTCCTCAATCGTATCCCGCGCTTCGGATAACGCAGCGGCAATGGTCTCGACCCCCACCGGCCCGCCATCGTAATGCTCGGCGATGAGGTTGAGGTAACGATGGTCCGACGCATCGAGCCCCAGCGCATCGACCTCGAGGCGCTTCAGCGTCACATCCGCGAGCGTGGTATCAATCGTCTCTTTCCCCGCCGCATGGGCAAAATCCCGCACGCGTTTGAGCAGGCGCACCGCAATGCGCGGCGTACCACGCGCGCGGCGCGCAATCTCGTTCGCGCCATCCTCGCTAATCGCCATTTTGAGCAGCGCCGAAGCACGGGTAACGACTTTTTTAAGCTCCGCCACATCGTAAAAATTCAGCTTCAACGGAATGCCGAAGCGGTCGCGCAGCGGCCCGGTCAGCAAGCCAATCCGCGTGGTTGCGCCCACCAGCGTAAATTGCGGCAAATCGATCCGCACCGTGCGTGCGCTCGGCCCTTCGCCGATGATGAGGTCGAGCTTGAAATCCTCCATCGCCGGGTAAAGCACTTCCTCCACCGCGGAATTGAGGCGATGAATCTCATCGATAAACAGCACATCATTCGCTTGCAGATTGGTGAGGATCGCGGCGAGGTCGCCCGCCTTCGTCAGCAGCGGGCCGGAGGTGCTGCGAAAATTCACGCCCATTTCTTTCGCGACGATATTCGCGAGCGTTGTTTTCCCCAAACCGGGGGGGCCATACAGCAGCACATGATCGAGCGCTTCGCCGCGCTTTTTCGCCGCGCGGATGAACACGTCGAGATTCTCCACCACCTGCGGCTGGCCGGTAAAATCACCCAGCGCCTGCGGGCGAATGCCATTCTCAACCGCGTCGCCTTCGAGTTTTTCTGCGGTGGTTAGGCTCATGCGGCCCCCGAAATTGTCATTCCCGAGCTAGCCATCTCCAAAAACTTCTTCAGTTTTTGGTAAGATGGCTTCATCGGGAATCCAGTAATGTGTAACCCTGGATTCCCGATGAAGCTTTGCACCAAATTCTGAAGTAGAATTTGGGCAAAACTAGCTCGGGAATGACAAACTACGAAAGGGATGCTTGTAAGGAATTTGTTCACGCCGCCAACTCCCGCAAGCTATCGCGAATCAGCGCGTCGAGTTTCGCCTCAGGTTTCTCCTGCTGCAGGCGCATCACCACGGTGAAGGCCTCACTGCGGTTATAACCCAAATGCACCAGCGCCGAGAGCGCATCCTCAATCACGTTCGGCGCGGCCACAGTTTTCTTACCCTTCGGTGCATCGCCCGCATGCGCAGCCGGCATCGTAAACCCAGCCGCACCCAGCTTCACCGCTTGGGTTTTCAGCTCCGTCACAATCCGCTCGGCAAGTTTCGGCCCCACACCGCTCACCACGGTCAGCGCCTTTTTATCCTGCGCGGCAATGGCGGTCAAAATCTGCTCGGGCGCGAGGGTTCCCAAAATCGCCATCGCCATTTTCACGCCCACACCTTGCACGGTCGTCAGCGTGCGAAACCAGGTTTGCTCCGCCGCGGTCGCGAACCCATACAAATGAATATGGTCCTCCCGCACATGCGTTTCCGTCAGCAGCGAGGCATTGCCGCCGACCATCATCATCCCAAGCGTCTTGCTGCTCGCAAACACATAATAGCCGACGCCATTCACATCGAGAATCAGATGATCCTCGGCGATGCTATCCACGCGTCCGGTAAGTTTGCCAATCATCGCGGTAGGTTACAGGTTTCAGGTTACAGGTTACAGCTTTTTTTGCGTTTAAGGCACAGCTATTGCCTCACTACGGATAGCTATAACCTAAAACCTGTAACCTACCGCGCATGATGCGCATGGCAAATCGCAATCGCGAGCGCATCCGCGGCATCATGCTTGCAGGCTTTGAGCGCCTCGCGGCTGGCTGGCAGGAGCACGCCGACCATTTGCCCCATTTGGTTTTTATCTGCCGTGCCGGTGCCGACGATGGCTTTTTTCACCAGCCGCGTCGCATATTCCGCCACCGGCAGCCCGTGCGAGGAGAGGGTGACAATCAGCGCCCCGCGCGCCTGGCCGAGTTTCAAGGTTGAAGCGCCGTTGGCGGTCACGAACGTCTCCTCAATCGCACCGCGTGTTGGTTTATATAATGCAATAATCCGCGACAAATCCGCATGCAGCGCGTGCAAGCGCTCGGAAAGCGGCGCCTTCGTATCCGGCGCAATCGTGCCGCAATCAATGAAGGTGAGGGCGGAGCCGCGGCTCTCGATAATCCACCAGCCGGTGGAGACAAGACCCGGGTCGATGCCGATGATGCGTGTCGATGAACTCATAGCGCTAAGCTAGCGGTCATTCCCCGAATTTGCGAAGCAAATTATAGGGGAATCCAGGATTTCTTTTTCGTTCTGGATTCCCCTATAATTTTTGTGAAGGACAAAAATTCGGGGAATGACAGGCTAAGCACTCAGCTTCGCCAAATCCGCATCGCTGATTTCGGCATTCGTGAACACTTCCTGCACATCGTCATTATCCTCGAGCGCTTCGACGAGATCCATCAGCTTCTCCACCTCCGTACCGGCAACGGGTGCTCCGACCTTTACCATAAAGGTGAGCTTGGCCGTGGCGGGGTCACCGAACTTCGCGGCCAAGCCATCACGCACGGCGGCCAGCGTCTCGAAGGCGGTGGTGATGGTGTGGATGCCATTCTCGGTTTCGCAATTCTCGGCACCGGCCTCAATCGCCGCATCGAGCATCGCATCCTCGAGGATTTTCTCGGCCGGATATTCGATCAGCCCGACGCGCTCGAACATGAAGCCAACCGAGCCTGCCTCGCCCATATTTCCGTTATTTTTGGTGAAGATGGAGCGCAGGTCGGATGCCGTGCGGTTGCGGTTATCCGTCAGCGCATCGACCAGGATGGCGACACCGCCCACGCCATAACCCTCATAGCGCACGGATTCGTAATTCTCGCTCGCCCCGGTGCCGGACCCTTTGGCGATGGCGGCCTCAATCGTGTCTTTCGACATGCCCGCCTTGCGCGCCTTGGTGACTACCGTGAACAGCTTGGCGTTAAAGTTAATATCCGACCCGCCTTTCGCGGCGACGATAATCTCGCGTGAAATCTTGGTGAAAATCTTACCGCGTTTAATGTCCTGCGCACCTTTGCGGCGCGCGATATTTGCTGCGTGGGAATGCCCTGCCATGAAATGTACCCGTAAAATAGAAATGAATCATGGTTCTAATGGCTAGCGCGGGCCTGGGCAAATGGCTTTTTCGTTCCGCCACCATATTGGAGGCGTACAATCTATGCGGGAATTATCTAGAATACTATCTAATTTGCGCAAAGCCGCAGATAAGTGTAGATAATTCTTAAAATTCTAGGCAATTTCAGGCAATAAAATCATTTGTATTTTGCCACGAACTTAATTAAAATGCAACTAAAGGTTTACGATTTAAGGTGGCGTGATGCGAGTACTTTGCGTGGAAGATGAGGTTGGCCTCAGGGAGGACATCGCGGAATATTTGCGCCTGCAATCCTACGAGGTGGACGAAGCAGAATCTGGCGTCGATGCCATCGAGCAGATGAATCGCAACCAATACGACCTTGTGCTGTGCGACATCAAAATGCCGCGCATGAATGGCTACGAATTGCTGCGCCAGGTACGCCGCGAGGACCATCTCGTCACCACGCCCTTCGTTTTCCTAAGCGCCTTAAACGAGCGCGACGACAAAATCGAAGCGCATGAAATCGGCTGCGACGGTTACCTCACCAAGCCCATCGATTTCACCGTGCTCGACGCCACGCTCAAATCCTACATCGAACGTCAGCGCGTGCGCGATTACATGTATAGCAGCGCTTACGATAGCGCCCAGCGCCACATCATGGCATTGCTCGATGATGCACTCAGCGGCTCGCTTTCCGAAGCTTGCCTTACCATCGAACATTTGCAGCAAAAAGCCGAGAGCATTGCCGCGCCGGAACTGAAGCGGCATTTAAAATCGCTGCAGGGAAAAATGAGCGCCCATGTCTCGAACCTGCACATGTTCCACTGCGCGCTCGGCATGCAGGCTGCTGGCACGGAGCTCATAAGCGAAGCAATTCTTGCCGACGATTTGATCAAGCAGGCGGTCCAGGAATGCCACTATAATAATCCGGCGTCAGGCCTGGTCTATCAAGCGCCGCGCCCGTCCGCGGAGTTAATCTTCGGCGATGCGCGCATGCTACAACGCGCCGTTGCCGGGTTAATGGCGATGATGCCCAACGCCTGCGTCAGCAGCGAGGTGGTGCATTTCGCGGTGGAGGATGGCAGCTTCATTCTCACCCTGAGCGACGTGCCGGAGATGGTGGAGGATTCGGATTTCGCCGTGGTGTCGGAAACCACCAACCTCGCCAGCATGTCGCCGGTCACGCGCCAACGGCTGATTCCGCTGAGCTACGCGCTGCAAACCGCGCAGGCGCATTCCGGCCATCTTGAGATCGCGCTCTGGTCGGAGAATCGCCTCGCCGTGCGGTTAGTGTTACCGCAGCCAAGCCAGCGCCGCGCCGCCGCGGCCTAAGCGTCCATTGTTGCACAGCAGCAATTTGGTTGAACCCGCCGTTCATTTCCGCTTATATGCATAGCCCAACTCATTATTGGTGCTGGCCATGCTGCGATTTACGACCACTGACCAAGCCTACCCGAAAACGCGGAACGCCAGCGAGCGCCGGTTGGATTTCAACGAAATCAGTGCACCGTTCGACCCCAAGGAAGCGCTCATCCAAGCCTCGCGCTGCTCGCAATGCGGCGTGCCGTTTTGCCAAATCCATTGTCCGCTGAGCAATAACATTCCGGATTGGCTAAAGCTCGCCGCCGAAGGCCGCCTGCAGGAAGCCTACGAAATCTCGAGCGCAACAAATACCTTCCCCGAAATCTGCGGCCGCATCTGCCCGCAGGATCGTTTATGCGAAGGCAATTGCGTCATCGAAAAAGGCTTCGGCTCCGTCACCATCGGCTCGGTCGAAAAATTCATCACCGAAACCGCGTTCGCGGAAGGCTGGGTAAAGCCCATCAAAGTCACGCGCGAAACCGGCCACTCCATCGGCATCATCGGCGCGGGGCCAGCAGGCTTAGCCGCGGCGGATATGCTGCGCCGTTTCGGCCACGCCGTCACCGTGTATGATCGCTACGACCGCAGCGGCGGCCTCATGATTTATGGCATCCCGAACTTCAAGCTCGACAAAAAAATTGTTGCGCGGCGTGATCAATTGCTGCGCGCAGGCGGCATTAAATTCCAACTCAATGTTGCCGTCGGAACGGACATCACCCTCGCCGATTTGCGCGCGAAGCATGACGCGATCCTCATCGCCACCGGCGTTTACAAAGCGCGCGAGCTTGGCATCGCGGGCGATCAGCTTGGCAACATCTTCCCGGCCATGGATTACCTCACCGCCAGCAACCGCAGAGGCCTGGGCGATGCCGTCCCCGCGTTCGATAACGGCACGCTCAATGCTGCGGGCAAAAAAATCGTCGTCATCGGCGGTGGCGATACCGCGATGGATTGCGTGCGCACCGCCATTCGCCAGGGTGCCGCAAGTGTCACCTGCCTCTACCGCCGCGACCGCGCGAACATGCCAGGCAGCATCCGCGAAGTCGCCAATGCCGAAGCCGAAGGCGTGCAGTTCGAATGGCTCGCCGCCCCGCAGCATTTCACCGGCAGCAGCAATGTCGCCGCGGTTGAAGTCATGCGCATGCGCCTCACCGCGCCGGATGAAGCGGGCCGCCAACGTGTCGAACCCACGAACGAAACCTACACACTCGAAGCCGACATGGTCATCAAAGCCCTCGGCTTCGACGCCGAAGATTTGCCAACCTTGTGGCACGAACCCGCACTCGCCGTATCGCCCCAAGGCACGCTCACCATCGACAAACATTTCATGACCGCGATGCCCGATGTCTATGCCGCGGGCGACATTGTGCGCGGCGCTTCACTCGTCGTCTGGGCCATCCGCGACGGGCGCGATGCGGCGTCCGCCATCCACCAGCAATGGCTGCGCAAGGAGCAAAAACATGTGGCATGAGGATTGGGATTCGCGCGCAGCAAAACTTGCAGCAACTGGCCTCTATTCCCCCGCCGATGAGCGCGATGCGTGCGGTGTCGGTCTCATCGCCGCCATCGACGGCCAACCCCGCCGCGCCATTGTCGAAAAAGCAATCGAGGGTCTGCGCAATATGTGGCATCGCGGCGCGGTGGATGCGGACGGCAAAACCGGCGACGGCGCGGGCATTCATCTCCAACTACCGCAAGCATTCTTCGCAGATTATATTGCACGCATCGGCAAGCAGCCGGATGCTAAACTCGCCGTCGGCATGGTGTTCCTGCCGAAGAAAAATTTCGCGAATCAGGAGCTCTGCCGCGCCATTATCGAAACTGAAATTTTGCGCCTCGGCTACCAAATCCATGGCTGGCGGCAAGTGCCCGTCGCGGCGGATGTCATCGGCGATATCGCCAACGAATCGCGGCCCGAAATCGAGCAAGTCATCATCGCCGGTAAGCCGCAGCAGGATGAAGCGCAAACCGAGCGCGACCTCTACCTCATCCGCCGCCGCATCGAAAATGCCGTGCGCGCAAAATCCATCGGCGACTTCTACATCTGCTCGCTCTCCGCGCGCTCCATCATCTATAAAGGCCTCTTCAAAGCAGAGCAGCTGACGAGCTTTTACCCGGACCTTAACGACGCGCGTTTCATCAGCAATTTCGCCGTGTTCCACCAGCGCTTCTCCACCAACACTGCGCCCGCCTGGCACCTCGCGCAGCCGTTTCGCGTGCTCGCGCATAACGGCGAAATCAACACGCTGCGCGGCAATGTCAACTTCATGCGCAGCCATGAGGCGAACTTCACCTGCGCCGCATTCAAAGGCGTCGAAAGCGACCTCACACCCGTGGTGCCGGATAACACCTCCGACACCGGCGCGCTCGATTCGGTGATGGAAATTCTCACCCGCGCCGGTCGCGCTTTGCCACTCGCGAAACTGATTCTCATCCCGCCCGCCTGGAGCAAAAACAAAGAACTGCCGCAACATCACCGCCATCTCTTCGCTTGCTGCAATGCCGTTTCCGAACAGTGGGACGGGCCCGCCGCAATTGCGGCAACCGACGGCGAATGGGTCATCGCCGGCATGGACCGCCACGGTTTGCGCCCCATGCGCACGCTCGTCACGCGCGATGGGCTGCTCATCTGCGCCTCCGAAAGCGGCATGGTGCAAGTCGAAGAGGAGGAGGTGCTCGAGCGCGGCCGCCTTGGCCCCGGCGAAATGATCGGCGTCAATTTACTGCAGCAAAAACTCTTCTATGATTACGAATTGAAGGACTACCTCGCCGCCGAAAACCCGTACAGCCAATGGGTCGGCAAAACCATTTTGCTGCGCGATATATTGCAGCGTGGCGTTGCAAAAAAAATCGCACCGGATGCAGCAAAATTACTCCGCCGCGAGCGCGCCGCGGGCCTCACGCTTGAAGTCATCGAGCAAATCATTCACCCCATGGCCGTCACTGCAAAAGAGGCCGTGGGCTCGATGGGCGACGACACCGCGCTCGCCGTGCTCTCCACCGAGCATCGCCCGTTCCACCATTATTTCCGCCAGAATTTCTCGCAAGTCACCAACCCGCCGATCGATAGCTTGCGCGAAAAACGCGTGATGAGTTTGAAGACTCGCTTCGGCAACGACGGCAACTTCCTCGCGCTCGATGATTCGCACAGCGAAATCGTGCTGGCCGATACGCCGATTTTGCTCTCGCACGAGATGGAAGCGGTGAAGCAGCATTTCAAAAAACGCATCACCCGCATCGACACCACTTTCGCGCTGGATGCCGCGGGCAACGGCCTGCGCCAAGGGCTTGACCGCATTGTGGCGGAAGCGGAAAAAGCCGCACTCGCGGGCAAATCCTTCCTGCTGCTGACCGATGAAGCGGTGGATGAAACCCACGCCGCCATCCCCATGATTCTGGCTATTTCCGCGGTGCACAGCCATCTCGTGAAAAAGAAATTGCGCAAAAAATCCTCCATCCTCGTGCGCACGAACGAATGCTCGGATGTGCATGCGCTTGCGGTCATGATCGGCTCGGGCGCAACGGTGGTGCATCCCGCGCTTGCGGAAGACATCATCGCCCACCGCCATGCGCGCGGGCTGCTGGGGGATTTGGCGTGCGACGCCGCGCTGCAAAACATGCATGAAGCGCTCGCGCAAGGCCTGCTCAAAATTATGGCGAAGATGGGGATTTCGGTCGTCAGCGCCTATCGCGGTGGGCTTAATTTCGAGGCGATTGGCTTAAGCCGCGCACTGGCTGCGGAGTTTTTCCCGGGCCTGCCATCGCGCCTTTCCGGCATTGGTTTGGCAGGTATCGAAGCGCGCATTCGCAAGCAACATTTGCTCGCTTACCCGCAGCAAGAAAGTAACATCACCGCGCTGCCCATCGGCGGGTTTTACCGCTTGCGCGTCGGTGCCGAGCAACATGCCTGGACTGGTGAAAACATCCACGCGCTGCAAATGGCAGTCACCAAAGGCGGCTACCAGCTTTACAAAAAATACGCGGCGAGTGTGTATGCGCGTCCGCCCATCGTGCTGCGCGATTTATTTGATTTCCACTACGCCACAACGCCGATTCCGCTCGAGGAAGTTGAGCCCGTCGTTGCCATCCGCAAGCGCTTCATCGCGCCCGCCATGTCGCTCGGCGCGCTCTCGCCCGAGGCGCATGAGGTGCTTGCGGTGGCGATGAATCTCATCGGCGCGGCCAGCAATTCTGGCGAGGGCGGCGAGGGGCCGGAGCGCTTCACCCCGCGCGCGAACGGCGACAATGCGAACTCCGTCATCAAGCAAATCGCCTCGGGGCGTTTTGGCGTCACCGCGGAATATTTGAACAGCGCGCGCGAGCTGCAAATCAAAGTCGCGCAAGGGGCCAAACCCGGCGAGGGCGGGCAGCTTCCGGGCTTCAAAGTCACGGTCGAAATCGCGCGTTTGCGCCACGCCACGCAAGGCGTGTCGCTCATCTCGCCGCCGCCGCACCACGATATTTATTCGATCGAAGACCTCGCGCAATTGATCTACGATTTAAAGCAAATCAACCCCACCGCACTCGTCTCGGTAAAGCTTGTGGCGCAGGCCGGGATTGGCACCATTGCGGCGGGTGTCGCGAAAGCAATGGCCGATAAAATCGTCATCGCGGGCCATTCCGGCGGCACGGGCGCGAGCGCCTGGAGCAGCGTGAAACATGCGGGCATTCCTTGGGAAATGGGCTTGGCGGAAGCGAACCAGGTGCTCACCCTCAACCGCCTGCGCCACCGCGTGACGTTGCAAACGGATGGCGGATTAAAAACCGGCCGTGACATCGTAATTGCAGCGATTTTAGGTGCAGAAGAATATGCGCTCGGCACCGCCGCGCTCGTCGCCATGGGCTGCCTCATGGTGCGCCAATGTCATAGCAATACCTGCCCCGTCGGCATCACTACGCAGGACGAAATGCTGCGCAAAAAATTCGAAGGCACGGTGGAGAAGGTGGTGAACCTCATGAGCTTCGTCGCCGAAGAAATCCGCGAGATTTTGGCCTCGCTCGGCGCGCGTTCGCTCAATGAAATCATCGGCCAAACCCATCTGCTCAGCCAAGTGAATCGCGGCGGCGAGGATATGGTGGATGTCGATCTCAACACGATTTTAACCCAGGCAGATAGCGGCCCGCACGCGCGCCACGCCACGCTCACCGGCCGCAACGAAGTGCCCGATACGCTCGATGCCGAAATGGCCGAAGCGGTGCGCGAAGCACTCAGCAAGGGTGAAAAAATCCAACTCGCTTATTCGGTGCGCAACGTCATGCGCAGCATCGGCACGCGGCTTTCATCCCTCGTCGTGCGCCATGGCGGTGCGGCGTATGACGAACAGATTACCCTGCGTTTGCGCGGCTCTGCGGGCCAATCGCTCGGCGCATTTTTGGCGCGCGGCATTCGCATCGAGCTGCTCGGCGAAGCGAATGATTATGTCGGCAAAGGCCTCTCCGGCGGCAGCATTATTGTGCGCACGCGCCCTTCGAGCACGCTGGTGCCGCACGACAACACCATCATCGGCAACACCGTGCTTTACGGCGCAACCAGCGGCACATTGCTAGCCAGCGGCCAAGCGGGTGAGCGCTTCGCCGTGCGTAATTCCGGCGCGCGCGCGGTGATCGAAGGCTGCGGCAGCAATGGCTGCGAATATATGACCGGCGGTGCGGTCGCCATCCTCGGCGAAGTGGGCCAGAATTTCGGCGCGGGCATGACCGGCGGCATGGCCTATGTTTACGATGCGAACGCGAAATTCATCGCGCGCATGAACGACGAAACCATCATTGCACAACGCCTCGCTTCGCAACATTGGGAGGCTGAACTTAAAACCCTCATCGAGCTGCACGCGAAGGAAACATCCTCCCCACGCGCCGTGGAAATCCTCGCCAATTGGGAAACCACCAAACAACATTTCTGGCAAATTTGCCCAAAAGAAATGATCGATCGTTTATCCCATCCGCTGCAGGATGAGGTAAACGAACCTCAACTCCGTCAGGCGTAATACATGCGCAAAAAAGCGAAATGGTTTTCGGCGATTTTTATCGTGCTGCTGCTCGGGTTTTTTCTGCTGCCCGTGCAGCAATTTGCTGCGCACAAAATTACGGATGCGCTAGAGGCGAAAGGCTTCGCGCCGGTCATTTTCACCATCGACCATCTCGGCCTTAAAGGTATCACCCTGAAAGATGTCGCCCTCGGCAACCCCGCGCTGAAGCTTGCTTCCGTGACGGTGGATTACCAGCCGCGCGCCTTGCTCAAAGGCCAAATCGAAACTGCGGAAATCAACGGTCTCACCATCAATATGCTGCGCGATACGAACGGTTGGGCGATCGACGGCATGGCGGGCTTAAGTAAAAAACCTTCCGAAAAACCTGCAGCAATTCCGGTGACGCTGGCGGAGTTGCGCGCACTCCCCGTCGCCAGCATCAGCCTAAAAGATGCGAAGCTGCACGCGGCGGATAAGGGCTGGCAAATGGACCTGCCGCTGAATGGCAAACTGCAGCATCAAACGGATGCGACATTGCAGCTCGAGAGTGACCATGCCGCCATCCAACTCGGCGCGGATAAAATCGACATCACCAAGTTTCAATTTAACCTCGCGCTCGATGAAACCAAGCAGCAATGGCACGGAAAATGGAATTCGGAGGAAGTGAATGTGCAATCCGAAACCATGCCGCTGCCGAAGCTAAAAGCCGCGGGCGAACTGATGTTGCAAAGCGATAAGCTGCTGCTCACCGGCGAAATCAACAGCGCGGATAACTCCCACGCGCTCGGCTTCACGTTGGCTTATTCGCTCACTAACCCTGCAGCATCCATCGCCACCATCACCCACGCCGCCATGCCCATCAGCGGTGGCAGCATCGGCGTGCGCCGCGTCGCGGTGCCGCTCAGCGGAACGAAGCCGATTGCAGTGACGCTCAATGTCGAAAAAGTTGCAATCGATAGTGTGATGCAAGCTCTCACCGGCAGCCAGGCGAAAGCCACCGGTGTGGTGTCGGGCAACGTGCCGCTCATTGTCACGCGCGAGGGCAAAATCAGCGTTGGCAAAGGCGCGCTGAAAGCGGATGCGCCGGGCGTGATCCAGCTCGCACCCGAGGCGATTCCCGGCGATAATCCGCAAGTCACCCTCGTGCGCGATATCCTCAAAAACCTGCAATATACTGTATTGGCACTGAATCTCGAGATGACGCCCGAAGGTGCGCTCACCGCAACGCTTGCGGTTGAGGGCCGCAACCCAGATGTTGAAAAGGGCCGCCCCATCAAATTGCAGGTGCATTTGAGCGGCGATCTGCTAAACTTGATTACACAGAATTTGAAACTGATGACCGACCCGAAAACCTTTATCGAGCAGAACGCCCATGCCAAAGATCAGTAGCGCCATCGTCGTCATTCTCGGCCTCGCGGCCTGTACCCCCACCGTGCAATTGCAAGCGCCGGACAAGCCGATTGAGATCAACCTCAACGTCAAGGTCGAGCAACATGTGAAAGTCTCGATCGAGAAGGACGTGAAGCAATCGATCAGCAAAAACAAAGATATCTTCTAAGGAGAACCACGATGAAAAACTTTCTGTTGGCGCTTGTGATGAGTGCGGTTGCTTTCCCGGCTTACGCGCTTGATTTGCACAGCGCGCGCGCAGATGGCTCGGTGGTGGAAACGCCGGAAGGCTACATCAAAGCCGCCAAACCATCGGATGAGGTGAACGCGCTGGTGACGGATGTGAACGCCAAACGCCGCGCGGAATATGAGCGCATCAGTAAGCAAAACGGCCAGTCGGTCGAGGTGGTGGGCAAGCTCGCCGCGCCGCAGATCGCCAAAAGCGTGGCGGCAGGCCAATAGCTTACGCGCGCTTCGCGCAAAATCACTTGAGATTGGCTGGCTTTGGGGCTAGTGAACGGGCGAAATACGCCGTTACCCTCTAGGAGCCTTATGACCGTTCTCAGCCATGAATTTATTGTGCGCGACGAAATGCGCGATTCGCCCACCATGTCCGCCGCCGCAATGGCGGATGCCGCGAAGGCCCGCGGCAAAAAAGTTGAGATCGTCACCATCGGCGATTTATTCCCCAAACCTGCGAAGGATGAAGTCGAAGGCTGGCTCGCGACCCTTTTGGCGGATGCAAAAAAAGCCGATAACGGCGCAGATGAAAAATTCAAAACCATCCGCGATGCCGCGAAGATGTATGCTTATTCCGAAACGCTCGGCCTACCATCGCTGCGCGCAGCGGCGGCGGAGTGCTTCACGCGTGACACCGGCATTCCTGCCACCACCGCGGATGTCTGCATCGGCACCGGCGGCAAAGGCGCGCTGAACGGCGCACTTGCGGTGTTTAAACCAGGCGACCTCGTCTTCGTCACCGCGCCCGGTTGGCCGACGAACTACGACATGTTCCCCGCCGGCGTGAAGCTCATCGAGCTCGCAACGGGTGACGGTATCTTGCGTGCGGATGTGTTGAAACACGCGCTCGCCCAGCACCGCGAACCGGCGGCGATTCTCATCAACGCGCCATGCAACCCGACAGGTGCGAATTACACGCCAGCCGAGCGCGAGGAATTTTTCGCCGCGGTCGCAAGCCTCACCCACAATACTATCGTGCTGAGCGATGATCCGTACGGCAAGCTGGTGTTCGACCGCATGCCTTACAACATCACCGCCGTGCTGCAACGCGGGCCAGCCGAAAAAGCCTTGTTCGATTTGGGTCGTGTGGCGTGTTTCCGCACCGTGTCGAAGGAATATGGCCTCGCCGGTTTGCGCGTCGGCTTCATCGTCTCCAAAAACAAAGCCATGATCGCATCGCTCAAAAAATGGAACGAGAGCAAAGGCGGCGGCATGGGCGTCGAGGATCAGCTCAAGGCGCAAGCAGCGCTGATGTATGGCGACCAATTCATCGAACGCACCGTCGCGCTGCTGATGGAAAAACGTGCGCTGCTGATCGAGGGCATTAATCTGCTGCATTACGCGAAGGTTGAAGCACCGCGCGGCACCATTTATGGTTGGGTGGATTTCGCCGGGCTCAAAGGCTGCGCTGTGCCGGCGGAAGTCTCCGAAACCAGTGAAGCTTATGCAATTGATACGTCCGCAAACCTCATGCGCTACCTCGTCAATGTTGCGGGTGTTTGCGGCGTTCCCGGCGCACCGTTCTACGCGCCGGATTCACCGAGTGCCGCGAAAGATTGGCATGTGCGCATTTCGTTCTGTTGCGAAACCGAGCAGTTGAAAACCGCACTCGCGAATTTGAAAACAGCGGAGCAGAAACTCACTGCGGGTAGCCACCAGGCGGCGTAACTCGATATAAGTACCAATGAAAAGGCCCGCGCGAAGCGGGCCTTTTTTATGCTAGTGGCACATAGTCATTCCACCCACTTGTGCCACGCAAGTTTTCGGTCGGGAAGGTACAGTGGGAATATCACCTTTCGGCGTTTCCGCATCCACCGCCACTGGCTTCTTCGCCAACGCCTCGCGCGCTTTCACGCGCAGCTGCTCGGTCATCGCCGCTGCAATCTCATCCGACGCCGCTTGGTATTCCTTGTCGAACGCCGGGCTCTTTTGCATCACCGCATAAAGTGCGGAGGCGAATTTTTTGCCAGCCTCCACATCCGTCGGGTAATGCACACCCGCGAGCGTGCGGTGCATGCCGATCTCATAAGCGCGCTTGAAGAACGCATCCTTCTGCTCGGGGAAAAGATCGCTCAGAATAAACGCCCACACATGGTTCGTGGTGCTGTGCCCGCTCGGATAGGAAGGGCGCGTGATGGTGCTGACCAAAATCGCGACGCGCTTATCCGCAATCCATGGGCGGTCGCGGTGCCAGTAATCCTGCTCGCGGTCACCCAAGCGCCACGCGTCGGACGCCGCATGCTTCAACAGCGTGAACAAGGCCGGGAATTTCTCCGCCGTGTAATCCAAGCCCAGCACCGGCTCAATGATCATGCTCGGGGTGATATGGTCCTCCGCCATCAGCGCCGATTTCTCCGCTTCCGTCAGCGTTTGCTGGTTGGCGAGAATGCCGTTGATCTCCTCCTTATATTTCGCGGAATCTTTCGGCGGTGGCGCACTGATCACCCGAAAATCCACCTGCTCCGCATTCACGAATTGCGGTGGGAAAGGATACTTATCCTTCGCATTTTCCGGCCCACAAGCCGCCATCAGCAGCAGGAAGGGGACAAGCAACAAACGGGTGCAAAGAGCGTGACGCATAAATCCTCCGAGGCGGTTTCGCGCGGGAGCCTGCCACGAGTGCTCGCAAGATGCAATGGGGTTTGCTTAAGCCTTCACGGCCTCAAGCTCTGAGCGGCGCAGATTCAGGTAAATCAGCACCGTCGCCGAAACATAGATCGAGGAATAGGTGCCCACAATCACGCCGAAAATCATCGCCGCTGAGAAGCCGAACAGCACATCACCACCGAAAATCACGAGGCCGAGCAGCGCCATCAGCACCGTGCCGCCGGTGAGGAACGTGCGCGCGAGCGTTTCGTTGCAGGCGAGGTTGATCACCTCCGGCACCGGCTTCACCTTGAACTTGCGCAAATCCTCGCGCACGCGGTCGTAAATCACCACCGAATCATTGATCGAATAGCCGATCACCGTCAGCACGGCCGCCACCGAGGTGAGGTTGAACTCAATCTGCGTCACCGAATAAAACCCGACGACCAAAATCGCATCATGCAGCAGCGCGAGAATACCGCCGAAGCCATATTGCCATTCGAAGCGGAACCACAGATACACCGCCATCGCCCCCATCGCGAGGCTGAGCGCCATGAAGCTGCCGCGGATCAGCTCGCCGCCCACCTGCGGGCCGACATAATCCGTGCGCAAATAATCGATCTTCTCGCCGTAACCGGCATCCAGCGTCGCGCGCACCGCCTGCGCCACTTCGTTCTGCTTCTCATCGCCCTGCGGCTTCAGGCGAATCATCACCTGGCGGCCATCTTCTCCCACCGATTGCAGCATCGCGTTTTTCGTGTGCTGCGTTTCAAGCAGCGTGCGCATTTTGTTGATATCCGCCGTTTGCTCCGTGCGCACTTCCATCACCACGCCGCCACTGAAATCGATCCCGAAATTGAGGCCATGCAGCGCGAGCGAAACGAACGTGACAATCACGCCCAAAAACGTAATCGCGAAGCCCGCTTTGCGGTAGCCGACGAAATCATACGAGGGCACGGTTTTGAATAAATGGAACGGGAAGCTCATGAGGGTTGCCTAGCTGTAATAGGTTTCTTTGCTGTGCGTTTTTTCCGTCGCATCTACAATCAGCGTAATCGCGCAATCGCCGGTGATGTTGATGGTGGTGCGGATCATGTCGAGCACGCGGTCAACGCCCAGCAGCAGGCCAATCCCCTCGATCGGCAGGCCGACGGAATGCAGCACCATGCCCATGAAAATGATCGAACCCGAGGGAATACCCGCCGCGCCGATGGAGCCGAACGTGCAGGTCAAGAGCAGCATGGCGTAATCCATGGTGTGCAGCTCCACGCCGAAAAACTGCGCGAAGAAGAGGGCGCAAATGCCCAAATAAATCGCCGTGCCATCCATGTTGATGCAGGCACCCAGCGGCAGCAAAAACTGCGTTGATTGCGCGCTCACGCCCAGCTTCGTTTCGCATTCGCGCATCGCGGTGGTCAGCGTCGCCTTCGAGCTCGAAGTCGAAAACGCCATCAGCTGCGTAGTGAGCAATTTGCGGTAAAACACGAACGGATTAAGCCGCGCGAACACCGCGATCAGCACTCCAAACAGCGCATATTGGAACGCGCACGCCGCAATCACCGCCGCACAAAGTTTCGCGAGAATTTTGATGATCTCCACGCCCTGCGTGCCCACCGACCAGGCCATGAAGCCAAACACCGCGAGGGGTGCCAGGCGCACGATATATTCGATCATGCGGAACACGATCTGGCTGAAATCATACAGCGACTGGCGCGGCCGCGCGGCCTTGTCGCCCATCATATTCATGGTGATGCCGAAAAATACCGAGAACACCACCACCTGCAGCAAATTCCCATCCGCAAAGGCTTTGAAGATGTTGGTGGGGATGAGGTTGAGGATGAAATCCTTGATGCTCGCCGCCGGGGCTTCCGTCGCGGCCGGCACACCGCTCGCAAATTCGTTGATGTTCACATGCAGGCCCAAGCCCGGCTGAAACACAGTGCCCGCCGCGAGGCCAATCACCACCGCAAAAATCGCGGTGCACAGATACGCGCCGACGCCCTTAAACCCCACGCGCTTGAAATTCGCGCCATCCCCCATGCTGGTCATGCCGGAAACGAGGGCGAGGAAAATCAGCGGCACCACCACCATTTTGATGAGGTTGATGAAGATCGTGCCGAGGATCTTGAGGCCCGCCGCATCTTCCTTCAGCACGAAGCCGGTGATGATGCCAAGCACCAGGCAAAGCACCACTTGCTGCCACATTTTGAGGCCGCATACCGTGAATTCTTTTACATCTGCACCGGCCATGATTCACCCTGCTCGCAGTTACCCCAAGGGGCCCGAAATGGCCGCCACCATAGCAGCGCAAATGGGTAAAGCCAGTGATTTTAAGGGGTTGGTGTGCGGTGCAGCAATCAGCGTTTCTGTTTAGCAATAAACTCGCGCAAAGCCGCATTCATCGCCGTCTGGTATTTCGGCGAATGGGCCTTGAACCAAGCGATCACATCCGCATCCATCCGCAGCGTGACCTGCTTTTTCACGGGGCGAAACAAGTCCGGGAATAGTTCATGCGCTGGCCGAAAT
Organism: Pseudomonadota bacterium; assembly: GCA_048498255.1. Taxonomy (GTDB): domain Bacteria; phylum Pseudomonadota; class Alphaproteobacteria; order Rickettsiales; family UBA3002; genus QFOX01. The sequence continues at coordinate 6,269 of JBEHYI010000006.1, read as the reverse complement.
TTGCTGAAATCGGTAATTTCCGGGATGTCGGAAAAATCGATATCCTCATCTTTCATCGCGGCGAGTTTGCGCAACACTTCCTCGCGGTCATAACTGGATTTTTTCATAACGCTTCCTTTCTTTTCTCGATGCTGCGCGGGCAGAGATAAGCCGCACCACGATCTCACCGTCATTGTAGCGATAAGCATGTGCTACCAGAATAACGAACCTACCAGCGAGCATGCCGATTGCCTGCCAACGATCTTCGCCTTCCGCAATCCGGCTATGTTCGAGATGCAGGTCCGGGTCGTTGAACACTTCGCTTGCGGTGGCAAAATCAAGCCCATGATCTTTGAAGTTGCTTTGGTTCTTCTTCTCGTCCCAATCGAACCGCATGTTTCCTCATTTTTTGTAACGACTTTATTGTAACTACAAATATGGCATCTGTCAAGAGCAGCGCAAATGGGTAAAGCCAGTGATTTTAAGGGGGTTGGTGTGCGGTGCAGCAATGGGTATGAAAAAAGGCACCCGGAGGTGCCTTTTCATGTTTCATTAAGCAAACAGCTTCGCGAACTTGCGCTTCTCGCGGTTTTTCCAATGGCCACGGTGATAGGCATCCGAAGCGAGGAGTGGCAGTACCGAACCCGCTTCCGCGAACACCATTTGCTCGAGCGCGGTATCGACCTTGCCCCAGCTGCAGGCTTCTTTGAGGGTGCTGGACGAGCACGCACCATCGCGCACATCCGCCACCGTGATCTGCACCGCGTAAGCATGCATCTGCACATCGTCATGGCCAAGGATCTCGGCGCACACAACGGTGTCCTGCGTGAAGTTCTTCGGCACGCCGCCGCCGATCATCAGAAGGCCCGTATCACCGGCTTTGATTTTGATGTCGGTGAGTTCGCGGAAATCTGCAATCGCATCGAGCATCATGTGCTTTTTCGGATTATCGACCTGGTGTTTCACCAAACCGAAACCCGCCGAGCTATCGACAAACGCCGGGCAGAAAATCGGCACATCATTCTCGTAAGCAAGCTGCACGAGGCTGTCTTTTTTCTTCGCGTTGCCCGCAGCGAGCCACTTGCCCATTTCGCGGATGAACTCACGGCTCGAATAGCCACGCGGCTCGAGCGAGTTCGCGATCTCGAGGATCGTGTGATCGCACGCCTGCAGCTCTTCCTCATCAATATAGGTATCGTAAATGCGGTCGATATAGAGGTCGCGCAGATATTTATCGTCCTGGCCGGATGCCGAACCCTGGTAATGCTTGAAGCCGAGCGCTTCGAAGAAATCCATATCGACGATGCTGGCGCCGGTTGCCACAATCGCATCCACCATGTTGTAGCGAATGAGGTCGGCATACAGCTTCATGCAGCCGCCCGCCGAGGTCGAACCCGCCAGCGTCAGGATGATGGAGCAGTCTTTATCCGCCAGCATTTGGTTGTAGATGCTGGTCGCGCGCGCGAGGTCGCGGCTGGTGAAGGACATGTTCGTCATGCCGTCGATGATGGGGCGCGCATCGAAGCTCGTAATGTCGATATGCTCAACGGTTTTGCCGAGCAGTTCGGCCTTAGCGTTCGATTTGTTTTTTGCGGCTGCGGTCATGTCGTTTCTCCAGAGAATAGCAATTTGCGGGTCTTATAGGCGGTTGCTCAAAAAATGCGAGCGTTTTTATGGGAAAAATGAAGGAAAAGTGAAGCGAGCTCAGGGGTGAAGTTTGGCCGTCATCCCGGGCTCGTCCCGGGATCCCCTGAAACAAGCTGTGTGCCTTTTAAAAGCAAAAAATCACAGTGCGCGGCGGGAGATCCCGGTATTGCCTTTGGCAAACCGGGATGACGTTTCCAATTTCGGCCTAAGCGCGCGCAGCTACCGCAATGCGGCGCTCGACCATCGGCTGGTTATAGAGGCTCATCAGCGGCTCATCCTTCACCACCACCGGCTGATTGGCGAGGGCGAACCCGTTGAAACGCGTCGCCATCGTGCGCCCATAAGCGCCGAGCTGGCCGATTTCAAGGTAATCGCCTTCCTTCACATCCGCGGGCAGCATGAAGGGGCCCTTCATGAAATCCATCGTGTCGCAGGTCGGGCCATAGAAGCTGAAGCCTTTTTCCTCCTCGCTCCCCGTGCGATTCAGCAAACGGGCAGGGAAGATGAATTTCGGCACGCCGGCATCGAACAGCGAGCCGTAAGTGCCGTCATTCAAATAGAGGAAATCGCCTTTGCGTGCCTCAACTCGCACCACCACGGCACCGCTTTCCGCCACCAGCGCACGGCCTGGTTCTGCCAAAAGCTGGCAGCCATGCTGCTTGATGATATCGCGCGTTGCGTCATGGATTGCGTTGAAATAGCTCACCATATCCGGCGGGGTCATGCCCGGGTAAATGCTCGGGAACCCGCCGCCGACATCGAACGAATCGATCTTCACGCCCGCTTGCTTCACCACTTGCTTGGCGAGTTTAATCGCGAGCTTGTAAGCATCCGGATGCATGCATTGCGAGCCGACATGGAAGCACACGCCCGCATGCGCCGCCACCGTGCGCACGCGCGCGAGCAGCTTCGGCGCCACTTCGAGCGTCGCGCCAAACTTATCGGTCAGCGCCAGCTCGGCATAAGTATTCGGAATCGCGATGCGCACATGCAGGCCCAGATCCTCCGCATAGTTGGTTTCGACCAGGATTTTCGCAAGCTCCTCCTCGCTATCGAGCGAGAAATGGCGCACGCCATAAGTCACATACGCCTCGCGGATCGCGGTGCGGGATTTGACCGTATGCATGAAGTAAATTTCTGCTTCTGGGAACAGGCCGCGCACCATGGCGACTTCGTGCAAGCTTGCCGCGTCGAATTTGCGCACGCCGTTGGCCCAAAGGTCCTTCAGCACATGCTCGTCCGGGTTCGTCTTCACCGCATAGAGCACATGCCCGCGGAATTTGGACAAAAACAGATCCACGGCGCGTTTCAGCGCATGGGGACGGTATAAAACAATGGCTTGTTCAGGCTGTAAATGCTTTACAGCGGAATCGGGCGATGTGTAGCTCCGCATCTCATAAATCCTCGTTAGTACGTTAACCAAAACGCACCAGCAAACCTTGCGACGGATTTATGACAGGGGTGCCAAGGTCACCTTGCTGGGTTGGGACGGTTTAAGTGGAGGAAATTCCTCGCTTAAACCCCTTACCCCTCTAGGGATCTCTACACGCCATGGGATTTGCGGCCGAATCCAATTATACATGGATGGCCCCCTTGTAAAGTAAAAATATTACAACGGAATGTTACGAAACGGCTTTTTTGCCACAGGGGCAGCATTTGCGCCACAGTCGGGGTGGGTGAGCTGTGAGCAATGGCCGGGAGGACGCCGGTAGGAAGGTTACGCCTTACCCGGTTGGAAAACCTCTTTGCGGTCCACACCCATATTGAACTCGCCTTCGCTCTCGTAATAATCAGCGCTGGTGCGCACTTTCGGCACTTTCACCGAGTTGTTGTTGGTGATGAACGCATGGTACGGCAATTTGCGCACATGGCTCAGCAGCGTCGCCGCGGCGACGAAGAAGGAAAGCGCCGAAGCCAGGAAGAACCCAAACCCGTAATATTCCTGACCCATATCGATGGTGATGAGCGTCAGGATCGTGTTGGCCGCGAAATAGAACGCGAAAATCCACATATTGGCGCGGCGGCAATCGAAATAGCTGAGGATGATCGTCGCGAACAGCACCAGCACCTGGAAGAACGAGCCCAGCACGCCAAGGCTGAACATGCGGTAATTCACGAAGGTGATGTGCAAATGGCGCTCGAAAATCTCGACCGCGAGCACGATGAACAGAAACGCCAGCACGCCTTGAATAATCACAATCGCGCGCGCGCCTTCGGTGATCGCATCCATGATTTTGCCGTGGAATTGGCGGATGCGGCGCATCGACGCATGGGCGAGAATATTCCCGTAAAACCGGCGGTAATGGTGGAAGAAATTGGTCTCGATTGAGAAAATAAACAGCGCAATCGAGGGCAGGATGGTCATCGCTGCGAGGAACATGGACGAATCATAATCCGGGAAGAAGCGGATTTTGGAATCCAGCTGCACCGCTTCCGGCGCATACCACATCAGCCATTTATCGACCCACAGCGCACAATTATAGCAAAAACCGCCGACCGCGAGCTCCCAATATTTCGACCAGAACGGCTTCAACCCAAAACGCTGGGTGAGGCGGTACGGATATTCCGCAAATACTCGGCCTGCGAGTAGGAACACAATGATGGCCAAGCCGATATCGTAGCCCGCAACCATGCCCGCCGCGCCGTATTTCATCAGCAGATTCGCTGAGATCACGGAAATCGTCATCCCGATGATGAAGGTCCAGGTCACTGCCGAGAAATTCTTCAGCGCCGTGAGATAGACCGACAGCAGCCACACGCCCGAAATCAGGAACATGTTGGCGAAGCCCGCCAGGCGCAACTCGCGCGTCATGTTGAAATAGAACCCGTAGAAAAACACCGCGAGCAGCAGGTTAAACAACGTCACCAAGATCATGCTTTCAAGCAGCACGGTCGGCGTGCTCGTCACGTTTTTCACATGGATCTGATCCGCCAAATACCGCGTCATGATGAAATAAACCGGTGCCGAAAGCGCGAGCGAGAACGAAAAGTTGTAAACGATCACGCCGCGGAAATTGAGCAGCTCGATTCCGTCGCTTCCACCGTAATAATAGGTGGTAAAGCCCAGCGCCACCACCGTGAACAGCCACGGGCCCGCAATCGCAAACAGCGAATGCACATAGGCGCCCGCGATGCCGAGCAGATCATCCCGCCGCGCCATTTTATTCAGTTCAAAACCAATGCCAGCCATTTTAGTCTCCCTTACGCCGCACGGCGCAGATACTGCGCATACAACGTGCGATATGCCTGCTGCTGAATGCCTTCATTATAATACTGCGCCACGCGCTCGCGGATCACGTTGGATGCTGTCTCGTAAAGCGCCGGGTCGGAAAGCAGCGTGTAAATCGCCTCCGCGGTGGAAGCCGGGCTCGCCAGCGGCGTCACAATCCCACCCGCGCCAAGCGCCGGCGTTTCGTTCGGCGCGCCTTCTATCAGCTCACGGCAGGAGCCGCAATCCGTCGCCACAATCGGAATGCCCGCGGCACCCGCCTCGAGCATCACGAGCGGCTGCGCTTCCGAAATGCTCGTCAGCACCAGCACATCAATCTGCGGCAAATAATCATCCACCCGCGCTTGGCCAGTGAAGGTGATGGTATGCTCAAGCCCCAGCAGCTGCACCAAATTCGTACATTCGCTGTAATATTCCGCGTCCTCATCCGTTGGCCCGATGATGTAGGCCTTGAGGTCCGGCGCGGTTTGGCGCAGCAGCGCGCAGGCGCGGATGAAACTCTTGATATCCTTGATCGGCACCACGCGGCCGATCAGCGCAATCGTCGGCGTTGCCTGGCGGCGATGGGCGAGCGCGCCAAAACGGCGAATATCCACCCCGTTCGGAATGATCTGCAACTTCTCCTTCGCCGCGCCATCCTCCAGCTGCGGACGCTGGTTCCCGGCGAACAAGGTAATGATGCGGTCGCTCGCCTCGTAGCACACGCGGCTGAAATTATTGATCGAGTCGATCCACAAATCGCGCAAATCGCGGCGCGGCTTATCGATCGTCAGCGCCTTGCTCGAAGTCGCCTCGAGCCAATCCGCCGAGGTAATCTCAATACGGCGCTCGTTGGTGTAAATCCCGTGCTCGGTTACAAACACCGGCTTGCCGGTCTCCACCTTCGCGCGTGCGGCCATCAGCCCCGCATAACCGGTCGACATGGCATGGTACACTTCTGCCGCCGGCAAGGGCGCGAGCAACGTGGAATAGACCCCGCCCGCAATCGCACGGTACGACCAGAAATAATCGAGGAACGAATGATCCGGGAACGATGTTTCGTAAATATCGACCAGCTGTTTCCATGCCTCTTCGCGGTCGAGCAGCGCCTCGCTACCAAGCGTCGCCCGCGCACCGCGCAGCACATCCATCACCTTGCGCAAATCCTCGAGCGCCATCGGCTTCTCACTGGTCAGCTTCGCGAAGGGCTCACGCAGCGCGCGGTGCATGCGCCCCGCAAGTCCGGCATTAATCGCAGCACCCGGTGGCAAATCGTTCAGGCGAATGGTCGTCACGCCGATCACATTGCTCGGCAGCTCGTATTTCATGGCAAGCTCGCCATCACGCGGCATGATGGAGCAGATATGAAACGACAGATGGCTCTGTTCCTGAGGCTAAAAAACTTAACCGACCCATTACACTAAGCGAGTTTGAA
>JBEHYI010000005.1:0-26445 GCA_048498255.1 Pseudomonadota bacterium | reverse complement strand
GTCACACTGCCATGTGACACCTTTTTATCCAATCCCAGCCGAGAGGCTGGTGTTCAGTTGCTTGCCGAGCGACTTGGGGCTTTGGGATTCGTCTCAAAGCCCTCTTTTTTTTGCCCGCTTCCTGAGGGTGAACCCTGCAATACGCGGTAGAAGAGGGGTAAATCGCTTCGGGAAAGGCACTATGGCACAGCTGTGGGTAAAAATCCAGCAAACTCTGTCGTTTCATTGCGAGTGCTGAGATGTTGAGTGAAATGAGATGCCTAGATGCACCTATTGGATTTACATTCAGTATTCATGTGAAAGATTAAAATGGTTTGTCGTAAAGATCATAGGATTGGAAGTTTTGTATCGCTTCCGGTTTTGTTCTCGTCTTGCGTTCGGCAACTCCATCTCTTATGAGGATCGCGAACCCAACTTCCCGGAGAACCCCATGCCCATGCGCGCGGTGATCGCTGCCATTCTTGTCGCTTGCTGCTGGGGCGGGAATTTCACGGCGACGAAATTTGCGTTTGCGGATTTTCCGCCGTATCTCGCGCTGTTGCTGCGCTTTATCGGCGTTGCGGCGGTGCTGGCACCGTTTACGCTCCGGCTCGGCAAGCCCAATTACCGCGATATGCTGTTCATCAGCCTGGCGCTGATCGTGTTCCAGTTCGCCTGCATTTTCTCGGCGCTGCATATGGGGCTTTCCATCACCTCCTGCGTGGTGGCGACGCAGCTGGGCGTGCCGTTCGCCTGTATTCTCGCGGCGATTTTCTTCAAGGATTATCTCGGCCCCTGGCGCTCCGGCGGGCTGATGGTCGCGTTCCTTGGCGTGATGATTGTGGCCGGCACACCCAATGCCAGCGCCAACTGGGGGCCGTTCCTGCTCGCCATTGTCGGCTCCTTCGGCTGGAGCGTGAGCAATATTTACATGAAGCGCCTGAACCCGACGCCGCATGTGCTGCAGCTGCTATTCTGGCCCGCTTTGTTTGCAATTCCGCCGCTGTTTCTGCTCAGCTATTTCGGCGAGGCGCAGCAGTGGGAAATCATCGCGCAGGCCAAATGGCAAAGCTGGGTGGGTATTACCTACAGCCTGTTTTTCTCATCGCTGCTGGGCTATGGTATGTGGAACCACCTCATCACCAAATACCCGATGTCGAGCGTGGTACCGTATTCGCTGTTGGCGCCCGTGGTGGGCATTGCGGGCGGCGTCAGCTTCTTCGATGATCCGCTGACCTTGCAGGTCATTCTCGGCGCGGCGTTGACCATTCTTGGCGTCGGCGTCATTACGGTGCGCCGTCCTCAGTTGGTGGAGATTGATCAGTAGTCACGTGCACAAAAAAGGAATAGACTGGTTTCATGAATCTCTCCCACCGCTCCCCCAATTTCGACGCGCGCAAGGATGGCGTGATCGATACGCTCGTGCTGCATTATACGGATATGCTGACGACGCGGGCGGCGGTGGATCATCTGTGCAACCCGGAGTCGAAAGTCAGCGCGCATTACGTGGTGGGCGAGGATGGCGAGATTTTCCAGCTGGTGGATGAGGACAAGCGCGCCTGGCATGCGGGCGAGAGTTTTTGGCGCGGCCACAGCAACATCAATGGCCGCTCGATCGGGATTGAGATTGCGAACCCCGGCCATAGTAATGGCTACCGGCCGTTTCCGGAACTGCAGATGCAAAGTGTGATCGAATTGTGCCACGGGATTTTGGCGCGGCATGCGATTCCGCAACGCAATGTGGTGGGGCATTCGGATGTCGCGTTTTTGCGCAAAATTGACCCCGGTGAATTGTTCGATTGGCCGCGCCTCGCACGCGCGGCGATTGGCGTGTTTCCGTTTGGTTCGCACTCGATGATGGGTTCGGAACTCGAGCGCGGGGATAACGGCAAAAAGGTAATCCGTCTGCAAACGGCCCTCCATAATTGGGGCTATGGCTTAAAGCTCGATGGCGATTACGGTGTCAAAACCGAGCAATGCGTGCAGGCCTTCCAGCGCCATTACCGACCGGATAATTGCGACGGGAAATGGGACGATGAATGCGCGGGGTTGCTCGCGGCGCTGCATGGGTTGGTATGAGTTTTCACCATCAACATTTGCCCTACGAGCCCCACACGAATAACGAATTGGAACTCATGCTCGCGGGCCATAAACCGCTGGCAGCATTTTGCGATAGCTATGCCTCATGCGATCACGAGGAAATTATTCCGCGGCGTGCCTTTCAACCTTATGTCGATAGCGGTCGGTTTGTGATGCGCGACTATTCGGTGGTGGAGAAGAAACTCTACCGCGTGCTCTATGCACTAAAGGCGGAAGCCTGGCGCATCGATGCCTATATCTTGCTGTGGGATGTTGCGGCGAAAGCGGGGTTCGGCGAATGGTTCGAGCGCATGGAAGGTGCGCTGTTGGGCTATGAGGAATGGCAGAACGATGCATTTATCGCCCATACTATGCGGCCAAAGCCCACTAACTCCTAGACCCTTAGCCCTAAACCCTCTATACTGCTAAAGCCAGATGGCCGGATGACTGCGTGGTGCACTTATGTTGTGGCGAAGGTAATGCTTCAAAACGGCTTTCACACCTCGAGGAAAGTCCGGGCTCCACAGGAAACGGTGGCGGGTAACGCCCGCCGAGCGCGAGCTCAGAGACAGTGCCACAGAGACAAACCGCCTTCGCAAGAGGGTAAGGGTGAAAAGGTGGGGTAAGAGCCCACCGCGTTTTTGGTAACAAAAACGGCTAGGCAAACCTCACCGGGAGCAAGACCAAATAGGCGTGGCGCGTTGGCCTGCAAAGGCTGACAGGTGTTTTCCGCATCGAGCACACGCGGGTTGGTTGCTTGAGCCGCTCAGCAATGGGCGGCCTAGATGAATAGTCATCACCCGGAAACGGGGACAGAACCCGGCTTACAGGCCATCTGGCAAACGCTCCCCGCCGATCCGAAGACCGGCGGGAAGACGCTTCACAACACGCGCGTTACGAAGAGTCCGAAAGCGAGTATCATGACAAACAGGAGCCAGAATGTTCCCGTGGTGAGGTATCGCCATTGCAGCCGTTCGCGGTGAATCATTGACGCGCTGAAGGACACTAGGGCGATCAACATTGCCGTTGTCTTCCAGGTGATGCTCATATGGGGCAAGTTGGCGCCTATCATGAGTATCATTCCAACAGAAGTGGCAATGCCATATATTACCCGGTGCTCTTTTGCGTGAAAATACGACGCCATAACAGAGATGAGGTAAACCACTAACCCGACGACCCCGAGAGTGAGGCCGAGATGGGAATTCAGTGCTGTTGCAGGAAGCGGCGGCAATATGAATATTGCCATCGATTCAAGCAGAGCCCCGAGGATGCAAAAGATGATTACGAGAATCAACGCCTGCACCCACACGCTAGCTCCGGCAGGGATGGAAGCTAACTTTTTCTTCCAAACTGCCAGGAAGGATTCATAGTTCGTTTTAAGCGAAGCCATGGTGTTCCCCCAAGTCACTACGCTGATACATTCTGCATCAGAACAACGCCTTCCGTTTGAACAAATCGAATGGTTCTTCACTTGAATAAGGCGTAGTAGTTTTTCCCCTGTAGCAGCGGTTCGTGACAGTTTGATGACGGTATTGGTAAAATTGTCGGTCGAATTTCACACAACCGTCACACAATTTTATACCAAAACGGCTAGGATGGCGGCTTATGAGCAAGCATCGTCGCCATCATTCTGCGCCGCACCAAAAGGGCCATTCGCATGCACCCAAGCATGGGCATCGCCACGCGAATGCGGTGCGCAAAAAGCGCGCGGCGAGCCAGGATCAGGTGGAAGCGGCGATCGAGGATTGGCTCGAGGAAACCGCGGATGAGACGGCGGTAACGGATCTGCCGATCAGCCCCGTGGGCGTGGTTGCCGAGGTGGATGCGCGCGGCGGGTGGTATGAGGCGCATCGTCGCACCGGCGGTATCCACGGCGCGATTGATTTTGTGGCGCCGGGCGAGCGGAATGTCCCCGTCGTCGCGGCGATGGGCGGCGAGGTGCTGTTCGCTGGCACCTATGACGGCGATTCGGGCTACACGATCTTCATCGCGGGGGACGATCAGCGGATTTACAGTTACGCCCATTTGCGCAACGGCTCGAAGAAGGTGAACGTGGGCGAGTATGTGGAGCAGGGCGCGCCGATCGCCACCATGGGCCGTACGGGCAATGCGGATGCCAAGGGCGATATGGTGCATTATGTGGTGCGCGAGCGCGTGCAGCCGGAGCCCTATACGCTGCTGGCATCGTTAACGGATACGCCCGCGCCGCCACGCGCTCTTAACCTCGACCGCGACTATAAGCGCGTGCCGCCGATGGGCGATGGCAGCGAGCATTATGCCGCTATGCATTTCGCGCCGGGCCAGCCGATGGAGACACCGCCACCGCAGCTTTTTGCGCTCAATGTGCCGCTACCCAAAGCGCCGCTAGCGTTGCCGCCTGTGGTGCTCAACAAACCGCTCTCGCTCGATGTAAAAATCCCGACTTTCGGGGCGGAGTTGCCGAATTATTCCTTCCCGCTGCCCGACCTGAAATTTGAAGATTTGCGCAGCATCATCGGTGATGCGGGCCATGTGTTCGATAACAAGCCTCTGCCGCCGATCACCACGCCGAAGGTGGAGTTGCCGCCGAATGTGAAGCTGGATACGCTCGGGAAGTTTTAGCGGTAGGCTTGGGGGGATTTTTCTGGCAAAGTTCGCCAATGATCTTTCAGTTCTTCGCGGATGAAGTTCTCTACCATTGCGATTACCTCAGATTTTAGGCTTTGGTTATCTTCAGTCAGTAAAAATCCGTAATCATGATAGACGCCACTGTTTTTTCTTAAGGCAACGCTACCCGTGTTTTTTTCTGTGGCAACAACGCCTATGGTGAGATTGTCGATGACCAAGCCTATGAAATCAGCATCTTCAAAGCAGTTTTTCTCCAGCAACTTCCTTAACTTCTTGCCCTCAAGAACAACTTTAAGCCTGCCGAGGAAACGGCGATTATATGGTTCTTCATACCCCCCAAGATTCGATTCTACTGCGCGCTCGTAACATTGGCCTACGAAGTTAAATGACGCTGTATTTGGGACATTGTCAGCAAAAAGATGATTGCTTGGTTGGCGCGCCAATCCCTCATCGATGTAAGATTGTAAAGGCTTCCGTGGGGAGATAGTCTCTGTCCAACGGGATGTATCGTATTCCTCTTCTTCACGCTTGAGATACAAAGGTCTGTATTCGGAAGTGCGTGGATCTATTCCCATTGCGGTGGCACTGTAGCGGACACTAGGTTTCGCCTGCGTAGTTACGCTGACTTGCTTTTTATCCTGATCCTGCGAACTCACAAAGGTCTCCGACAGAAGATTTAATAATAATTAACACTTTTTGGCCCCGCCGCGTGTGACAGTTCGATGAAGTTGCGTGGCTATTTTCCCGGTTCCGGAATTGCGCACAATTCTTTGTTGCAAAAATGTTTCACGTGAAACAATCGCCGGTTGTGTGGACGTAACATTCTGACCTCCCTCGATTCCGACTTATCCCCACTATCCACAGGCAGGTTTCTGCCCAAAAACCACCTTGACGAACCCAAGTTTTGCCCATAATCTCCCAACTGTTCCCAATGAAATCCAAAAAATACCAAAACTGATTTTTAGCGTCTTAAGATCCTCGCACAGAAAAACATCGCTAATTATCTGATTTTAAATAGATAAATTTTATATGGGAAACGGATGTTTGACTAATTTTTTCAAGCATTTGGGTTATTGGAAAATTCACGCTCCTCATTTTCAGTCTTGACTGTGGATGAGCGGGCCAAGGGACGGGAAGTAAAGGTTCATGGCATTGTTTCTCTCAACATTCGAGAAGCAGATCGACAAAAAGGGGCGCGTATCCGTGCCGCCGACCTTCCGTGCCGTGCTCGCTGCCCAGCAGTTTAACGGCATGATCGCCTACGCGTCGTTCACCAACCCATGCATCGAAGCGTGTGGCATGGAGCGGATCGAGAAGCTCTATGCGCGCATCGAAGCGCTCGACCCGTTCTCGCAGGAGCATGATGCATTCGCGACGGCGATCCTTGGTGGCTCGACCCAACTCGCGTTCGATAGCGAGGGGCGGGTGGTGATTCCTGAGGGCCTGCTGAAGAAAGCGAACATCACCGATACCGGGATTTTTGTCGGTAAGGGCGCGACGTTCGAAATTTGGTCGCCCGCGGCCTACGCCGTGCAGGAAACGAAAATGCGCGAACTCGCGCTCGCTAAACGCGCAAGCCTGAAGGCGGATGGGGGTGCGCAGTGAACGAGCATCTCCACATCCCTGTGCTGCGCGACGCGATGGTGAAAGCCGTCGCCGCGAAAGCTGGCGAAGTGGTGGTGGATGGAACTTTTGGTGCCGGGGGCTATAGCCGCGCGATTCTCGCCGAGCAGCCCGCCGCCCGCGTGATCGCGTTCGACCGCGATCCGAATGTCAAGTTACTTGCCGATGCTCTTGCCCGGGAGTTTCCCGGGCATTTTTTATTCCTGGCCGCGCGGTTCTCCGCGATGGTCGAGCAGTTGGCCGCGGTGGGCATCCAAGCGGTTGACGCAATTGTGCTGGATATTGGCGTATCCAGCATGCAGTTTGATGAAGGCTTGCGCGGGTTTTCGTTTCAGAAGGAAGCGCCGCTCGATATGCGCATGAGCGCAGAAGGCATGAGCGCTGCGGATATCGTGAATGACTATAGCGAGGCGGAGCTGATCCGCATCCTGCGTGATTATGGCGAGGAGCGCGATGCGAAGCGCATCACCCGTGCGATCATCGCCGCGCGTGAGGTGCAGAAAATTACGACGACGGTGCAGCTCGCGGATATCATTCGTGGTGCGGTGCGTAACCCGGGTAAAATGAAAATCCACCCGGCGACGAAAAGCTTTCAGGCGTTGCGTATTGAGGTGAATCAGGAGCTGGCGGAACTCGAGGCGGCGCTCGGGGCAGCGGAGCAATTGCTCAAGCCTGGCGGGCGTCTTGTCGTCGTCACCTTCCATTCGCTGGAAGACCGCATGGTGAAGCAATTCATGCAAACACGCAGCGGTGACAAAGCCGTTTCGCGCCATTCGCCCGCGGCACTGCTCGCGGCGAAAACGCCCACCAACACTTTCGACTTAACCCCCACCAAGGCTATCGCACCCACTGAAGAAGAGGTGAGCCGGAACCCTAGAGCGCGCTCGGCAAAGCTGCGCTGTGCAACCCGCACTGCGAGACCCATCCATGTCGCCGCATAGGAGTACCGCTCATGAACCTTCGCATTCTGATTAACATGGTCTGTGTCGTGGTGCTCGCGACCGGTCTTTATCTCGTGAAATACAGCGTACAAAATGTGCAGCGCGATGTGGTGACGCTGAAGCATCAGCTCGCCTCGGAAAAAGAATCGCTGCATTTGCTGAATGCGGAATGGGCGTATTTGAATCGCCCGGATCGCCTGCGTCAGCTGGCGGATCGCCATCTCGAACTCGTGCCGCTCGACACGCGCCAGATCGACCAGATGAATGCGATTCCGGCGGCGGCGTATGTCGATCCCGCGGATGAAAATCGCGGCATGGTGCAACAAGCATCCCTGAAGCAGGCCCGCTAGTTGCGCCAGTTCCGCCGCAGTCCGTCGCAACGTCCGGCTTCGCGTATTGTGCGCGTCGAGAGCCGCGAGGCGCGCACGTTGGGTGATGCGCGGGTGCGGGCGATTCTGGTCGCGTGTTTCTTCGGCCTGTGTTTCGTCGCGCTCGGTTTGCGTTTGCTTGAGGTGAGCACGATGGGCGGCGGCGATCTGCCGTTTAAGCGCCTGGTCACCGAGCCGCAATTGCTGCTGACGCGCGAGGATGATGTCGATGTATCGAAGGTCGGCGAGGAAGAGCAGGTGGTGCGCCGCGAGATTGTGGACCGCAACGGTTTGGTGCTCGCAACCTCGATCAAAACCGCGTCGCTGGTGGCGAACCCGACCATCATTCGCCACGAGCATGAGCTGGCGGTGGGGTTGAATAAAATTTTCCCGCGTGAGTCGGTGGCGTCATTCGAAGAAAAGCTGATGCGCAAGCATTCGACGTTCCTTTATCTCGAGCGGCACCTCACGCCAAGCCAGCAGGAAGCGGTGAATAATCTCGGCGCGCCGGGGCTGTTTTTTGAGCCGGATATTCGCCGGGTGTATCCGTATGGCGGCTTGTTCGCGCATAGCATCGGCTATGTCGGCATTGATAATCAGGGCCTGGCGGGCATCGAAAAATCCTTCGACAATCAGCTGCAGGATCCGACGAAAAATGGCCCGCTGCAATTGTCGCTCGATTTGCGCATTCAATCCATGCTGCGGGATGAATTGAGTAAAGCGGTCGGCGAATTCCAGGCCATTGGCGGGGTTGGCGTGGTGCTCGATATCGATTCGGGCGAAGTGCTCGCGATGACGAGCCTGCCGGAGTTCGACCCGCATCAGCCCGGCCGCGCGAGCGACGATGCGCGCTTCAACCGCGCGACGCTCGGCGTGTATGAAATGGGCTCGACCTTCAAGACCTTCACCATGGCTGCATCCATCGAAAATAAAGTGGTGACGATGCAAGGCGGGTATGATGCGAGCCACCCGATCCATATGGGCAATTTCACGATTACGGATGCTCACCCGGAAGGGCGTTGGCTGAGCGTGCCGGAGATTTTTGCGTATTCTTCCAATATCGGCACCGCGAAAATGGCGCTCGATTTGGGTGGGAAGCGTCAGCGTGCCTTCCTCAAATCACTGGGGCTGTTCGAGCCGGTGAAGCTCGAGATTCCGGAGCTCGCGCGCCCGATCATCCCGCGTGAATGGCCGGAGCTGACGACGATGACGGTGGCCTATGGCCACGGGATTTCGGTATCGCCGATGCATCTCATCAATGCGATTGCGAGCCTTGCGAGTGACGGCACGCTGCACGCGATGACGCTGCTGAAAGACGGCAACAAAAATAAGCATGAGGGCGAGCGGATTCTCTCCGAATCGACGATTGCGGATGTGCGCGATTTGCTGCGTTTGGTGGTGCTGCATGGCACCGGCAAAAGTGCGAATGCGCCGGGCTATGATGTGGGCGGGAAGACCGGCACGGCGGAGAAAAACACCAACGGCGTTTATAAGAAGGATGCGAAAGTGGCGTCGTTCGTTTCCGTGTTCCCGATGACGAATCCGAAATACGCGATCCTCGTGATGGTGGATGAGCCGAAGGGCAATAAATCAACTGCGGGGTTTGCAACCGGCGGCTGGATTTCAGCACCCGTGGTGGGCCGCGTGGTGCAGCGCATGGCGCCGCTGCTTGCTATGAACCCGAATTTCAGCCCGCCGGATGGGCGTGTGAACAGCTATTGGGCGGGGGCGGAAAGCCACGCGAAAGCGGCGCAAGTGGCGCGCGAAAATAATCTCACGAAGGAGGCCGTGCGTGCAGCTTCTTTCTGAGTTGGTGAAAGCATGCCCCGGCGCGGTGCTGCATGGTGATGGCGAAACACTGATCCTGCGCATCACCAGCGATTCGCGCAGCGTGCAGCCGGGCAGCTTGTTTGTCGCTATGCCGGGCGTGAATGCGGATGGTGCGAAATATATCCCCGATGCGTTGCGCGCTGGTGCGGCCGCGATCCTGATGGCGGATGGCTCCCGCGCGGATGTGGTGGCGACCGTGCCGGTGGTGCGTGTGGCGGATATGCGCGGTAGCGTGAGCGCATTGGCGGCGGCGTTTTACCCCGCGCAGCCGGAATTCACTTTCGCGATTACGGGCACGGATGGAAAAACCTCGACCGCGGATTTTGTGCGCCAGCTTTCGCAACTTTCGGGGATGGATGCTGCGTCGATTGGTACGCTGGGGCTTCGTTCGCCGTATGAGAAACTCAACGCTGCCTTTCCGGCGAATAATACTTCGCCCGAGCCGATTTTGCTGCACCAAACACTGAGCGATTTGGCCACAGCCGGTTGCCGTGTGGCGGCAATTGAAACCAGCAGCCACGGCCTCGACCAAAAACGGGCGGATGGGGTAAAATTCGCGGCGGCTGCGTTTACGAATTTGACACGCGATCATTTGGATTATCACGGCACCGTCGAAAAATATTTCGAAGCAAAAGCGCTGCTGTTTTCGCATGTGCTCGCCAGCGGTAAGCTCGCCGTGCTGAACCGCGACGATGCGCAGTTCGATGCGCTGAAAAAAATCTGCGATGCGCGCAAAATCAAGATCCTTTCCTTCGGCACTTCGCTGCTCGCGGAATACCGCATCATGCAGGTGACGCCGCACGCCGGTGGGCTCGATGCGGTGCTGTCGCTGAAAGGCGAAATGTATAATCTCTCGCTGCCGCTCTATGGCGCGTTCCAGCTGAGCAATATGCTGACCGCGATGGGCCTGCTGAGCGCGGCGGGCCTGAAGGAAGACGCGATGGCGCGGTTGTTGCCGAAGCTCACGGGCGTTCCGGGCCGCCTCGAAAAAATTGCGGAAGTGAACGGCGCGCCGATCTTCATCGACTATGCGCATACGCCCGCAGCGCTTGAGAATATTTTGAAAACCCTGCGTCCGCACACGGCGAACAAGCTGCATGTGGTGTTTGGCTGCGGCGGTGATCGCGATGCGGGCAAGCGGCCGGAAATGGGCGCAGCGGCAGCGCAATTCGCGGATTCCGTGATCGTCACCGATGACAATCCGCGCAGCGAAGACCCCGCAAAAATCCGCGCGGCGATTATGGCTGCCGCCCCCCATGCACAAGAAATTCCCGATCGCGATGCGGCCATCCGCGCTGCGATCCAACAGCTCACCCCGGGCGACGTTCTCGTCGTTGCGGGCAAGGGCCACGAGACGACCCAGACCATCGGCAATCAAGTCATTCCCTTCAGCGATGCAGACCACATCAGAAAGGCAGTTGCCGCATGAGTACCCAATGGACCACCCAGGAAACTATCGCCGCGACGAACGGTATGAGCAGCGGCAATTGGACCGCAACTTCCGTCAGCATCGATACGCGTACGTTGGAAAAGGGCGCACTGTTTGTGGCACTGCCGGGCAGCAAGGTGGATGGGCATGCGCATGTAGCGGCGGCATTGGAAAAAGGCGCGGTGGCGGCACTGGTTAGCAAACCCATCGCGGGGGTGGATGCGAGCAAATTGGTGATGGTGAAGGATGTGGAGAAGGCGCTGCAGGCGCTGGGTCACGCCGCGCGCGCGCGGTCGAACGCGAAATTCGTGGGTGTCACCGGCTCCGTCGGTAAAACCGGCGCGAAGGAAATGATCGCGGCGGCACTTGCGCCGATTGGCAAAGTGTATGCGACGAAAGGCAACCTCAACAACCATCTCGGCGTGCCGCTGATTCTGGTCAATCTGCCGCTTGATACGCAATATGCGGTGATTGAAATGGGCATGAACCATGCCGGTGAAATTGCGCCGCTTTCCAAAATGGCGCGCCCGCACGTGTCGCTGATTACGACGGTGGATGCGGTGCATATCGAGTATTTCCAATCCATCGAAGCGATTGCGGATGAGAAGGCGGCGATTTTCGATGGTATGCAAGGCGGCACGGTGGTGCTGAATGCGGATAACGCGCAGTATGACCGTTTGAAGAAAATCGCGCAGGCGAAGGGCATGGACCGCATTCTTTCCTTCGGCACCGGCAAAAGCGCGCTGTGCCGCATGGTGAGCTACGCGATTGACGACACGCATTCGGTAATTGAGGCGGTGATTGCAGGCACGACGATTTCTTACCGCATCGGTACGATTGGTAAGCACTGGGCGCTCGCGTCCGTCGCGGTGCTCGGCATTGTGGATGCGCTTGGGGCGGATTTGGCTAAAGCCGCAGCCGCGCTCACCAATTTCACGGAGCCGAAGGGGCGCGGGCAAATTCAAAAGCTGAGCGTGAAGGGCGGAAATTTGCGCCTCGTCGATGATTGCTACAATGCGAGCCCGGTTTCGATGAAAGGCGCGATTGAGAAAATCGCCGAAATGCGCGATGCCTCGAAGGAGCCGGTGCGCACATTGGTGGTGCTGGGCGATATGCTGGAACTGGGCGAACATGCCGAGGATTTGCATGTGGGCTTGGTGCCGACCCTCGTGAATAATCAAATGGATCTCGTGTTCGCCGCCGGGAAATTCATGCAAAAGATGTATGAAGCCTTGCCGGAAGGGATGCAGGGTGCTTATAAGCCCACCAGCCGCGAACTGGTGCCAGCGGTGGTCGAGGCCTTGCGCGCGAACGACCTTGTGCTGGTGAAAGGCTCGCGCGGCAGCCGCATGGATGTCATCGTGGATGCAATTGAAGGGAAGAACTGATGCTCTATAATTTTCTCTACCCGCTGGCCGCGCATGTGCAGTTTTTCAACCTGTTTCGCTACCTCACGTTTCGTAGCGGCGGGGCGATTATCACGGCGCTGGTGATTAGTTTTATCATCGGTCCGCGGTTGATTCGCTGGCTGAAATTGAAGCAACATGGTGGCCAGCCGATTCGCGATGACGGGCCGGAATCGCATTTGAGCAAGAAGGGCACGCCGACGATGGGCGGCCTCATGATGCTGTTCGCGGTGACAGTTTCGACGCTGCTGTGGGCGGATATTACGAACCATTTCGTGTGGATTGTGCTGTTTGTGACGCTGGGTTACGGCGCGATCGGTTTTGCGGATGATTATCTGAAAGTTTCGAAGAAAAACCACAAAGGTTTATCGGGAAAGAAAAAGCTGATTTGCCAATTTACCATCGGCCTCATCGCGGCGCTGTGGATCAGCGCAGTGACGCCGGATTCGCTGAACCACCATCTCTCGCCGCCGTTTTTGAAAAATGTGCTGTGGAATCTCGGCGTGTTTTATTTCCCGTTCGTCATGTTCGTGCTGGTGGGCGCGAGCAATGCGGTGAACCTCACGGATGGTTTGGATGGCCTCGCGATTGTGCCGATCATGATTGCGGCGGGCTGTTTCGCGCTGATTGCGTATCTTGTCGGCAATACGGTGTATGCGAATTACCTGCATCTCGATTTTGTGCCGGGCACGGGCGAACTCGCTGTGTTCTGCGCGGCGCTCATCGGCGCGGGGTTGGGCTTTTTGTGGTATAACGCGCCGCCCGCCATGGTGTTCATGGGCGATACGGGCAGCCTCGCGTTCGGCGGTTCGCTCGGTGCGATTGCAGTAATTTGCAAACATGAAATTGTGCTGGGCATTATTGGCGGGTTATTCGTGGTCGAGGCGCTGTCGGTGATGATTCAAGTGGCCTCGTTCAAGATGACCGGCAAACGCGTATTCCGCATGGCGCCAATCCATCACCATTACGAGAAATTGGGGTGGAAGGAATCGACCGTCGTCATTCGTTTCTGGATTGTTGCGGTGATTTTGGCGCTGGTTGGTCTTTCCACGTTGAAGCTGCGCTAATGATTACGCTCCCCTTCGCATCCGGCAAAAAATATGGCGTGGTGGGCTTAGGCAAGTCGGGCCGCGCAACGGTGGCTTCGTTGCTTGCAAGCGGTGCCGAGGTGATCGCCTGGGATGATGGTGAAGCCGGGCGCGCGGCGGCGGCGAAGGAGTTTCCGGGGATTGCGATTCAGCCGGTGGCAGAGTGGGATTACGCGTCGCTTGCATCGCTTATCATGAGCCCGGGGATTTTTCTGACGCACCTTTCCGTTGTCGCGGCGGAGAAGGCAGGCGTCGAAGTAATCGGCGATATCGAGCTGCTCTATCGCGCGCAGCCGAATGCGCGTTACATTGCGATTACTGGCACGAACGGGAAATCGACGACGACGACGCTGATTGCACATATTCTCAAAGCTTGCGGCAAGCGCGTGGAGGTAGGCGGCAATCTCGGCACGCCAGCGCTCGCGTTGGCATCGCTGGATGCTAACGGGATTTATGTGCTGGAGCTTTCCTCCTACCAGCTCGATCTCGTGACGACGACGCATTTCACTACGGCACTCCTGCTGAATATTTCGTCGGATCATTTGGACCATCATGGCTCGATGGAAAACTACATCGCCGCGAAAATGCATATTTTCGACCGGATGGATGAGAATGATGTCGCGATTATCGGTGTGGATGACCCGACGAGCGAAGCGATTTGCCGCGAGATGTTAGGTAGCCGTGACCAGCTGATTATTCCCATCGCCGCGAGCATGACGGTGGAACAGGGCGTGTATGCGGCGGAGGGGGTCATCCACAACACGCTGGTGGATGATGCGCTGACGGGCGATCTGCGTGCGGTGAAGTCGTTGCAGGGGCAGCATAACGGGCAGAATGCGGCGGCGGCCTATGCGGCCTGCATGGTGGATGGTTGCGGGCATGATGAGATGATGGCGGCGATTGAGACGTATCCCGGCCTCGCGCATCGCATGGAATGGCTCGGTGAAATCGCGGGCGTGCAATATGTGAATGACAGCAAGGCGACGAATGCGGATGCGGCGGAGAAGGCGCTGCTGACCTATGACAACATTTATTGGATCATCGGCGGTGTCGCGAAGGAAGGCGGCATTGACAGTCTCGCGAAATATTTCCCAAAAATTCGCCACGCTTATTTGATTGGCGAGGCGACGAAGGATTTCGCGGCGACGCTTGAGGGCCAGGTGGCATATACGGAATGTGGCACGTTGGAAAAAGCGTTCGGGGCGGCGGAGAAAGATGCAAAAGCCGGTGATGCAGTGCTGCTTTCGCCCGCCTGTGCGTCATTCGATCAGTTCCCGAATTTCGAAGTGCGCGGCGTGGCGTTTGTGAAATTATTCGAGGATTTAAAAAAGGAGAGAGCTAATGCGTGAGGTACACTCTCTCCACTTGTCATTCCCGCGAAAGCGGGAATCCAGTTTTAATAGCAACGTTGGTATTTGTGGCAACGTTGCTTCTGGATTCCCGATGAAGCTTTGCTACCAAAAACTGAAGAAGTTTTTGGGCAAAGCTAACTCGGGAATGACAACCATCTACGGAGGTACCCATGCGGCAACCGCTTGACCGGCGCAACACGACCGCGCTTGGGCGTTGGTGGTTCACGGTGGATCGCACGGCGTTTTTCTGCATGATGGCGCTGATCTGCATCGGCTTCTTCCTGGTGATGGCGGGGAGCCCGCCGGTGGCGCGCCGCTTAGGCTACACGGATTTTTACTTCGTCTCGCGCCATCAAATTTTCCTTGGGATTTCGACCTTTGTGATGATCGTCGTCTCGATGATGGATGCGCCGCGCATTCGCAAAGTCGCGATCATTGGATTTATCGTCAGTTTCATTTTGCTGCTGCTCTTGCCACTGATCGGCTTTGAAAATAAGGGCGCGATTCGTTGGCTGCGCATCGGCGGCATGTCGATCCAACCTTCGGAATTTATGAAGCCGTGTTTTGCCGTCGTGCTCGCCTGGATTTTTTCGCTGCGCCTCACGCAGCCGAGCTTTCCCGCTTACCGTATCGCGATTGCGGCTTATGCGGTGGTCGCGATGCTGCTCATCATTCAGCCCGATTTCGGAATGACGGTGACGATCACGGGCATGTTCGGCGTGCAGCTTTTTCTCGCCGGTATTTCCTTCCTGTGGGTCGGCGGCATGATTGTGCTCGCAGTCGGTGGGGTGATTGCGGCCTATAGTTTGCTGCCGCATGTGGCCTCGCGCATCGACCGGTTTCTCGACCCGGCGGCGGGGGATAATTACCAGGTCGATAAGTCGCTCGAGGCGTTTCGTAGTGGCGGTTGGTTTGGCCGGGGCCCTGGCGAAGGCCTCGTGAAACAGCATATCCCCGATAGCCACACGGATTTTATTTTCTCCGTCGCGGGGGAGGAATTCGGGCTGCTTTTTTGCATGCTGATTGTGCTGTTGTTCGCCATCATCGTGGTGCGCGGCTTCCTCAAAATGGGGCAGGATCAGGATAGTTTCCGGGTGATTGCCGTTGGCGGGTTATTGGCGGAATTCGGCATTCAATCCATCGTGAATATGGGGGTGGCGGTGAATTTGCTGCCCGCGAAGGGCATGACTCTGCCGTTTTTGAGCTATGGCGGCTCGTCGCTGATCGCCATGGCGGGCGGCATGGGCATGATGCTGGCCTTAACGCGCAAGCGGTTTGGGGAATCCAAACCCAAAGCGCGGGGCAGTGTGCGCTACAGCCACCGCTAAAAAAGCGCGTAAAACCCCAAGGAAACACTTGCGTAAATGCGGCCCGCGCGGCAGTGTCGGGCACATGAAACAGGCAAAAAACAGCAAGGTGATTGTGCTCGCCGCGGGTGGCACGGGCGGGCATATTTTCCCGGGCGTTGCGCTCGCGGAGGTGTTGTGCGCGCGCGGGTTTGAACCGCATTTGATCACGGATCACCGCTTCCACCAATATAATAAATCGAGTGGGGACGGGGTGCTGGGCCGCATTCCGATCCACACCATCCGCGCGGGGTCGCTGGGTGGCGGGGTGCTGCGCAAGGCGAAGAATCTGCTCGGCATTGGTTTGGGTGTGGTGCAGGCCTATTGCTTGCTTGGCAAATTGAAGCCGCTAGCGGTGGTGGGGTTTGGCGGTTACCCGTCCTTCCCGACGATGGTGGCGGCGATCGCGCGCGGCGAGCGCACGGTGATTCATGAGCAGAATTCGGTGCTCGGGCGCGTCAATCGCAGCTTGGCTAAGCGGGCGAGCTTGGTGGCGACCACCTATAGTGACACGCGCAAAATGCCGGAAACGAAAGCGCAGGTGGTGATGACGGGCAACCCCGTGCGCGCCGCGGTGTGCGCGATTGCGCAGGTGGAATATCCGGCGCTTGCCGAAAACGGCATTATGCGTGTGCTGGTGCTGGGCGGCAGCCAGGGCGCGAGTGTGTTCAGCGAGGTAATTCCGCAAGCGATGAAGCTGTTGCCGGCGGATGTGCGCGCGCGCATTCGCCTCGACCAGCAATGCCGCGCGGGCGAGATGGATGCGGTACGCGAGGAATATGCCGCGCTTGGCATGCAGGTGGATGTCGCGCCGTTTTTCACGGATGTGGCGGCGCGGCTCGCTTCGGCGCATCTCGTCATTTGCCGCGCGGGTGCCTCGACGGTGGCGGAGCTGATGGTAGCGGGCAAACCGGCACTCCTCGTGCCGCTGCCGATTGCGACGGACAACCACCAATATTATAACGCCCAAGCTATCGAGGATATTGGCGCGGGCTGGGTGGTGACGCAGAAAGCATTCACGCCGGAGGCGCTGGCGACCAAGCTTGAAACCCTGATGCGCGTACCGCACCGTTTGAGTGAAGCCGCCGCTGCGATGCGCACGCTGGCGAATGCCAAAGCCGCGGAAGCGCTGGCGGATTTAATTCTCGGCGCGGAGGAACCGCGCGCGATTTCAGCCATTACGGAGCAAGCAGCATGATCAAACGGATTCGCGCATTTTCCCTCGGCAATAAAATGCCGCTCGATATGGGCACGCTGCATTTTGTCGGCATTGGCGGCATCGGCATGAGCGGCATTGCGGAGGTGCTGGCGAATCTCGGTTACAGCGTGCAGGGCTCGGACCTCGCGGATAATTACGTGGTGGAGCGCTTGCGCAAAGCGGGCATCAAGGTGGTGATCGGCGAACATAAAGCCGAGAATATTGCAGGCGCCGCGGCGCTGGTGATTTCGAGCGCGGTGAAGGACGATAACCCGGAGGTGAAGGAAGCGCGCGCGCAGCGTATTCCCGTGGTGCGGCGAGCGGAAATGCTGGCGGAATTGATGCGCCTGAAGGCGACGATTTCGATCGCCGGAACGCATGGAAAAACGACGACGACCTCGCTGATTTCGACGCTGCTGCTCGCGGGTGGGAAGAAGCCGACGGTGATTAATGGCGGCATCATCAATGCGCTGGGCACCAACGCGGTGCTGGGCGAGGGCGAATGGATGGTGGTCGAGGCGGATGAGAGCGACGGGACGTTTATTCGTATCCCATCCACCATCGCAGTGGTGACGAATATCGACCCCGAGCATCTCGACCATTACGGTAATTTTGAGAATTTGAAAGCGGCGTTTCAGCAATTTATTACGCAGCTGCCTTTCTATGGGTTTGGCGTGCTGTGTGTCGATCACCCCGAGGTGCAGGCGCTGATGGCGAAGGTGATCGACCGGCGCATGATTTCCTATGGCACCAGCCCACAGGCGGATGTGCGCGCGGTGAATATTCGCCAAGTGGCGGGCGGGCAGGTTTTTGACGTGGAGCTCGCGGATCGCGCGACGGGTGCGGCTTACACGATTAAGGATGTCGAACTGCCGATGTATGGCATGCATAATGTGAGGAATTCCTTGGCGGCGATTGCCGTCGCGCGTGAGGTGGGGATTGAGGATGCGAGTATCCTCAAAACGCTGAAAGGGTTTGAGGGCGTGAAGCGCAGATTCACCAAAACCGGCGAGGTGAACGGCATTACGGTGATCGACGATTATGGCCATCACCCGGTGGAAATCGCGGCGACGCTGAGCAGTGCGCGTCAGGCGGTGGAGGCGACGAAAGGCCGCGTGATTGCGGTGGTGCAGCCGCATCGATACACGCGCTTGCATAGTTTGTTTACGGATTTCTGCACCTGTTTTTCGGATGCCGACACGGTGATCGTGACGGATGTTTACACCGCCGGGGAAGACCCGATCGAAGGCGCAAACCGCGATGCGCTGGTCGAGGGCATTCGCAACCATGGGCATAAACATGTGCTGGCGCTGCCTTCGGAAAAGGAACTCGCGCCAATGGTGGCGGGCATCGCCCAGCCGGGGGATTTTGTGATTTGCCTTGGCGCGGGCTCCATCAGCAAATGGGCGGGCGCGCTGCCGAAGGAGCTCGAGCCGTTGCTACCGAAGGCGAAGGAACGTGCTTAACGACTTACCGCAAGTGCGTGGGGCTTACCGCTTCGATGCGCCGCTCGCCAAAACCAACTGGTTCGGTGTCGGTGGTCCGGCCCAGGTGCTGTTCAAGCCTGAGGACACGGCGGATCTCGCACATTTCATGAAGCACAAGCCTGCGGATTTACCGGTGACGGTGATTGGCGTG
Organism: Pseudomonadota bacterium; assembly: GCA_048498255.1. GTDB lineage: Bacteria > Pseudomonadota > Alphaproteobacteria > Rickettsiales > UBA3002 > QFOX01. The sequence goes on along the minus strand of JBEHYI010000005.1, from coordinate 7,561 downwards.
GGGAGTAACCTCATCGTGCGCGATGGGGGATTGCCGGGCGTGGTGATTCGTTTGGGCCGCGCGTTTAACGAGGCGGTGCTCGAGGGCAATATGATTGTCGCGGGGGCAGCGATGCTTGACCTCAACCTCGCGCGGTTGGCGGCGAGTTGGGGGCGCGCTGGGCTCGAATTTATGAGCGGCATCCCCGGCACTGTTGGCGGGGCGCTCGCGATGAATGCGGGCGCTTACGGGCGCGAGGTGAAGGATGTGCTGCTGCATGTGGAGGCGGTTACGCCAACGGGTGAGATTCTTATGCTAAGTGTGGAAGAAATGGCCTATAGTTATCGGCATTATGGCGGCCCGCAGGGGCTGATTTTTACGCGCGCTTGGTTCAATACGCATGTGGATAAGCCGGAGGCGATTGAAGCGCGGATTGTCGAAATTCAAACCAAGCGCGAGGCGACACAGCCGATTCGCGAGCGCACCGGTGGCAGCACGTTTGCGAACCCGGAAGGGCATAAAGCGTGGGAGTTGATCGACCGCGCGGGGTGTCGCGGGCTCATGGTTGGAGCGGCGCAAATGAGCGAGCTGCATTGCAATTTTATGATTAATACCGGCAATGCTACCGCCGCGGATCTCGAAACATTGGGCGAGGAAGTGCGTGCGAAAGTATTGGCCAATTCCGGCGTGGAACTGCGCTGGGAAATCAAACGGATTGGGAGCGCCTAATGCAGCATCAACCCCTTTATGATCGTTTGCATGCGCTGGTGGGCAAGCCGTTCACTGCCTATATGCTCGCGCTCGACGATGCTTATGAAAACGACCCCGGCAATGCGGATTACGCCAAGCTGCGCCATGCGGTTTCGGGCTTGTTGCGCAACACGTTTCTCACCGTGCCGGAGCATGATTTCGAGCATACGCGGGCGGTGATTACCTCTAAACTCGAGCATAATATTGCCTTGATTGCGCACTCGCAGAAAGTGCCGGAGGCGATCCAAACCGCCTTTGTTGCCGCGCTGCGAGAGGCGATTACGCTGGTGAGGGCTTATGTCTCGCCGAGTTTAAAAACGGCGGCGAACCTCTGAAGTAAGCCCGGGATGACGGGCGATCTAAAACGCGGGTACTTGTGGATACTTCGCCCATTGCATCGCCTCACATCTTCCGCTAGTCTTAACGAAAATTAAAAACCACCGCATCGGCCAAGCAGAACAATGTTTCATTTTAAGGATGACGCACGCGATGCATGTTGCCGTATTAAAAGGTGGGCTCTCCGCCGAACGTGAAGTTTCACTCACCAGCGGGGCCGCGGTGGAAAAGGCGCTCCTCGCGCTCGGCCACAAGGTCACGCCGATCGATGTCACCGCCAATGTGGTGATCGATTTGCTGAAAGCCAAGCCCGATGCGGCGTTCAACGCGCTGCATGGGCGTTACGGCGAGGATGGCTGCATCCAAGGCCTGCTCGAAATTCTGAAAATTCCCTACACCCATTCGGGCGTGCTCGCATCCGCGGTCGCGATGGATAAGCCGATGGCGAAAGTGGTGTTCGAAAAGGCGGGGATTCGTGTCGCAGCGGGCATCACCGCGGGCAAGGACGAAGTGATCGGCCGCGATGTGATGAAGCGGCCTTACGTGGTAAAACCGGCGAATGAGGGCTCGAGCGTTGGCGTGAAACTGGTGTTCGAAACCGATAATTTTTACTTCACCAAAGCGAATTGGCCGTATGGTGAAACGGTGCTCGTCGAGCAATATATTCCGGGCCGTGAGCTTACCTGCGCGGTGCTCGATAATGTGCCGCTCGGGGTGACCGAGATCACCACTAAATCCGGATTTTACGATTACGACAATAAATATACCGAAGGCGGCAGCAAGCATATTTGCCCGGCGCAATTGCCGCCGGAAATCTATGATGAGGTGATGGCGCTCGCGCTTAAAGCGCATCAGGCGTTAGGTTGCCGTTCGCTTTCGCGTTCGGATTTCCGCTGGGATGAAAAGGGCGACGGCCAGATTTATATTCTCGAAACCAACACCCAGCCAGGTATGACGCCGATGTCGCTGTCGCCGGAGCTCGCCGCCTATGCGGGGATTGATTTCAACCAGCTTGTCGCACGCATTTTGGCCACCGCAAGGCTCGATGGATGAGTGCTGCTCGCGCACGTGTGAAAGTGAAGAAAGCGACCGTCACGCGCGCGCAGGCGGTGGAGGAATTCGGCCGCAAAAAAGCCAAGCAGCGCCGCCAGCAGGTGAAGCGCCGAGTGATGCTGGGCGTTGGCATTGCGGCGGTCGCTTATGGCTGTGTCGGCGGTTGGTGGCTGGTGCATACAGGCCGGTTCCAGCAATCGATGGTGGATGGCAGCGCGAGCTTTTGGGATTACACCGCGCGCCGCGGATTTAAGCTGCAGCAAGTGGTGCTGAATGGGCGCAACCATGCGGATGTGGCGGCGGTGAAAGCAGCACTCGGCGTGAAGCAAGGCGAACCGATTCTGGCGGTGTCGCTCGCGGCAATCAAGGCGCGGCTGCTAACGATTCCCGAGGTGAATTCGGTCAGCATCACCCGCCAATTGCCGGATCAGCTGGTAGTGACGATTACCGAGCGTGTGCCCGCCGCCTGGTGGCAATTCAAAGGTGTGCAGCAATTGGTGGATGCGGATGGCGTGGTGCTGGCGCGCGCAAAATACCGCGAGAAAGTGACCCTGCCGGTGATGGTGGGGGAGGACGCGCCCCAGCATGTGAGCGAGCTGCTCGCGCTGCTTGAAACCGCGCCGAGCCTGAAGCCGGATGTGGTAGCCGCCGTGCGCGTGGGCCAGCGGCGCTGGAATATCGAGCTTACGCATGACATGGTCGTCATGCTGCCGGAGGAAAAACCGGGCGAGGCGTGGAAGCGTTTCGCAGGCCTGGTCGAGAAAGAGGCGCTTTTGAGCAAAGCCATCCGCAGCGTGGATATGCGCGTGGAGGACCGCGTGTTTATTATGCCTGTGGAACAACAGAAAAATCCGATTACGTTGACGACGGCGCGTGATACTTAAGGGAGGTAGGTTGCAGGTTACAGGTTACAGCAATCCGGTAAATGGTGCACGAAAGTGCCCAAACACTGCAAGAGCTGAAACCTAAAACCTTTAACCTAATAGCTAGAGAAAGACATATGACGAAACGCACCACCATCCCCTCCCGCCACGGCCCGATCGCAGTGCTCGATATCGGCACGACGAAAATTGTTTGCCTGATTGCGACAACCGCGGAGGATGGCAGTTTCGCGGTGACGGGCGTTGGCCATCAGCTCTCGAAGGGCGTGAAATCCGGCGTGATTACGGATATTGCGGAGGCGGGGACTTCCATCACCGCGGCGGTGCATGCGGCGGAGCAAATGGCGGGCGTGACGATTGAAAATGTGATCGTGAGTGCGAACGGCACCAACCTCAAATCGCGGCATGTGTCGGTCGAGCTCGATGTGCTGGCGGATGGGGTGAGCGACCAGGATATCGCCGATATTATCTATGAAGGCTGCGCGAGTTTAAGCGGCGACGATGTGGGGATTCTGCATTGCTTCCCCTCGCATTATTCGCTCGATAATGCGCGGCATCTGCGCGATCCGCGCGGCATGATCGGCAAAAAACTCGGCGCGGATTTGCAGATCATCACCGCGCGCGAGCAGTATCTCAAGAATGTTGCGCAATGCATTGGCCGCTCGCATTTGAACATTGCGGACCATGTGCTGGCGAGCCACGCCTCGGCGCTTTCGGTGCTCGAGAAAGACGAGATGGATTTGGGCGTGACGCTGATCGATATGGGCGGCGGCACCACGAGTTTTTCGGTGTTTGTCGGCGGGCGTAATATTTATTCGGATTCGATTCCCGTCGGCGGCAACCATGTGACGAGCGACATTGCGCAAGGGCTTTCGACCAGCCTGCACCATGCGGAGCGCCTCAAGACCTTGCATGGCAGCGCGGTGAATTCCGTGAAGGATACGGAAGTGATGATCGATGTGCCGCAGCTGGGCGAGCGCGAGGATGAGGACGAGCCGACGACCATGCCACGCGCGATGCTGGTGGGTGTGATTCGTCCGCGGATGGAAGAGATTTTTGAGCTGATTCGTGGTAAGCTCGAAGCCGCGGGGGTCGATAAAATCGCCGGCCGCCGCTGCGTGATTACGGGTGGCGCGAGCCAGATGATTGCGGTTTCCGACCTCGCCGAACGCATGCTCGGCAAACAAGTGCGCAAAGGCAAGCCGATGCCTATCGCGGGCCTCGCGGAAGCGGTCTCTGGTCCGGCGTTTGCGAGCGTCATCGGCATGCTGCATTACGTGCATCATCGCCCGTGGGAGGAGGAAATCCTCACCGCCGCGCAAGCCCGCAAAGGCTGGCTGCCGGAGCGTTTGCTGAACTGGATTCGGGAGAATTTTTAGGTTCGCATTTTTTCTGTGTATATCGCGTGTTTTTGCCCCAATTTTTTCTAACAAACGCTTTACATCGCGCAAACACTACATATAGTAGAAAAAAACAGCGGGACACCGCATATAAACTCCGGCAAGTGCAAAGTTACAACGCATGCTCCGCGATTCGCGGCCGAGGAGGAATTATGACCATCAACCTGCATTTGCCATCCCATATCGATACGCTTCGCCCGAAGATTACGGTCATCGGCGTTGGGGGCGCGGGCGGCAACGCGGTCAACAACATGATTTCCTCGAACCTCGAGGGGGTGGATTTCGTGATTGCGAACACGGATGCGCAGGCGCTGGAAGCAGCACAAACGGACCGCGTGATTCAACTGGGCATGACGGTGACGCGTGGCCTGGGTGCGGGCGCGAAACCGCCGGTTGGCCAATCCGCGGCGGAAGAGGCGGGCGACGAAATTTCGGATGCGATCCAAGGCAGCAACATGCTGTTCATCACTGCAGGTATGGGTGGCGGCACGGGTACGGGTGCAGCACCCGTGATTGCGCGCATTGCGAAAGAACAAGGCATTCTGACGGTCGGCGTGGTGACGAAGCCGTTCTCGTTCGAAGGGCCGCACCGCATGCGTTTGGCGGAAGCGGGCATTCGCGAGCTGCAGCAATATGTCGATACGCTCATCGTGGTGCCGAACCAAAATCTCTTCCGCATTGCGAATGAGAAAACCGGTTGGGCGGAAGCGTTCCGTTTGGCGGATGAAGTGCTGCATTCGGGCGTGCGCGGCGTGACGGATCTCATCGTGAAGCCGGGCTTGGTGAATCTCGACTTCGCCGATATCCGCGCCGTGATGGGCGAAATGGGCAAGGCGATGATGGGCACGGGTGAAGCGACCGGCGATAGCCGTGCGCTGCAAGCGGCGGAAGCGGCGATCAGCAATCCGTTGCTGGATGACGTGTCGCTCAAAGGCGCGCGCGCGGTGCTCGTGAACATCACCGGCGGCGGCGATCTCTCGCTGTTCGAGGTGGATGAGGCGATGAACCGCATTCGCGACGAAGTCGACCCGGAAGCGAACATTATTTTCGGTTCGACCTTCTCCGATGCGATGGAAGGCAAAATGCGCGTGAGCGTGGTGGCGACGGGGATCGATGCGGATCAGAACCGCATTCAGCCGCCGGTCGTGCAGCAGGATACGACGAGCGGTGCGAGCCAAGCGGCGCGTAAGCCGTTCGCGGGTACGATGATTCCGGCGACACCGCGTAAAGAGCCAATCGCAGCCGCACCGCGTGAGCGCACAGCGGCAGAAATTGTGCGTGCCTCGGGCACCAACACGGTAGCGGAAGCCGCGCGCCAGGCCGCAACCCGCGCACCGGTGGTGCAGCCGGTGCAACAGCCGGTGATTCGTATTATCGATGAGCCGGTCGCGGTTGCGCAAGCTGAGCAAGTGGTTGCCGCGCAAGCAGCGCAGACGGAAAGCGCGATGCGCATCGCGGCAAATGCGACGGCGCGTGCGGTTTCGGTACCGTCGGTGGATGAAACGGCGGGGCCGCTCTTCATCAGCCCGCGCGCGGAAGTGCCGCAGCAGCGCACGCTGTTTGGCAACCAAGCGCCGGAGCTTGAGGAGGTGGAAGAGGAAGAAACCGTTTCCACCGGCAAAAGCCTGTTCAACCGTTTGGCGAATGTGAGCAAGAATTTCACCGGCGGCGCGGCGCGTCCGAGCAATCCGCGCATGGCGGCGAGTGCAGTGGCCCCGGCGGCCGAGCGTAAGCCGGAGGTGCGTGAAACCACCCCGCATGCGAGCGATGAGGATGAGTTTTACGATATTCCGGCGTTTTTGCGTCGCCAGGCGAACTAAAGCGTTGGTGTGAAAACGGGCGGTCTGCGTCGTTGCACCCGCCCGTAAGTGTCCTCACATAGCGCTGCTATGCTGCGGTACTTCCGAACGGCTGCGCCTAGCATCCCACCCATTTTGACGCCATGCGCACCTATGTGTGCGTCGCTAAAAAAGGAACCAGGAGTTGCTTCTGCTGGTTCTTTTTTTATTGGGTTCTGTGGAGAAGTTTTTGTATTTATTTATCAGAGGCTTAACTCTGTAACAAACCGTTACAAAGCGTGAATTGAATCGACCTGCCAAATACAGTTAAGTGCCCGTGAAGAAAAAACAATAACAATGGTGCACTCCACATGGAAAATTCCCTCAACGAAAACCTCTCCTGCCAGCACACCGTCGCGGCGGAAGTCAGCTGCGTCGGCGTGTCGCTGCATAGCGGCGATATGGTGAATATGGTGATTCGTCCGGCGGCGGCGAATACCGGCATCGTGTTTGTGCGTAAGGATATTGCGAGTGCAAACAATGTTGTACCCGCAGCTTTTGATGCGGTGGTTGAGACCACGTTGGGCACCACGATTGCGAATAAGCACGGCGTCACCGTCTCCACCATCGAGCATTTGATGGCGGCGATTTGGGGTGCGGGCATCGACAACGCGCGCATCGAGCTCGATGGGCCGGAAGTGCCGATTATGGATGGCTCGAGCGAGCCGTTCGTGTTCCTGCTCGAATGTGCGGGCCGTGTGCAGCAGCGTGCTGCGCGCCGCGTCATCGAGGTGCTGAAGGAAATTCGTGTAGAAGAAGGCAAGTCCGTGGCGGTGATTCGCCCGAGCGATAGCTTCACGCTCGAGCTCGAAATCAGCTTCAACCACCCGCTGATTGCGACGCAAAAAGCGCTCTATGATTTCTCGGAAACCACCTTCAAACAATCGCTGTCACGCGCGCGCACCTTCGGTTTCGAGCGGGATGTCGAGAAAATGCGCAGCATGGGGCTCGCGCTTGGTGGCTCACTCCATAACGCGATTGTGGTTGGCGAGCATGATATTGTGAACGAAGGCGGCCTGCGCTACGCGGATGAGTTCGTGCGCCACAAAGCGCTCGATTGCGTGGGCGATTATTTCCTTGCCGGTGCAGCGCTTCAGGGGGATGTGACGACCAGCCGCCCGGGCCACGGCATCAACAACAAGCTCCTGCGCGCGATTTTCGCGGATGCGAGTAACTACCGCATCGTCGATGCCGTCGCGGCGCGTCTCGTAGTGGAGATGCGGGCCGGTGGAGCGCCCGGTGGAGCCTACCAGGCCGATCGGCGCGCCTGCGGCGACCTTCGCGCCGACCCTCACCAGGATTGCCGAGAGGTGGCCGTAGCGCG
>JBEHYI010000004.1:0-26913 GCA_048498255.1 Pseudomonadota bacterium | reverse complement strand
CATATGCGCGATGACGGGCAGTAGCACGAGGGCGAGGACCATCAAAATATCCTCCACCACCAGCCAGCCGATGGCGATTTTGCCGCCGGAGCTGTCGAACATTTTGCGCTGCTCCAGCGCGCGCAGCAGCACTATGGTACTGGCGACGGAAAGCGAGAAGCCAAAGACGAGCGCGTCCGCCGTTTGGTAGCCCATCATTTGCGCGGCGAGCGTGCCGATGGTGGTCGCCGAAATCATCTGCACCATCGCGCCGGGCAGCGCAATTTTGCGCACATCCAGCAAATCGCGGAAGGAGAAATGCAGGCCGACGCCGAACATGAGCAGGATGATGCCGATTTCAGCAAGCTGCTGCGCGAGCGCGATATCCGCGACGAAACCCGGCGTGCGTGGGCCAACGGCGACGCCGGCGACAAGATAGCCAAAAAGCGCTGGGAGCTTGAGTTTTTTGGCGATGAGGCCAAAGACGAACGCCGCGACGATCGACACAATGATGGTGTTGAGAAGGTTATGTTCCATGCGGGGAAGTGTACGTGTTTCAACCGCAAGTTACAATTATAAGTGGGGGCTTTGTGGATGGTGCTTAAGCCGCCGCGCCGCGCACCGCCGCTTCGATTTTCGCGACGTCGATTTTGCGCATTGGCATCATGGCTTCGAAGGCGCGTTTCGCGACATCGCCGCCTTTGGCCATCGCCTCGGTTAGCACGCGCGGGGTGATTTGCCACGATAAGCCCCATTTATCCTTGCACCAGCCGCATTGGCTTTCGGTGCCGCCATTGCTGATGATAGCGTTCCAATATTTGTCGGTTTCGGCCTGATCGTCGGTGGCGATTTGGAAGGAGAAGGCCTCGCTATGCTTGAAAATATCGCCACCATTGAGGCCGATGCAGGGAACGCCGCAGATGGTGAATTCGACGGTGAGCGCGTCGCCCTTTTTGCCGCCGGGGAAGTCCGCGGGGGCGTAATGCACTTTGCCCACGCTGCTATCCGGGAAGGTTGCGGCGTAAAACCGCGCGGCTTCTTCGGCATCGCGGTTGTACCAGAGGCAGAGGGTGTTTTTTGGCATGGTGGGCTCGTTGGTTGGGCGGTGATCGTGGGTAAGTAAAGGTGGGGGAATAAAGTTTCGATGGGTGAGTAGGGCGTTTGGGTATGCAACTATTTCGGAAGGTGATGTGTAAGAACTGTGTACGTGTTTTGCGCCAGCCCAGGCGTCGCTCTGGCGAGCTATGCCGGGCACTAAGTTTTGCAAGGCCGCGCAAAGCGCGGGCAAAACTTGTGGTGCCCCCGGCCGGAATCGAACCGGCACTCGATTACTCGAAACAGATTTTAAGTCTGCAGCGTCTACCAATTCCGCCACGGGGACATGAGGGTTTCGTAGCGGGGCGGTGGGGCAAATGCAAGCTTTGGACGGTGAGATTGTGGTGTGTGCGAAACATCAGTTCGCGCCAAAAAAGCAAAAGGGAGCCCAAAGGCTCCCCCTCACCAAGTCCACCGCGTATTGCTACGGGGCGGAACCTAAAGGCGACGGCGGCATTGCTGCCCGTGCTGCCTTTGCCGAGACACGCTCTCGCGCATCCGTATTTGGTCTCGCGCCCTGGCTGGCGCTATCAGGTGGCCCACTAGTCGGCCCGCCGAGATGGAGCCCTTTGTTGCTGCCTTGCGACCGCAATTGGTGCTCTCATTGCCGCCCCTGACTATGAAGCGGCGAGGATCGTCAAACCCTCGGAGAGTCAGCTGGGTTTTTTCCGTTGCCGGAGCAAAATTCCAACCCGCTCTCTAGAAATGAATCTGGCATAATTCGAAAATTCCGTCACACGAAAAAATTTTTTCTGTGCATAAACTTGTGGAAGTTCTGGTGTGTGGCGCGTGTGCCAATCGTCGCTCATGCCTGGATTGATGCGCATATTCTTACATAATTTTATGCACAATTTATTTTTGGGTGAGGGGTGTGGTTAGGCCGGTTCGTCGATGATTTTGCCGTTGAGGCTGCCGACGAGGGCGATGAGCTCCCCCGCCGCGGTTTGGTTTTTCGCCGCATCCGGGCTGCGGAAAACGAGGGTGGTGATGCCGCGCCCATCCACAAACCGTGGGTAGCTGCCGACATCCAGGTCGGGGTAATGGTTCTGGATCGCGGTCAGCCCATCCGCAATGGTGCCCTCGGGCAAATCGGTGGTGATGCTGATGGATTGCACTGTCGAGCCGCCCTTGAGGTGCGGGAGAATGGCCGCAAGCATGGCTTGCATGATGTTGGGGATGCCGGCCATGACATACACATTTTCCATATGAAAGCCGGGTGCGGCGCTCACCGGGTTGGGCACCAGCTTCGCGCCCACGGGCACATCCGCCATTTTGAGGCGCGCTTCATTGATGCGATCCGCGGGGATGTAGCTGCGCAGCATCGCCTCCGCCTCGGGGTGGCGATAGACCGCGACGCCGAAGGCTTTGGCGATACTCGCGGTGGTGATGTCGTCATGCGTCGGCCCGATGCCGCCGGTGGTAAAAATATAATCGTAGCGCGTGCGCACGGCGTTCACGGCATCCACAATTTCGGCCTCGATATCCGGCACCACGCGCACTTCGCGCAATTGCACGCCCACCTTGTTCAGCTCGAGCGCAATATGCGCGAGGTTTTTATCCTGCGTCCGTCCGGAGAGGATTTCATTGCCGATAATGACGAGGGCTGCGGTGACGATGGTGGGCATGGATTGTAGATAGAGCGGAGGGAGGCGAGATGCAAGCTGGCAAAAACACATTGGGCGGCGCCTGCTTTCGCAGAGGCCGCCCAAAGGTTAAGAGAAATCAATGGTAGTCTGATACCAATTTTCTTTCTCATGGTAATCTTCACAGGAAGTGTAGACGCTAATCCCCTTTTTTCCATGTAAAGCCTGCAAGCTATCTGCAAGTTGCTTGTCAGTTGAACGGAAAAAGAATGTACCTAACTGTATTTCGCAGTCACCAGCAGTGATGGCATTACTTACTTCTTTTACCCGCTTTTTGATTATAGGTAAAATTAGAAAACGAATATGTAGCCATCTGCGAATTCCTAAGGTCCATTTCGACATTGCCGATCTCCATGCTAAGGCAGGGGTGGAGATTCCGAAGGGAAAATCACGCATGCTGCCAAAAAATATTTTTATGCTACGCATGGGCGGTCTCCTTTCGGAAAACCGCCCAAGGCTTAGAAGTGTTCCTAATTGGGGAACAGGAACGTGAAGATTTGCTCGCCCCCAGAGCTCGTATGCGTGAACTCCAAGGAATTTTCGCCGGCGAGTTGCTCAAGATGCGCTTTCAATTCGTCATCGGGCCAATACGAAACGGTGATTTTTTCCCTTTCCGTAATGTTCCACCCGATGGTCCATTCCTGCGCATTTGGGCTTTTAAAAAATGCCGTCATGGAAGGAATGAAGTGGTCGTCGAAAAAAGTTTGTTGGCGGTCAAGAACATCGATCATTGGTTCATCTCCAAACATCGCAGGGGTGGAGTATCCACGCTTGCTGCGAACCTCTAGCCATCACGAAGATGTACTATTGATGAGGATTTACCCTTCGAATTTAGCAGAGTTTTATGACGGTTTGATGAGCCTAATATGACAATTCCGTGACATTTAGAAGATGGCCTCCGGCGCAGCCTCGCCGCGAAGCTTGCAGCTTCACGCCGCGCCTGGCCGGGGTGACAAGCTGTGGGTGTGGCTACAGTGTTGCCTTATCCTGAGGCGTGTCACCCCGGTCCCGCCGGCACCGGCCTCACCGCGCAATGAAAGGCGGGCACCGGGGTCCATCTTAACTTAAAAGATCTAATCAATAGCACTGCCACAGCTTGCAAGCCCCGCACGAATCTGCCATGTTCGCGCGCATGACAAACGATGACGAAGACGATGCCTGGGGCGATAGCCGCGAGATTCCCATCCACGGGCCGGCGGAATTTGCGGCCATGCGCAAGGCGGGGGCGCTCGCGGCGGCGATTCTCGATGAGATGGTGGAATTTGTGCGCCCGGGCATTACGACGGATGACATCAACACCTATGTGCATGACCGCATTGTCGGTGCGGGGGCAATTCCAGCACCGCTGGGCTATCGTGGCTTTCCAAAATCCGTCTGCACATCCGTGAACCATGTGGTGTGTCACGGCATTCCGGATGCGCGACGGCTGGTGAATGGCGATATTGTGAATGTGGATGTGACGGTGATTGTGGATGGCTGGCACGGCGATACCAGCCGCACCTATTGGGTGGGCGAGGTGCCGACGAAGGCGAAGCGCCTGACGCAGGTGACCTATGATGCGATGATGCGCGGCATTGAGGTTGTGCGCCCGGGCGCGACGACGGGCGATATTGGCCACGCGATCCAGACTTATGCCGAGTCATTCGGCTATTCCGTGGTGCGTGAATATTGCGGCCATGGGTTGGGGAAAATTTTCCACACCGCGCCCAATATTTTGCATTTCGGCAAGCCCGGCACGGGTGTGCGGATCGAAGAGGGGATGTTCTTCACCGTCGAGCCGATGATTAATGTGGGCAAAGCCGCGACGATTTTGAACAAGCATGATGGTTGGACGGTGACGACGCGCGATAAGTCGCTGAGTGCGCAGTTCGAGCATTCGATTGGCGTGACGGCGAACGGGTTCGAGATTTTTACGGCGAGTAGTAAGGGGCTTAATTGCCCGCCTTTTGGGCAGTAATTGTCACTAAATCTTCATATTTTACGTGTTATAAAAGTGTTATGCATCGCATGTTCACTTGATTCGAGGAAGATATGACACAAACACCCGATATCCAAGCCATGTACGAGCGGCAGTTTGCCTATTTAAATAGCGGCAAAGCAGAAGTGGATGGCTCACGCGCGATTGCTGCCGGCCGCGCTGCCGGTTTAGCATGGCAAGCGGGGCACAAGACGATTGCGCAGGCGATTTGGAGTAAAGAAATTCCTGCAGTCGTGGGTATGCCAAGCTTTGCCGAGTTTTGTGCTGCTTATGAGGATAATCAGCTATCGTTTTTAGAATTTGCTGACCCCAAAAATTTTCCAATCCCCAATACGGCTTTTTCCAATGCTGCGGGTAGTTATGCTTATGCGTTGGATAATGCAGCGCGCGGAAAGGCCGCTTTAGCGGGAGGTGAATCGGGATCGGTTGGCGATTGGGGAGCCATGGCGCTGACTGCAGCTGGATTTTTGGAGAAGGCAAAACAATTGAATGCGGCAATTGTGAACGGAGTGCTATTGGATATAGTGCCCCAGAAGAGCCCTAATTAGTTTGAGTGCAAATGCTACCTACTAGTTCCACCATCCTCATCACCGGTGCATCGTCGGGCATTGGTGCTGGCCTTGCACAAGCGTATGCGGCGCCGGGGGTTACTTTATATATAGTAGCGCGAAGCGAAGCGCGGTTGGCAGAGGTGGCGGAGCGCTGCCGCGTGAAGGGTGCGCGGGTGGAGAGTGCCGCGATCGATGTGCGCGATAAGTCCGCGATGGCGGCGTGGATTGCAAAGATGGATGATGCGTCGCCGATTGATTTGGTGATTGCGAATGCCGGAATTTCGACCGGCAGTTTTAATGGCAATGAGACGCTCGCGGCAGCGGAAGCCGTGTTCGATATTAATGTGAACGGTGTGATTAATACGATTCATCCGCTGATTGAGCGCATGAAAGCGCGGGGTCGCGGGCAGATTGCGATTATGTCGTCGCTCGCGGGAATCTGCGCATTGCCGAGCGCGCCAGCCTATAGCGCAAGCAAGGCTGCAGTGCGTTACTATGGCGATGGGCTGCGCGGGATGCTGAAACCGTTCGGCGTGCATGTCAGCGTGATTTGCCCGGGATGGATTACGACACCGCTGACGGATAGAAATGACTTTCCGATGCCTTTCATCATGCCAGTGGAACGTGCTGTCCACATCATTATGCGCGGTTTGGAGCAAAAAAAATTGAGGCTTGCATTTCCTTTGCGCCTCTATGTAGTGCTGAGAGCCTTGCAAATGCTGCCTGTTGTGGCGAGTGATTTTATTTTTTCGGCGATCTCTGGAAAGCCGCAGAAACACTAGGTTTTTTAAAGGTAGTGATTTTTTATTTTTAGCACGAATTGGTGCGGCCGCGCGTTTCTGCCGGGGTGTAAACAAAAATTGCAAGAAAAAAGTATGCGCGGAAAACTTGAGGTTTCCGCCATTTTTTCGACTTTTGTTGTTTACACAAAAATAAAATGGTGCTTATCCTCTGCTTGCGAGTGACAAGGCAAACCCTTGGGTAAGCCGAGTTCTCCGCAAGGAAGGGCGTTACAGCTGCTGCTTGCGGAACGCTTGAAACCCAAGGTTTCTGTCGCTTGGCACGCTACGTTCAACCTTTATCCTAACCATGGAGTTTCTTATGAATAAGAACGAACTGATCGCTGAGATCGCTGACAAAACCGACCTGACCAAAGCAAAAGCAGCAGAAGCTGTGGATGCGTTCATCGAAGTGATCAGCAAGTCGCTCAGCAAAGGCAAAGAAGTTCGCCTCGTTGGCTTCGGCACCTTCACCTCGGTTAAGCGCAAAGCGACCGAAGGCCGCAACCCACGCACCGGCGCTGTTATCAAGATTGCAGCTTCGGTTCAGCCGAAGTTCAAGCCGGGTAAGGCTCTTAAAGACACCGTCAACAAGCGCAAAGCTGCTTAGTTGACGCGCGGGTGATTCGCCCGCGTTATACATAAAACGGCGTAGCTATTTATTAGCTGCGCCGTTTTTTATGTGGGGTGTTTTGTTTTCTAACACCAGCCTTTCCACTGGCGTTATTCCCCGAATTTTCTCTTGAGGAAAATTATAGGGGAATCCAACTTACTTAAAGCGAAGTTGGATTTCCCTATAATTTCCATTTTTGCTTTCAGTAAAAGATGGAAATTCGGGGAATGACGCCAGTGGAAAGTTTCGTGGATCAGCGCAGATTATCGGGCTTCATTTCCTCAATAAAAAAAGCGCCACAAAACGCAGCGCTTTTTTAGTACCCGAAAATGGTGCTATCGATAATAGCGCCGGTTGTCGTGGCTGTCATATCCCTCGTCATATTCGGGGACATGTTTAAAAGCATTCACGTTTTTCAACGAGGCTACAAGCTTGCGCCACATTTCACGACTGATCGGTTGGTTAATGAGCATCTTTCCCTCCGTGTTCTCACTCGGGTAACGCCCTGAATGTAGGCTGCGGGCGTTAAATACAGGTTAACAATAGCGCGAATGCCATCAAAAAGCGATATTGGCTGCTTCACAAAATATTACAGCAGATTTTCGAGGGTTTAGGCCGCTTTTCGACGCATCGCCTTGCGGGTAAGGCGCACGTCCTCGGCCGCGAACAGGCTGGTGATTTGCGCGAGCATGGTATCGCCGAGCTGCTCAACATCATGGAGCGTGACGGCGCGGCTGTAGTAACGCGTGACGTCATGACCGATGCCGATGGCGAGGAGTTCGACATCCCCGCGAGTTTCGATTGCTTGGATGACCTCGCGCAAATGGCGGTCGAGATAGGCGCCGGAATTCGACGAGAGCGTTGCGTCATCCACTGGTGCGCCGTCCGAAATCACCATCAGGATTTTGCGCTGCTCGCTGCGTGTGCGCAGGCGATTGTAAGCCCAGAGGATGGATTCGCCGTCGATATTTTCTTTGAGAATGCCGTCCTTCAGCATGAGGCCGAGATTATGCCGCGCGCGGTTGAGGCGCTGGTCGGCGGATTTGTAAATGATGTGGCGCAGATCATTCAGGCGGCCGGGGTCGGCGGGGCGGTTGGCTTCGAGCCAGGCTTTGCGGCTAAAGCCACCTTTCCAATCGCGCGTGGTAAAGCCGAGGATTTCCACCTTCACGCCGCAGCGCTCCAGCGTGCGTGCGAGGATATCCGCGCTCAGTGCCGCAATTGTAATCGGCCGCCCGCGCATGGAGCCGGAATTATCAATGAGCAATGTGACGACCGTGTCGCGAAAATCCGTGTCCTGCTCCACCTTGTAAATCGTCGTCGTATCCGGCCGCGCGACGATATGGGCGAGGCGCGCATTGTCGATCATGCCGTCCTCCTGCTCATACATCCATTGGCGGGTTTGCTGGGCCATGAGCAGGCGTTGCAGGCGCGTAGCGAGGCGGCTCGTCACGGTGTGGTATTGCTTCACTTTCAGCATGAGGGTTTCGAACAGCCGATCGAGTTCCTCATGCGAAGCGAGTTCGTTCGCGGGCACGATTTCATCGAACTGGGTGGTGAAAGCGCGGTAGCTCGCGGCGTGGTCGATCAGAATTTCCGGCATGTTTTGGCCGCTTTTGGGGGCTTTGTCCTGCGCGTTGTTTTCTTCTTCCGTGTCGCTGTCGAAATCGCCGGGGGCTTTCACTTCCTTCTGTTCGCCGTAATCATTTTCATCCGTCTCTCCGGCGGATTGCAGCGATTGCGACTGCTCGGTTTGCATCTCATCCGCGTTTTCGTCCTCGTCCTGATGGCCGACGACATCCGGGCTATCGGATGGATTGCCTTCGCCGCCTTCGACATTGCCGGGGCGGTGGGTGACGAGTTTGAGGTCGAACAAAATATGCTCCACCACGCGCGCGAATTGCTCCTGGCTCGGCACTTTTTCGGCGAGTTGGGCGATGTGGGGCAGGGCGGCTTTTTCGACCCAGGGGCGCATGTCCCTCACGCGCGCTTCGATGGCGGCGGGCGGCTTTTCGCCGGTGATGGCTTCGCGCGCGATCATCGCCACCACATCCGGCAGCGTGTTCGGAATTCCTTCGCCCGGCACATCATAGCCCTTCGCTTTGAAATACTGCTCGTGCCGCTCCGCAAGGTTATGGCGGATGCCGGGGAGGTGGCTGCCGATTGCCTCGAGGCGAATCTGCTCCAGCGCATCGAACATCGCCGCTGCTTGCGCATCCATCGGGCGTTTGGCTTCGTGCAGCTGTGTGTTGTGGTGCTTGAGCGAAAGCGCGGCGAGATCGACCTGCCCGCGCATATGGCGCGTCGCCTCGGCAGGGGTGATACCGGCGGGCCGCGAAATCATGATGAGTTCTTGGTTGTTGAGCGGCTCATCCGTGATGCGGTTGAGGCCGACGCTGACCTTCAGTTCCGCTTTGCCCGAAAGCGCTTGCGCGAGTTCGGCCTGGCGGTCGAGGAACTCGCGTTCGTTCTCGCTGTTGGAGGGATGTTTCACGCTGCTTTCAGCAAATCGACATCGAAACAGCGTTGGTAATATTCCGCGATGGTGGCGCGTTCCATTTCATCGCATTTGTTGAGGAAGCTGAGGCGGAAGGCCATGTCGGTATCGTTGAAAATGCTGTAGTTTTCCGCCCAGGTGATGACGGTGCGCGGGCTCATGACGGTGGAGATATCGCCATTGATGAACCCGGCGCGGGTGAGGTTCGCCATTGCCACCATGGTGCTGATTAGCTTTTTGCCTTTGGCGTTTTGCAGCGATGGGTTTTTCGCGGCGATGATTTTTTCTTCCACTTCGGCGGGCAGGTAATTCAGCGTTGTTACGATGTTCCAGCGGTCCATCTGCCCTTGGTTGATGGGCTGAGTGCCGTGATAGAGGCCCGTCGCATCGCCCAAGCCAATCGTGTTGCTCGTCGCGAAAATACGGAAATAGGGGTGCGGGGTGATGACGGTGTTTTGGTCGAGCAATGTCAGTTTCCCTTGCGCTTCGAGAATGCGTTGGATGACGAACATCACATCCGGGCGGCCCGCGTCATATTCATCGAACACCAGCGCCACTGGGCGGCGCAGCGCGTAGGGGATGATGCCCTCCGCAAACGCGGTGACTTGTTTTCCATCCTTCACCACAATCGCGTCGCGGCCGATCAAATCCGTGCGGCTGATATGGGAATCGAGATTGACGCGGATGCAGGGCCAGTTGAGGCGCGCGGCGACCTGCTCGATATGTGTCGATTTGCCGGTGCCGTGATAGCCCTGCACCAGCACGCGGCGGTTATGCTGGAATCCGGCGAGGATGGCGAGTGTGGTCGCGCGGTCGAACTGGTAGGTTTCATCCACCGTTGGCACCAGCGGATGCGAAGTCGCGAAGCCTTGCAGCTTGAGATCCGACGCGAAGCCGAAGAGTTTTTCGGTGGTCAGTTTTTTGGTGGGCTCCGCTTCGAAATTATCTTGGGATTGGGTCATTTTTTGGCTTTCTTTGCTTTCAATTTTTCAAGGTCGCGGTCTTCGTAGATGCAAAGCGGATTGAGGGCGGTGTTGTAGAGAATCTGGTCTTCGATTTCCCAATAGTCTTTTTTATCCGCGATTTCATCAAGCAGTGCGATCTCTTTGGGGCCAAGCTGCGCAAGCGTCACCGTATCATGCGCGAGGCTGACGGGGGCGTTCGGGTAATCCTGCTCGAATTGTTTTTTCATCACCGGGTTGAGGCGGTAGCGCTGGAAAATGCCGTTGATGACGCGGAAGCGGTACATGCGCCCGCCTTTGTCGGCGGTGTCCTGCTTCAGCATGAGGAAATGCTGCTGCCCGAGCGTCATCACATGCGCGAGGTCGTTCATCTCCTTGCCTTCCGGGTTGCGGCGGAACTCGGAATAGTAGATGCCGCTGGCGATTTTGCTGGTGCAGCTATCGGTTTTACCTTTCTCCCATTGCGGCGAAAAATCATCGACGAGGATGCAGGAGGAGAGAAGGAGAAGTGAGAGGAGTGGGAAGGGTTTGAAGAGTTTAAAGAGTTTGAAGGGTGAGAAAGATTTTAAGGGTTTTAAGAGTGACGACTGTGGTTGTGAAATGCTGTCCACATTTACAACTTTTAAAACTCTTTTCACTCTTGATGCTCTTCTCACTCTACTTCTCCAAATAATGCGCGACCAAATGGTGATACGCGCGGGTGATTTTCTTGAACGTTTCTTCGGCGCGCGTGTTGCCGCGATTGACATCCGGGTGATATTTTTTCACCAGCTCGCGGTACTGCGCTTTGATTTTTGCTTTATCACTCGGGTGTTCGAGGTCAAGGGTGGCGAGCGCATCTTTGTCGCGGGCGTTGATGGGTTTGGTGTTGGCTTTGTAATTGACGCCGCCTGCATCGCCGAACATGCGGCCGAAGGCTTCCTCGAGCTTGGCGGCGGGGTTGCCTTTCATTTGGTCGATGCGCCAGGTGGGGCGGTGGCCGGTCGTGGCGTCGCGCTGGAAGTTGTAGATTTCCTGTTCGCCCATGCCTTCGAAATAGTTCCATTTTTTGTTGAACGCGGCGATGTGCTCCTCGCAGAACCATTGGTATTCGTGCAAATGGTCGCGGCTGCGCGGCGCGCGGAAGTTGCCCTCGTTCAGGCAATCGCCCCAATTGCAGCGGTGGCCGGTCGATTCCACACTCTCCGATTTTTTTCGCTTTGCCATATCGGGGTAATATCGCGTAAGTTCCGCAAGCTTTCAACTACCGGAGTAGGAAAAATCATGGGTGTGGCCGATCAAATGGAAAAGCTCATAGTGGAGCATTTCGCACCGCGTGAGTTTCACATTCAGGATGATTCGGCGCAGCATGCGGGGCACGCAGGCGCGCGGGCGGGGGGTGAGTCGCATTTCAAAGTGATTGTGGTGAGCGAAAAGTTCGAGGGACTCAACGCCGTCGCCCGCCACCGGCTGGTGTATGCGGCGCTGAAACCGTTGATTGATGCGGGTTTGCATGCGCTGGTGATTGAGGCGCGGACGGTGGGGGAAGTGGGCTAATTGTCTAAATCTTAATAGATTAATAGGCTAATTTTAATGAGATATTAACCGGCTTTTATTACTATCGCGATATAAGCACGGAGAAAAGCATGCAAGAAAAATCGCCCGAAAAGAAGCCGAGTATTTTGGCTTTTCTTGCTAAAAGTGATGCCACTCGGTTGTCGCAAATTTTGTCGCCATTGCATGCGCTGTGCAAACAGCATCATGATACAGTGACCAGGATCAACGGTAAAAGCACGGAAGTTCTGTTCAGGCATGTGACGGAAAATGGAACTGAGCAGACCATGGCAGAAAAAGCAGCACAGGAATTTGACTTCTACAAATTGGAGTGGGAAAGGCTGTGCATCCACCGTGATTTCATCGAGGCAATGATTGAGAAGCAGACAGAAGTAAAAAATTTCTTGAGTGGGATAAAGGATGTAGGCTCTGACCCAGCCCGTGAGACCCTAGCAAAGCTGTTTCCTAAAAAAGCAGAACAGGAAGTAGAGGACATGGATGCGCTGTATGCAGCGCTCATGCAATTTATTGACTTAGATTTAAAAGATGCGGATCGGACAGTACGTTTAGATAAGTTGGCTACTGATTTATCGGATATAATGTACGCACGGAATGCAATGTTGCCAAGTGACGATACTAGCCGTCAGGACCTTATGAATTCCCAAACAGGCCATCAAGACCTTATAAATTCCGAGACACAACAACTTGTGTGGCGCACGAAGCTTATGTCGATGATTAATGTATTTGCAAAGCCTGTGAGCACATTAAATGGGCTTGGGCATCAAATTGAAAAATTTCAAGCAAACCAACTTGAAAAGTAGGCATTAAGCCGCCACCGCCACTGTTTGCCCCTCAAGCGCCAACAGCCGCTCCTTCACATCGAGCCCACCCAAACTAAACCCACCCAGCCCGCCATCCTTCGCGATGATGCGGTGGCAGGGGATGATGAGCGGCACGGGGTTTGCGCCGCAGGCGGAGGCGACGGCGCGCACGGCACGAGGGAAGCCAACTTTTTCGGCCAGCGTGGTGTAGCTGATGGTTTCACCATACGGCACTTTGGCGATGGCGAGCCAGACGGCGCGTTGCAGGGCGGTGCCTTCCGCGAGGTCATACGCGAGGGTGGGGAGTTTGCTGCCATCCGCGAGGTAGGTGTCAATCGCAGCGGCGGTGCGGGTGAAAAACGCGTCGAGCTCCATGAGGGTGAGCTTCGGCGGCGTGCTGAATTTGCGCGCGAGATGTTCGGTTGCATCCTCGTTTTTGGCGAGGAGGGTGAGGTAGCGTAGCCCCCGGCTGCTTGCGACCAGGAGCAATTGGCCAATCGCGGAGTTGTGGGTGGTGTAATAGAGTGTATCGGTCATGGTTGCCTCCGGTTGGTGCTGCTTTTTTGCTTTTTGCAGCGATGTTGGTTTTAAAAACAGCACTTAGAATTTAGTACCCGAATTGCCCATAGGCAAGGTCTTGCCACATCCACCAGCCGTCGCCCCCGCGAAGGCGGGGGCCCATACCACGAATGGTGCGTATGGTTTGATCTGGATCCCCGCCTTCGCGGGAATGACAGCCTGTGGATGTGGCTTTAGCCGGGGTTATTCTAAGTAATTTCTGTTTACGCACTCACCTTAGCAGCGGCGGCTTTTTTGTTCAAATAATCGATGATTTCTTTCCCCAGCGCGCGTACTTCACCGGCGGCGAGGGAGTTGGGTTCGGCCTCCGTCACGCCGTAGCCCTGCATCATGCTGCCCGCATAGATGATGCGGTTGCCGAAGCGGTTGGCAGTGAGGCCGACCATCTCGCCCGAGATGGCTTGCGTCAGCTTCGCTTGCGGGTGCACGCGGTTGAGCACCATTTTCACCGGCACGCGCTCCTGCTTGCAGATTTGGATGGTGGCGCTGGTCGCCCACACATCCATGGGGCTGGGTTGGAGGGGGATGACGACAAGGTCCGCCGCGCGAATGGCGGTGCGCGCCTCCGCATCCGTATGTGGGGGGGAATCAATCACGATAATGTCATGCGTGCGGCTGAGGCGGTCGATTTCGCTGCGCACGCGCCAACCGGAAATGGCGGCGCAGGTGAGGTTGGTTTCGCCAACACCTAAGCGGTGCTCGCGCATTTTATACCATTGGGTGAGGGAGCCTTGCGGGTCGATATCGATGATCGCGACGCGCCGCCGGCCCGATGCCGCCCATGCCACCGCCAAATGGGCGGCCATGGTTGTTTTGCCTGCGCCACCTTTTTGCTGTGCAATCGTGATGATCTTTGCTACCACAGCGCTACCTTTTTTATACTTGCCGAGCGACTTCTAGTAATCCCCACAAGCTGTGGATACGTTACTAGCTTTTCTTGGCTAGAATGTAATTCACCTACTATATGTTGTCAATCATGCAGCCTCAAATACTAGATATAGACGCCAAAACTGTGGATAACGCCGTAAGTATCTGGCGTGAGGGGGGGCTGGTCGCGTTCCCGACGGAGACGGTCTATGGGCTTGGCGCGGATGCGACGAACAACGCAGCGGTCGCGCAAGTGTTCGCGCTGAAGGATCGGCCGAAGCAGAACCCGCTGATTATGCATGTGGCGGATGAGGCGACGGCGCGGCGCTATGTGCAATGGAACAAAACGGCGGAGAAATTGGCGGAGGCATTTTGGCCCGGCCCGCTGACGCTGGTGATGAAACGCCGGGTGTTTTGCCCGATCAGTGAGTTGGTGTGTGCGGGCGGGGATACGCTTGCGATTCGCATTCCGGCGAACCCGATTGCGCAGCAATTGCTCAAGGCATTTGGCGGCGGCATCGCGGCGCCGAGCGCGAATCGCAGCGGGCGCATCAGCCCGACGATGGCGCAGCATGTGCGCGACGAATTCGGCGAGGCGGTGAAGCTGATTATCGATGGTGGGCCGTGTCAGCACGGGGTTGAGTCCAGCGTGGTGGATGTTTCGGGCGATACGCCGGCGCTGCTGCGCCCGGGCAGCATCACGAAGCAAATTCTCGAGGCGGTGCTGTACCCGAGCGATAAGGATAATGTGGTGAAAAAGGTGGCGAGTGCCGCGCGGCAGGAATTGCTGGTGCAGGAAGCGGGCAGCGACGGGGCGCATAAGTCGCCGGGGATGCTGGCGAGCCATTATAAACCGTCGATCCCGATGCGGCTCTATGCCGAGGATGTGAAGCCGGGCGAGGCGCTGCTCGCGTTTGGGCCGGAGCCACTCGCGGGGGCGGTGACAACGCTGAACCTCTCGCCGAGCGGCGATGTGGTCGAGGCGGCAGCGAATCTCTTCGCCTATATGCGCGCGCTGGATAAGCCCGAGCATACGGCGATTGTGGTGATGCCGATTCCGGCCAAGGGCCTGGGTGAGGCGATTGCGGACCGGTTGAAACGGGCGAGTGCTTAATGCACGAAAAGCCGAAGGTTGTTCTCCTTCACGGCATTTGGCGCACGGGTAAAAGCATGGCGCTGCTCGCGTGGTATTTGCGCCGCTGCGGGTATGAGGTTCTGAATCTCACTTATCCCTCTACAAGACTGATGCTTGAGCAACTGGCGGAGCATATCCACCCGGCGATTCGTGATTTTGCGGGGGAGAGGCCGGTCCATTTTGTGTGCCATTCTATGGGCGGATTGCTGGCACGGGCGTATATTGCGCGCTACCGGCCACGCGTAGGGCGGGTGGTGATGCTTGGTACGCCAAACCATGGCAGCGAAGTGGCAGATTTTTTGAAGGATTGGGTGTTGTATCGCCGCATGTATGGCCCGGCGGGGCAGCAATTGACGACGCGTAATCATGGACGAGACGGGTTGTTCGCGCCGGTGGATTTTGAGCTGGGTATCATCGCCGGCACGAAGTCGCTCGATGTGATTTGCTCGCGCATTATTGGTGTGCCGAGCGATGGGAAAGTATCGGTCGAGAGTACGAAACTGGATGGGATGAAGGCGCATGTGCTGGTGCCAGTATCGCATTTGATGCTGACCTATCATCCGCGCGTGATGGCGTTGGTGGCAAGGTTTTTGGGGAGTGGGGTGTTTAAGTGATGGCTCTCAGCGGTGGACGATATTCGAACTGATGCAACGGCAAGACAAAATGTTATGCTGCTTAAAGAGTTCTTTGGTGGTTCGAATCTAGTCCCGGTTCACTAAGCATTTTTGATAGATGCTATAATCTCATCTATCACCTCTTTTTTCCAGACTTTGCCTATATCGGAAATATCTTTATCTGTATCCAACTTACTTTTCAGCCTACCAGAATAAACCCCAATGAAATCTGTAACGGTGCCTAATTGTCCGTCATGAATTTTACCGGAAGGCGACCAAAAGCCTGCATGGCTAACAATAACGGGCGAACCCGACATTCCTGTAAAGGCCCGACTGTCAATTAACATACAGGGCAACTTGTCGTAATTTATAACTGGATCAGAAGCGATGCTGCCTCTTTTCCAAATCGGAATAATTCCGCCTGCGCTTGAGAGGCCCAGCGGATAGCCAATTACAAAAACAGTGTCTGTGACATCAGGACTGTACTGACTTTCGAAATCTGTACAGCCTTGAATCGTGTGATAGCACCCCTCAAATTGAGTTATGACGCTTTTAGGAACGCGTAAAACAACGCAATCCACTTTCTCCGCAAGCGATGGGTGTTCAAACCATAATTTCTGCTGCTCATTATCATACAAAGTCAGCGTTATTTTAACCTTCTTACCTAGGGTAATGTGTTTTCCGCCTTCAAAAGTGCCGCCTAAAGTCGCCAGTTCTATTTGAAGGCTTTCTGGTCTGACTCCGTTTTTACTGAAACCCGGAGTTTCATGATTCTGGCCAGTGACAACATGCCAGTTAGTTACGAAATTGACGCAGGCCTCATCTTCACTATGAAAAAAACCGGTGCCGTGCCCACAGGGTTCGTTTTTGTGATCAAAGGCAATGATTGGCGCCGTGGTCAACGACAGGTAATGAAGACCTTTGCTCATTTTCTTCCTCATCGTCTAAGCGGTTTCTAATTCTTAAAAGTAGTTTGCAGAAATCGACTACCGTTTCCAGTTCCTGCTGATTCATCGGCTTACGCTTTTTCATGAAAAACCCATTTAGGATTCGAATGAAATTAACTATAAATTTCAATCTTGTCGGCGGCTATGGATTTGGGGAAGTTATTCACTCGAACTCGGAAAGCCTTGGTTTGACTGGGCTTTCACGAGTGAAGAAGAAATGGCTCCGCGAGCGGGATTCGAACCTGCGACCGCCCGATTAACAGTCGGGTGCTCTACCGCTGAGCTATCGCGGAAAACCATCAGCGCCGTTACCGGCAGGCGGCTTCTATGGCATAAAGGTTTTTTCCTGGCAAATGGTTTTATCGGGGTGCGGATAGTTGCTTATCCATAATTTACTGGCCAGGCGCAAACTGGCTGCTACACAGGGTTATGCATTTTCTCTCCCGGAAACAGGTGGTGTTCAGCGAGCTCGCGGCGTTTATGCTGGGCGTGCCGCTGCTGCTGTGGCTGGTGTTGCCGCCTTATACCATTTTGCCGGTGGTGTGGATGATGGCGCTGCTGTGCCACCATCTCGCCAATTTCGCGAAGCCGCAAACGCCGCGGGAATGGTGGGGTTTGGGGCGCATTCCCCGCGCGGAATTGCTGCGAGTGTTGAAGCGGTTTGTGCTGTGCGCGACGCTGCTTTTTGCGGTGACTTACGCGCTGAACCCGGAGCTTTTGTTCAATTTCATGCGTGGGAACCCGAAATTCTGGCTGATTGTGATGCTTGCGTATCCGCTGCTTTCCGTGGTGCCGCAGGAAATTATCTTCCGCCGCTATTTGTTCGCGCGGTATGAAAAACTGCTGTCACCCGCCGCGATTCTACTGCTCAGCGGCTTGGGGTTTGGCTTTGCGCATATTGCGTTCAATAATTGGGTGGCGCCGATTTTATGCGCTGTCGGCGGCCTGATGTTCGCGCGGACCTACCAGCGCACCCATTCGCTGGCGTTGGTGAGCCTGGAGCACGCGCTTTACGGTGATTTCCTGTTTACCCTGGGTTTGGGCCGGTATTTCTACCATGGGGCGATTGCCGTGGCGCATTAATTGACGCAGCGCAGCACAGAATCTTAGCGAATTCGCAATAAATTTCTGATAGGTTAGAGGAATGAAGACGGAAAATCTAACGCATTGGTATGGGGTTTGTGAACGTGCAGCCCTGGGCCCGCTGGCCGAACCGCTGAATGTGCTCTCCTCGTTTGCTTTCATGTTTGTCGCGGTGGCGATTTACCGCCATTACCACCGGCATGAGGATATTAAGGGCAAATGGATTTGGGATGTGCATGCGCTGACATTTATTACCTTTATTATCGGTTTTAACTCGGTGGTGTTTCACGCGTTTCCGTCGCCGCTGACGGAGATGGCGGATACGTTGACGATTGTGCTGTTCATTATCCTTTATTTTTGGTGCGTACTGTTTCGCATTGGGCGGACGACGAAATTTCAGGCTTTTGTGTGTTTTGTCGCGTTTGTCGGGTTTTCGCACATGCTGGTCGCGCAGTTCCCGCATTCGTTGAACGACTCGATCGGCTATCTCTCGAGCATGATCGCGCTGATCGTGATTGCGGTGCATCTCTACCTTAAGGCGCGCCCATCGGCGACGCATTTTCTCATGGCGTCGATTGTTGGGGTGGTGTCGCTGTTTTGCCGCGCGATTGACCGCGAGATTTGCCCGATGGTGCCGACGGGGACGCATTTCCTGTGGCATATGCTGAATGCGACATTGCTCTATATTTTGCTGAAACAGCTGGTCCGCAACGTGAACCGCGTCGCGCGGTTGAAACGTATGGCGGGCGACTCGACGATGATTTAGGTTGGGCGTATGAGCGACAGCGTGATCAATTACCTCGATAGTTACTGCGAGCGGGCGGGGGATGTGGGTGCGTTTGCGGAGCCGCTGAATCTCTATACGAATTTGTTTTTTATTGTGGCGGCGGTGCTTTCCGGCATGGCGCTGAAGCGCGCGCGGATTGCGGCTCCCCATCAGGATTTGTGGCTGATGGTGGTGTTTATGTATTGCATCGGCATTGGCAGTAGCTTGTGGCATTTCACGCCGGATAAGGCGACGGTGCTGATGGATGTGATTCCAATCACTTTGTTCATCAATGCGTATATTGTTTCGGCGTTGCGGCGGTTATTTGCGTTGCCGTGGAGCAAGGTGTTCCTGTGGTGGTTTGTGTATTTCGCGGCGGGGATTGCGGCGCAGAGATTCCTGCCGCCGGATGTGCTGAATGGCACGATCATGTATATTCCAACCTATTTCGCGCTGGTGGTAATGACGGTGAAGTTGCGTGTGCGGCTGCCGGAGATTGGCCGGGTATTTACATTGGCGCTGCTGGTGTGGACGTTATCGCTGACGCTGCGCACGGTGGATAGTGCGGTGTGCCCAAGCCTTGCCATCGGCACGCATTTCCTGTGGCACACGCTGAATGCCTGGGTACTGTGGCGCTTGCTTGCGGTGCTGATTCAGCATGCGTCGCGCCCGGTAACTCACAGCTAAATTCTGCGTGATTTACAAGCCGTGTGCGCCTGATTAGGTTCGGCGCATGAGCCTGAATTACAGATCTGAGATTGACGGATTACGCACGCTGGCGATTGTGCCGGTGGTGCTATGCCACGCGCATTTGGCGGGCATGACCGGCGGGTTCCTCGGTGTCGATGTATTTTTCGTCATCAGCGGCTATCTCATTTCGCGGATTATTCTGACCGGCCTCGAGGAGGGGAGTTTCACTTTCCGCGGGTTTTACGAACGGCGGATTCGCCGCATTATCCCCGCGCTGCTGACGGTGATTCTGAGTTGCCTGTGCGTCGCGCCGTTCATTGCGCTGCCGGAGCATGTGAAGAACCTCTCTTATTCGAGCCTGGCAGCGATTTTATCGGCGGCGAATTTTTACTTCTGGAGTTTGCGCGGGTATTTCTCGCCGACATCCGAATTCATGCCGCTGCTGCATACCTGGTCGCTCGGGGTGGAGGAGCAGTTTTACATGGTCTTCCCGGTGATTTTGGTGCTGTGCGCGAAGCTGAAGCTCTCAGCGCGCAGGGTGCTGGCCTGGGTGATTGTGCCGCTGTTTGCGATTGCGGTTTGGCTTTCCTACCATGTGCCCTCGGCGGCGTTTTACCTGCTGCCCGCGCGGGCCTGGCAGCTGACGCTGGGGGCGGTGCTGGCGGCGAATCTGTTGCCGCAGGTGGGCTCGCGGGCGGTGCGTGAATTTCTTTCCATTAGTGGATTGGTGGGACTCATCGCGGCGATGTTTATTTTCCGTCCGCAGGATGTGCTGCCCGGTTGGGTGGCGCTGGTGCCGTGCATTGGTGCGGCGCTGATGATCCATTGCGCGCGGCCGGGGGAAATTGTGCAGCGGCTGCTGTCGTTGAAGCCTGTTGTGTTCATTGGCCTCATTTCCTACTCGTTTTATTTGTGGCATTGGCCCGCTCTTGTCTTCGCGCGGATGATTTTTGCGAATCTGAGCCTCACGTTGGCGCAATCCATCGGCGCGATTGCGCTGTCGTTTGTGCTCTCGGTGCTGAGCTGGAAATATATCGAAACGCCGTTTCGCAAAAAATCCGTGGTGCCGGGGAAGCAGCTGGTGCGTTCGCTTGGCATTTTGCTTGGCGTGGCGGTGGTGATGTGCAGCGTGATGCTGGTGACGCATGGCTTGCCGCACCGGCTGAATGCTAAGGTGGAGCAGCTGCTTTCCGCGGCGGCGGACCGCGACCCGCTGAGCGAGCCCTGTGCGTCGTTCGAGAAGCAGGGGCGGGCGGGGGAATGCAAGTTCGGCGCGAAGAACAAGCCCGTTTCCTATGTGCTGCTGGGCGATTCGCACGCGCAGGCGCTGCGCCCGGCGCTTGAGCATATGGCGCAATTTAAGGGCAGAGCGGGCAGCATGTGGGCGCTGTGTGCTTGCCCGTTTTTGCTGGGGGCGGAGACGGTGCCGAAGGTGGATATGGCGGATTGTACGGCGATGAAGCAGCGCGTGATGCAGGCGCTTGCCGATTCGCCCGAGATTACGCAGGTGGTGATTACCTCGCGCTGGGTGCCGGCGATTACGGGCGTGTGGCCGGAGATTGGCGGGTCGTACCGCACCTTTCTGCGCGATGAGAAATCGCAGGGTTTGAGCGCGGCGGAGACGGAAGCCGTGTTTACGCGGGCGGTGGAGAAGGAGGTGGAGGCGATCACTGCCATGGGCAAAACGGTGATTTTTGTGGGCGCCGTCGCCTCACCGGATGTTGATGTGCCGCAGGTGCTGGCGCTGGCGGAGTTTAACCACACCTCGCAGATGCTGACGATTAATGAGACGAAGAATAAGGCGAATAACCATGCGGCGGATGAAATTTTCAAGAAGATCGCGGCGACGCACCGTAATGTTTATTACGTGCCGGTGCAGGATATTTTCTTCAAGGATGGCGCGAAATTGACGCGCGATGGCGTGCCGATGTTCTATGATTACAGCCATGTCACCTACCGCGCGGCGACGAAGATTTTGGCGCCGGTGATGGAAGCGCGCCTCAGGGCGCAGATGGCGCAGGCGAGTAAGCGCTAGTTGAGCTTTCGCTGACGCAACCTTGAATAATTCACAAAAATCGCACGGATTCCCTTGATTCCTTTGCTGGTGGTGCTACACCACCCATCCGCATTTGTTCGAATTTTTCGTCCAATTTTGGCACAACCATCCATAGGCAGCGGGTGCTGCCTAGCAATTTAGGAGATACAAAATGGCTACCACTGCAAACCTTGGTTTTCCCCGCATCGGCGCTCAGCGTGAGCTGAAAAAGGCGCTTGAGAGCTATTGGAAGGGAGATTCGAGCCGCGATGCGCTGATGCAGGTGGCGAAGGATATTCGTGCCGAGAACTGGAAGCGCCAGCATAAGGCGCATATCAGCCATATTCCGAGCGGCGATTTCGCATTTTATGATCAGGTGCTCAACCACACGCTGATGTTTGGCGCGAGTCCGAAGCGCTACGATGCGCTGAAGAATGACCCGCTGGATTTATATTTCGCAATGGCGCGCGGCCACCAGAAGGATGGCGTGGATGTGGTGGCGTGCGAAATGACGAAATGGTTCGACACGAACTACCATTACCTCGTGCCGGAATTTACGGAGGCGACCGAGTTCAAACTTGGCTATGCGCCGGTGATTGAGCATTTCAAGGAAGCGAAGGCACTCGGTTACACCACGCGCCCGGTCATCATTGGGCCGGTAGCATACATCGCGCTGGGCAAGGTGCAGGGCAATGCGGATCGCGCGAAGTTGTTCGCGAAATTGCTGCCGGTATACAAAGAGCTGCTCGCGCAACTTAAGGCCGAGGGCGCGGAGTGGGTGCAGATCGACGAGCCGCATTTGGCGATGGATCTGTGCGATGCGCAGCGCGAGGCTTACAAAGCGGCCTATGCTGAGCTGAATCAGTGCGGCCTCAAAATCATGCTCACGACGTATTTCGCGGGTTTGCGTGAAAATGCGGAGCTGACGTTTGGCTTGGGTACGGCGGGCGTGCATGTCGATCTTGCGCGCGAACCCGGCCAGCTCGATGCGGTGCTGAAGGCAGTGAAGCCGAACCAGATTCTGTCGCTCGGCGTGGTGGATGGCCGCAATATTTGGAAGAACGATTTCGCGAATTCGCTGGCGATGCTGGAGAAGGCGAAAGCAGCGCTGGGTGCAGACCGCGTGATCGTCGCGCCGAGCTGTTCGCTGCTGCATACGCCGGTGGATTTGGCGAATGAGACGAAGCTCGATGCGGAGTTGAAGCAATGGCTCGCCTTTGGCCAGCAGAAGCTGGAAGAAATCGCGGTGCTCGCGGCGTTGCTGAAAGGCGGCGAGGCGGCAGCTTCCGTGCAGGCGCAATTCGCGGAGAATAAGGAAGCGATTGCGGCGCGCCGGACCAGCAAGCGCATTCATAACGACGCGGTGAAGGGCCGCCTTGCTGCGGTGACGGACAAGATGTTCGCGCGCAAAC
This sequence comes from Pseudomonadota bacterium, assembly GCA_048498255.1. Taxonomy (GTDB): domain Bacteria; phylum Pseudomonadota; class Alphaproteobacteria; order Rickettsiales; family UBA3002; genus QFOX01. The sequence continues at coordinate 4,334 of JBEHYI010000004.1, read as the reverse complement.
ACGCGTTTGGTGAGCGTGTGAAGGCGCAACAAGCCCTGCTGAAATTGCCGGCGCTGCCGACGACGACGATTGGCTCCTTCCCGCAGACGGCGGAAGTACGCCAGGCGCGCGCGAATTTCAAGGCGGGCAAGCTGAGCGAGAAGGATTACGAATCCTTCCTCGAGCAGAAGACGAAAGAGTGCGTCGACTACCAGGTGAAGGCCGATATTGACGTGCCGGTGCATGGCGAGTTCGAGCGCAACGACATGGTGGAATATTTCGGCGAGCAGCTCGCGGGCTTCACCTTCAGCGGCAATGGCTGGGTGCAAAGCTACGGTTCGCGCTGCGTGAAACCGCCGATTATTTTCGGCGATGTGTCGCGTCCTTCGGCCATGACCGTGCGTTGGAGCGCTTTCGCGCAGACGCTGACGGACCGCCCGATGAAGGGCATGCTCACCGGCCCGGTGACGATTCTGCAATGGAGCTTTGTGCGTGACGACCAGCCGCGCGAGACGACCTGTAAGCAAATTGCTTTGGCGATTCGTGACGAAGTGGTGGATCTCGAAAAAGCGGGCATTCGCGTGATTCAGATTGACGAACCGGCAGTGCGCGAGGGTTTGCCGCTGCGCAATGCGGATAAGGCGGCTTACCTCAAATGGGCAGTGGATTCGTTCCGCCTCAGTGCCGCGGGTGTTGAGGATGCGACGCAAATCCACACGCATATGTGCTACGCGGAGTTCAACGATATTATGCAAAGCATCGCGGATATGGATGCGGATGTGATTTCGATCGAGACTTCGCGCTCGGCGATGGAATTACTGCAAGCGTTTGTCGATTTCAAATATCCGAACCAGATCGGGCCGGGCGTGTACGACATTCACAGCCCGCGTGTGCCGAAGCAGGAGGAAATGGTGACCTTGCTGCGCAAAGCGCTCGAGGTGCTGGATGCCAACCAAGTGTGGGTGAACCCGGATTGCGGTTTGAAAACCCGTGGCTGGCCAGAAACCGAGAAGGCGCTCGCGGCGATGGTCGCGGCGTCGAAGCAACTGCGCGGCGAACTCAATACCCCCAAGTCAAAAGTGGCGAATGGGTAATCATTTCAAGTCGCTAGTGCGGTGCAGCAAATAATTCGTGTATTGGTTGAGTTGAATACTTGACCTTTACGTTATAAGGAGTATGACGGTTGCACCGCACAACACGCTAACGGAGTATACCAATGGCTACTGCAAAGAAGAAAACATCGGCAAAACGCACGGTGAAATACGCTGCAAAAACGCAGTCAACCGCACGTCAAACGACGGCACAAGCATCCGGCTGGGTCAACAAAAACGCTGCAAATGCTGCTGCTGATTGGCAGAAGGGCGCGAGCGATTGGGCCAAGCAAAGCGCGAAGCTCTATCAGCTTCCGTTCGCGCAGGGCGATATGAACGCGGCGTCGCAGCACGCAGCCGAGACGGTGAAATCTGCCACCGAGAATATGGTGAAAATGGGCAACGACATGATGCAGCAAATGTTCAGCGGTCAGTCGAAAGCGGCGAAATCCTCGGCGCATGCTTCGTTCGATCCGGCGGCGTTCTTCAAGCAATTCCAGGCGCAATTGCCGCAGATGCCGAGCTTCGATCTGTCATCGGTGATGAAGCAATTCCAAGCGCAAATGCCAAATTTGCCGGGCTTCGATGCCTCCTCGGTGCAGGATAAACTCGGCGCTTTCGCGCGTGAGTCCTCCGAGCAGCTGCAACGTGCGTCGCAAGGCGCGACCCGTGCGGCCGCGGAAGCGGTGGAAGCCAGCCGCGAGAGCGTGGCGACCCTGACCGAAGTGTGCAATGTGGCGACCAATGTCAGCAAGGAGCTGGCGGCGGAGATGATCAGCTTCATCAACAAGCAATTCGCGCAGAATGTCGAGCTCAGCAAGCAGGTGCTTACCTGCCGCACGCTGAACGATATGTTCGACCTCAGCACGCGCATTACCAAAGCCAACCTCGATGCGTTTTTCTCGCAAAGCGTGAAAGTGTCGGAAATGGTGTTCCAATGCGCGACGGATGTGTCGGAGCCGCTGAACGAGTGCGTGACCCAAACCGGCGAGCGCCTGACCAAGGCAATGTCGGCTTAGTTACTTTGCGGTATCTTATTGAAAAGCCCCGTTTTGCGACGGGGCTTTTTTTATGGCAATTATCCCCAGCTGCGAAGAATACTTGATATTTCGCGCATTATTCACTAGATTACTTAGCAATAGAGGCGTTCGCCACGATGCGGCGCCCGGTGTGTGAGCTAGATTCCCTGCAACTCACTTCTTCGTTGTGAAGAACCCGCGCCTCTATGACCAGCTTAAACGCAGCGTTTAACTACCCGTTCGCCTCCGCCGAAGCCGCGCGCGTCGCCAATGCCGAGCGCGGGGCGGATGAGGCTGTGACCGCGCAGCTGAAGCAGGCGGCGAGCTCCAGCGCGTTCCAAGTCGGCAGTACGATCACTGCGCGGTACCAATATCAGGTCGCGCCGGATGGGTCGCTGATTCCGATCCAAACGCAAATTACGACGGATGCGCCGGACGACGCGCTACGCGGTGGCTCGCAACGCAAGGGCGGCCGGGCTTATCGCGAGGACGAGCGCCGTTCGAATTTGCGGGAATTCCTCAAACCCAAGGCCGAGCTAACGCCCGCTGATGAGCTGGCGCTGTTTGCGGATGGCGAAGCGCCGGGCGTGACGGTGGCGGATTTGGCGGCGCAGGAAAGCCAGCAACAGGCGCTGAAAACCAGTAATCAAGGGGCCGTTACCGCCGAAGTATTGGATGAAAATGGCAACCCGGTGGAGGCACAAATCCTGCGGCAAAATACAACCCAGGAGAGCAAATCGGCTTTCAACCGCGTCGCCGCGCGGCTGCAGTTTTCCGTCGCCGGGCTTTACGCGCGCAATAGCGAGATTAGCTACAACATCACGCCGCTGGCGAGCTTCGCGGCTTAGTCACATCCTGCTCGCAAACCCTTGCACTTCGTGGCGCATGCATTACATAAGCCTCTCACCGGAGCGAGGCAGTATGAGCAATATGATCGGCATGATGACGCTGTATAAGCGCGAAACCTGGCGGTTCCTCAAGGTGTGGAACCAGACGCTGGTTGCGCCGATGATCACGACGACGATCTTCCTCGCCATCTTTGCGCTCGCGCTCGGCGGCAATGCGCGCATGGTGCATGGCGTGCATTTCATCACCTTCATCGCGCCTGGCCTCATCATGATGGCGATGGTGCAAAACGCGTTTGCGAATACTTCCTCCTCTTTCATGATCGCGAAGTTACAGGGCGTGATTATTGACTGGCTCATGCCTCCCTTCGCCGCGAGCGAGCTGACGCTCGGCTTCATGCTTGGCGGCATTACCCGTGGCCTCATGGTGGGCTGCACCGTGGCGCTCGCAATGTCGTTCTTCGTGCATCTTGAGGTGCATTCGCTGCCATATCTGCTGTTTTTCGCGGCGGCGGCGACGATGATGCTCTCGCTGCTGGGCATTATCACCGGTATTTTCGGCAACACGCCGGATCAGGTTTCGGCGATCACCAATTTCATCGTCACACCGCTGAGTTTCCTCTCAGGCACCTTCTATTCCGTGCGCGATTTGCCAGAGTTTTTCCTGCATATCAGCCACGCCAACCCGTTTTTCTATATGATTGATGGCTTCCGCTTTGCCATGATCGGCGTCAGCGATAGCGACCCGAATTTGGGCGTGGTGGTGCTGAGTGCCGCGAATTTGGTGCTTTTCCTGGTTGCCCGCACCATGTTTGCCAAAGGCTGGCGCCTCAAAAGCTAGCCAAATCAACCATTGAAGAATCGCAGATTTCAGCGTAAAAGCGCTGTCCTTATGACGATCACGCCCTACCTTCCCATTTATCGCCGTACCGGTGTCACCATGACGCGGGGCGAGGGCGTGCATCTGATCGACGATGCGGGCAAGCGCTACCTCGATTTCGCGGCGGGGATTGCGGTGAACGCGTTTGGGCATAGTCATCCGCATCTCGTTGCGGCGCTGAAGATGCAGGCGGAGAAATTATGGCATTGCTCGAACCAGTTCATCACTCCTCAATTGGAAGAATTTTCGCAGCGGCTGGTGGATGCGACATTCGCGGATTCCGTCTTCTTCAGTTCGTCCGGCACGGAAGCGGTCGAAGCCGGCATCAAATTCATGCGCCGCTACCATTACGAAACCGGCGCGCCCTATCGCCACCGCATCATCACGTTCGAGAACGGCTTCCATGGCCGCACCTATGGCGGTATTTCCGCGGGCGGCAATGATTACGCGCGCGCGGGTTTCGGCCAGTTGTTGAGCGGGTTCGACCGCGTGCCGCTTAATGACATTGCGGCGGTGAAGC
>JBEHYI010000003.1:0-27242 GCA_048498255.1 Pseudomonadota bacterium | reverse complement strand
GCGCGCTACATGCGCCTGGATGGGCTGGAGGTGAAGTTCCTCACCGGCACGGATGAGCACGGGCAGAAAGTGGAGAAGTCCGCCAAAAACGCCGGGGTTCCGCCGCAAGCCTTTGTGGATGAGGTGAGCGAGCATTTCCGCCACATGGCCGAAATGCTGGAACTGACGAACGACGATTTTATCCGCACTACGGAGCCGCGCCACATCAAAGCCGCGCAGGAAATGTGGAAACGCCTCGAAGCCGCGGGCGACATCTACCTCGCCAATTACGGCGGTTGGTACGCCACGCGCGACGAAGCGTTTTATGCCGAGAGCGAACTCATCGATGGCAAAGCCCCCACCGGTGCCGAGGTGGAGTGGGTGGAGGAGCCGAGCTATTTCTTCCGCCTCAGCAAATACCAGCAACCGCTGCTCGATTTCTACGCCGCGAATCCGGATTTCATGCTGCCCGAAGCGCGCCGCAACGAGGTGCTGAGCTTCGTGCGCGGCGGCCTCAAAGACCTCTCGATCAGCCGCACCACTTTCAGCTGGGGCATCCCCGTGCCGGGCGATGAGGCGCACATCATGTATGTCTGGCTCGATGCGCTGACCAATTACTGGACCGCCGCCGACGGCAAATGGCCCGCCGATTTGCACATGGTGGGGAAAGACATCCTGCGCTTCCACGCCGTTTACTGGCCCGCGTTCCTCATGTCGGCGAAACTCGACATCCCCAAACGCGTGTTCGCCCATGGATGGTGGACCATCGAGGGCGAGAAAATGAGCAAATCGCTCGGCAATGTCGTCGCGCCCGCGCATCTCATCGAGAAATACGGCCTCGACCAAACCCGCTATTTCCTGCTGCGCGAAGTGCCGTTCGGATCGGATGGCAATTTCAGCCGCCAAAGCATGTTCGAGCGCATCAATGCCGACCTCGCCAACAATATCGGCAACCTCGCGCAGCGCACGCTGAGTATGATCGCCAAAAACTGCGAGGGCGCGGTGCCGCAGGTGGATGCCGCGAATATCCAACCGCAGGATGTGGCGCTGATGGATCTCGTGCGTGTGACGAGTGAAGCCACCCACAGCTCCGCACGCGAGCAAATGCAGCGCTGCAAATTCGGCGAGGTGATTGGCGCGATCCTCGGCATGGCCTCCGCCGCCAACGAATATATCGATAAAGAAGCACCCTGGACGCTGAAAAAAACCGACCCCGCGCGCATGAACGCCGTGCTGTATTATCTCGCGGAATCACTGCGTTGCATCGGCATCATGCTGCAACCATTTACGCCAAATGCGGCGGCTAAGTTGCTGGATCAGCTGTCGATCTCTTCGGACAAACGTACATTCAAGCACTTATCGCCGGAATTTGCGCTTGTACCGGGGACGGCATTGCCGAAGCCGGAGGGGATTTTCCCACGGTTGGTGGAAGAGGTGGGGGTCTAGCCCTATTTGCGCTTATGCGCGACTCCAGCTTGCGCTTTCTGCAAGGCCACAGGAGACGGACCATCTGGCAAATCCCGCACATCGCGCAAATCTTCCGGCAGGAATTGCTGCATGGCGGCGGGCAATTGAAATTTGGTATCGATGAGATGCTGACGCAGCGGCTCATTTTCATCGAGGTAGGCTTCCATCTGCAAGCGCATGTTGCGGGCTACCATTTCAGGGGGCAATGGCACTGCTTCGGCATAACGTCCGCGCGTAGTTCTGATTTCGCCAGAAGGTTCCACTTCCATCGCATAATCGACCATCAAGTCCGGAGTCAACGGCGCGAATGGTGCGGCGCGCTCCCAGTGGGTTTCGATGGAAAGCGTGTTGTTTGCACCCGGCAGCGCTGCGTAATAGAAAAACGAGTTGGGTTCATTGCCTGGCCCACATACATCGGCAATGGTTTGGCCAGCACCTTCCGGTGTCGTCAACAGGTCGGAATAAACGGAACACTCGACACCCTGCGCCTCGCGGCGTTTTGAGTAAACATTGCTATGTTTTTCTGTAATGCGATCAGCCATATCCACCCCCTATGGCCACATGCGCGGTGAAGCGGGATGAAACGCAGTCAGCAGCTTTTGAAAATAATGCGACTCAGCAGCCTTCTTCGCGTGGCCGTTAAAATCGGTGAGGTGCTGGCGATTCATTTCTGTCGATGGCCGGGTGGACGCGGTCAGCGTTTTTTCCTCCGTTTTATTCGGATCGATAGCGAGTAATGTCTGCGTAAAGCCGTGTTCCGCATCGCCCTCGAGCATGAGCACCTGGCCATTCTTAAGATGGGGCATGGTGTTGTAACTATCCTTGCATGAGGAGGGCTCTTTGTTGGTCAGCACTGCCGCCAGCGCCATCGCGGCATAACTATGGGTGAAGAGCACGACATCTTCTTTACTTTCCGTGATATGCTCCTCTTCAATAAAGCGCCGCGCGCGAGCACAAACCTCTTCTCCGCTCTCACCATTATGGGGCTTGGCATTATACATATCCTTCGCCAACACAGATTGCAGAAATGCTTTGTCCGTCGCATTCATCGGGCGCGAAGATTCGCCATGGGGCACGACGGCATCTTTTTTGAACGTCTTTTTGGTCATCACAGAAACATAACCATCGAAACTGCCGTACTGCACTTCACCCAGTTCCGCCGAAAGATGCTCTTGAATCACGTTCAAGCCGTTGCCAAGCGCATCTTTCCCCTGCAGAAAAAGATCGCGTGTTTGCTGGGCGCGCTTGAAAATGCTGCAATAGACTTTGAGTGGGGCGCCGCCAAGCCCGCGCGCTTGCAGCCATTCGGCGAACTGATTGCCAGATTCCTGTGCCTGCGGCTTACCCTTATCCGTCAGGTTAAGCGCAGCAAATGCCTGCCGATATTTCTTCCGCTTGGCATTCCCCTCGGATTCCGCATGGCGTACAATGAAAATGCGCATTATTCGCTTCCTTTTTCCGTAGTTTTACATGAAAAAGACGCGGATAATGTGAAGATTGAGTGACATATAGCCCTGAGATCCCATGCTCGTCGATTCCCACTGCCACCTAAACTACCCCGAACTGGCCGATACGGCCGGCGTGATTGCGCGGGCGAGGGAGGCGGGGGTGCTGCTGATGCAGACCATTTCCACCCAGCGGAGTGATTTTGCGCAAGTGAAACGATTGGCGGAAACCTATCCCGAGATCTATTGCTCCATCGGTATTCACCCGCACGAGGCGGAACCGCACGAAGATATTATGGAAAATGAACTGCTGGCAGAGGCGGACCATCCACGGGTAATCGGCATCGGCGAGACGGGGCTTGATTACTACTACGAGCATAGCCCGCGCGTGGCGCAGCAGGAATTATTCCGCCGGCACATCCGCGTGGCGCGCAAACTTGATCTTCCTGTGATTGTTCATAGCCGGGATGCCGATGAGGATACGGTCGCGATCATGCAGGAAGCCTATGCGGAGGGCCCGTTCAAAATCCTCATCCACTGCTTTAGCTCTTCAAAATATCTATCTGATAAATCAGTAGAACTAGGTGGCTATATTTCGGCGTCCGGCATCATCACCTTCAAAAAATCCCAAGCGCTGCGGGATAGTTTCGCGAGTGTGCCGCTGGAGCGGCTGCTGGTCGAAACCGATTCGCCATATCTCGCGCCGGAACCCCATCGCGGCAAGCCGTGCGAACCGGCTTATACCGCATTCACCGCACACAAGCTGGCGGAGGTGAAGTCCGTATCGGTCGAGGAACTCACGCGAGCAACGACGGATAATTTCTTCAGATTATTCACGAAAGCAAAGCGACCTGAAGTGCAGGCTTAGGCTGAGCTCAAAGCACCAATCCCTTGATTCAACATCCGTAAGCAAGCTGTGGATAGCGCGGAGCGCTAAGCCGCTAATTGACTGATATTGCTGAGAGACCGCCTGTGTACATCTCACGCTCTACTGGAACCTGAACTTATTTTCCATAATACATATTATGCGATATAAGATCATAGGAAAAACCCAGCATCTCCAGCGCTTCCCTCACGTAACATCAGGGTTCTGATTACGTGAAGTGGCAAGAAGCAGGAAGATGGTCTGACTAATTCCCCGCGCGGATGCTATAAGCACCTGCAACGCACATCACCGGCAGCATAAACACCGCGAAGCCCAGCATGAACAATAGCTGCGGCTGCCACAGCTCCCCCGTTTGGCGGCAATATTCCGCGCCGAAGATCATCAGCGGTATGGAGAGCGGCAACATGATGAGGCTCAGGATCGCCCCGGCCTTCTCCAAGCCACTGGTGAGCGCCGCCACCAGGCTCGAGAGAATGCTCAAGCCCGCCGCACCGAGCAACAGCCCGATGGCATAGCGGCCGAGCGCTGCCCCATCGAGCGCGAAAAGCAGCCCCGCCAGCGGCAAAACCGCCATTAATGGCAGCGCAATGAATAGGAAAAACGCCAGCCATTTGGCAAACACCACCCCTTCGAGCGACCCCGGCAGCAGCTGGTAATATTCCAGCAATCCCTGCTCCGCATCCCGCTTGAACAACCCCGTAGCGCCGATGGCAATGCCGCTGGCTAAAGCAACCCATAAAGCAACGCTCGCAAGCTGTTGAAGTCCCTCGGCTGAATAGTGTGCGGCGAAGGGAAAGAGCAATAGTATTGATATAAAATAACTATATAAATAAATAGCTTCTTGTTTATTCTTAAAGTAATACTTTAGCTCATGCTTGAGGATGGGAATCATACTTAAGCCACCTCAACTTCTGCGTCTAAACCTTTGAGCGTGAGGGTACGGATACTGCCCCCCTGCATCGCCATATGGCTCGCGATCACGATAATTCCGCCCTGCTCCAACCGCGATTGCATAAGAGATTGCAGCAGCGCCATACCCTCCGCATCCAAATTTGCGGTCGGTTCATCCAGCAGCCATAGCGTCGCAGGCATGGTAATCAGGCGCGTGAGAGCAACCCGCTGCTGCCACCCGGCGGAAAGCTCGCTCACCTTAATACTGGCCGCATCTTCAAGGTCGAAATAGCGCATGGCGGCAGCGGTGAGTTCCGGATAGCCCGCCGCCTCTGCCCAAAAGGCCACATTATCATAGACACTCAGCGATGGGGTCAGCCCTCGTTTATGCCCCAAATAGAGCGGCGGACGCTCCGGCGGCCAGACACCGTTTACGTTAACGCTTCCTTCATGAATTGGGAGTAAGTTGGCGATGGTCTTTAGTAATGTCGATTTTCCGGAGCCGTTCGCACCATGGACAACAAGCATCTCGCCAGCACCCAGCTCAAGCGTCACGGGCTCCGTCAGCAAAGCGCCGTCACGCGCGACCCGCAGCCCCGAAAACGTTAAACTGTTACTTTTCATCCCGCCTACCCAACAAAATGCAGCAACAATGCATTCGTGATTGATTTTTCATTGCGCGCAACCCGCCGCCACTCATAATCCGCTCAGGCCTTCGCCACAACAAGTTCATTCAACGGAGATTTACAATGGGACTCAATAGCCTTCAAAGCAAAACTTCACTCAGCGCTGGTGGGAAGACCTACACCGCCTACTCGATCCCGGCGGCGGCAAAAGCGCTGGGGGTGGATTTTGCGCGCCTGCCATTCTCGCTGAAGGTGCTGGTTGAGAATTTGCTGCGCAACGAAGATGGCCAAACGGTGACGAAGGAAGATATTGCCGCATTTGGCAATTGGCTGAAGACGAAGAACGAGCCGCGCGATATCGCTTACCGCCCTGCCCGCGTGTTGATGCAGGATTTTACCGGCGTACCCGCCGTGGTGGATTTGGCCGCAATGCGCGATGCGGTGGCGAAAATGGGTGGGGATGCGACGCGCATCAACCCGCTTTCGCCAGTGGATCTTGTGATCGACCACTCGGTGATGATCGATTATTACGGCACGCCGGATGCGTTCGAGAAAAACGTGAAGCTCGAGATGGAGCGCAATATGGAGCGTTACGCGTTCCTGCGCTGGGGCCAAAAAGCGTTCGATAATTTCCGCGTCGTTCCTCCGGGGACGGGGATTTGCCACCAGGTGAACCTGGAGTATTTGGCGAAAGTCGTGTGGACCAAGCAGGAAGGTAACGAAACCGTTGCTTACCCAGACACCTGTGTGGGCACGGACTCGCACACCACCATGATTAACGGCGTCGGCGTGCTCGGTTGGGGCGTGGGCGGGATCGAGGCGGAAGCAGCGATGCTCGGCCAGCCGGTTTCCATGCTGATTCCGGAAGTGATCGGCTTTAAGCTGACGGGGAAACTGAACGATGGCGTGACCGCGACCGACCTTGTGCTCACCGTCACCCAAATGCTGCGCAAAAAAGGCGTGGTGGGTAAATTCGTCGAATTCTTCGGCGAGGGCCTGAACCACCTGCCGCTGGCGGACCGCGCGACGATTGCCAACATGGCGCCGGAATATGGCGCAACCTGCGGGATCTTCCCGATCGATGCCGAGACGATCAACTTCCTGAACGTCTCCGGCCGTGATGAGGCAACGATCGCCCTCGTCGAAGCGTACGCCAAAATGCAAGGCATGTGGCGCGATGAGAATTATGCGGACCCGGTTTTCACCGATGTGCTTGAGCTGGATATGGGTTCGGTCGAGGCATCCCTCGCTGGCCCGAAACGCCCGCAAGACCGTGTATCATTGAAAAACGCAACCGCCGGCTTTGCGGAAGAACTGCCGAAGCTCAACGTGGGCACCCTGCCTGCTGGCCAGGAAGTCGCCGTCGCCGGTGCGGATTTCAAATTGCAGCATGGCAATGTGGTCCTCGCGGCGATTACGAGCTGCACCAACACCAGTAACCCTTATGTGATGATGGGTGCGGGTTTGGTGGCCAAGAAAGCCGCCGCACTGGGCCTGAAAGCCAAGCCGTGGGTGAAGACCTCCCTCGCCCCAGGCTCGAAAGTAGTGACCGAGTACCTCAGCAAATCGGGCCTCGATAAATGCCTGGATCAGCTCGGCTTCAACCTCGCCGGTTATGGCTGCACCACCTGCATTGGCAACTCCGGCCCGCTGAACGACAATATCGAAACCGCGATTAAGGATAACAACCTGGTGGTCGCCTCGGTGCTCTCGGGCAACCGCAACTTCGAGGGCCGCGTGCATCCGCTGATTCGCGCGAACTACCTCGCTAGCCCGCTGCTCGTCGTGGCTTACGCGATTGCCGGTAGCATGAATATCGACATCACCAAGGACGTGATCGCGACCACGCCGGATGGCAAGCCAGTCTATCTGAAAGACATCTGGCCGAGCACGAAAGAAGTGGCGGATGCGGTGCATGCTGTGGTGACGCGTGACATGTTCATGGCGAAATACGCGGATGTGTTTGCCGGCGAAAAAGAATGGCAGGCCATCGGCGTGAAGGAAGGCAAAACCTATGGTTGGGACAATGCCTCGACCTATGTGCAGAACCCGCCTTACTTCGAGGGCATGAAACCCGCTGTGGGCGAAGGCACGCTGAAGGATGTGAAGAAAGCCCGCGTGCTGGCGCTGCTGGGGGATTCGATTACGACCGACCACATCTCCCCGGCCGGCAATATCAGCAAAACCAGCCCAGCGGCGAAATACCTCACCGACCACAAAGTCGTGGCGGCGGATTTCAACAGCTACGGCGCGCGTCGCGGCAGCCATGACGTGATGATGCGCGGCACCTTCGCCAACACCCGCATCAAGAACGAAATGCTGGGCGGCAAGGAAGGCGGTTACACGAAGTACATCCCAACCGGCGAGGAAATGGCGATCTACGATGCCGCCATGAAGTACAAAGCCGATGGCACGCCGCTGGTGATTTTTGCTGGTAAGGAATATGGTACCGGTTCGAGTCGCGACTGGGCGGCGAAGGGCACATTCCTCCTTGGCGTAAAAGCGGTCGTCGCGGAAAGTTTCGAGCGTATTCACCGCAGCAACCTGGTCGGCATGGGCATCCTGCCGCTCGTCTTCACCAATGGTGAAACGCGCCAGAGCCTCGGCCTCACCGGCAACGAGATCGTCGATATCGATGGCGTGTCGACCGGCCTCGCCCCGCGCAAGGAGCTCGACTGCACCATCACCCGCGCGGATGGCTCGGTGGTCAAAACCAAGCTGCTCTGCCGCATCGATACGCCGGATGAGCTGGAATATTACCGCAATGGCGGCATTCTCCAGTATGTCATGCGCCAAATCATGGGCACGGCAAAAACCAAGGCGGCGTAGTGATCAACGCGCAAGCTTTGCGGAAATGGATGGCGCTGGGGGCATTGCTCCCGGCGCTTTCTGCTTGTCAGGCCTATTGCGACGTCGATCATCTTACATCATTGCGCACGCGGGATGTAGACACGCTCTGCCGCACGGCGGAGGATGATTGGAAGCTGAAAAAGGACCACTGGAGCAAAGTGCAGCGCCAGGAAGAGGACGAGCGCGCACGCGAAGCAGCGCAGAGGGACATCAACAATCACCCAGAACGGCGCGCCTACCAGCCGGACCCTGCGATAGCACAGCCGCCCAAGCAAGTGATTGAAATGCGTGTACCCGCTTCCGCTAATTGCCATGAATGGGAAGATGCGCATACGAAAGTGGTTTGTATCGCAACACCAACACCTTAAAGTGCTATAACGGGCGCTTTGGCACGCAAAACTGGTTGAAATTGCTGAAACAACCCCCTAATATGTCGATACATTAAGGGGCTTTTCATGAGCGATGTTGTTGCCGACGATAAATACAACCCGGATAATTTAAGCCGCGTCATTATGCTACTTTACGGCAAAATGGACCATGGCGGGCCGTTCTGGTGCTATGTCGCGGTGAAACCCTCGCAGTTCGATGCGTTCAAAGCGGCGGAAGCAAGCGGTACCATCGACCTCTATAATTTTGAAAGCTACGGCGAAGTCATCGTTTCCGCCGAAGGCCAAACCCCGCCGGAGGAAGTGACCCTCAAAGTCGCGGAAATGTACGGTGCGGATGCGAGCACCTTCTTCCAGCCCATCGATCCCATCGCTGAAATCGGTAAGAAAATCGACGAAATCAAAGCGCGCGATAATGAATAAGTGCGCCTGCCTGTTCGCGCTGCTGACGCTTGCTGCCTGCGCGACGCCGATCACGACCCTCAAACACCCCAAAACCAAGCAAATCGCCACTTGCGGTGGCGACAGCACTGCCTCGATGGCGGGCGGCCTCATCGGCTACAACATCCAGCAAAATAGCGATGCACGCTGCGTGGAGAGTTACGAGAAGGAAGGCTTCAAGGTGATCGGGCGCAGCAAGGAATAGCGTTCACCCTGCCAAAAATCCTAATCACTCCAATGAAGTTTTTTTAGAAAATTAACCGGGGCTTGCCACCTGCAAAGGGCCATCCACAGCTTGCGCCAGTTGTGCGGTATGCGACGCTAATTTGCCATCTTTGATATAATGCGGCGCGGCGCCAAACATATGCTCCAACACCGGTGCAGATTGCACATAATGCCCGTTGCCATACACCACCATCACGCGGTCATATTTTGTTAAGGCATCTGCGATCGTGCGGTCGAGATGCGCTTCCCGCGGAATGCTGACATCCGCTTGCATCCGCTCAAAATAGCTGGCATCCGGTGCATGCACGGGCGACATTTTTTGCGCGTCGATACTAAGGTAATCAAGCCCCGTGCTATTATGTTTTGCATACCAGTTTTTGAATTCCTCTACACTCAAATGCTCTTCGGCTGGAATATGGCTGAATTCTTGTGATTTCTTCAGGTAACGTGCGGCGTATTCATCGAAATTATTGGCATTCACCAACCCCTCTTTGCGCCACTGGGGAGTGATGCGCAGCAGGTAGAATGCCATCACATCTTTCGCCGTATAGCCCAGCGACGCCATATGCTCGAACACCGCAGTGGTCGGCGCTTCACCGCCCATGAAAGGAATATTCGCCGCCATGGCATGATATGCGCTGTAGAGGCACTCGCCGGATTTTTTGAAATGCTTGTCCGCGGCTTTCAAGGCCTCGTCTTGAATGAATTGGGGCGACTCGCCGCTACTGGTTTCAAACCCCTCGAGAATAAGCAATTGCGGTTTGCCACGCTCAATGGCGTCGTCGATCGTTGCGAATGTTTCATTTTCCGGGCCTAATTCATGCGCTGCGGCAATATACGAAAGCTGCTTTTTGCCTTGGCGGAATTGTGCCAAAAACGGTGCGCGATGGGGTAGCTGGGCATAACCATGCCGTTCGTAGTTGCGAATGAGGGAAAGATCGCAGGCCGCCAATGCGGTATCGACCGGCGGCTTAGCGCGGGGAACTGAATCCACCCATATTTTCGGATCGGTCATAGCCCAATATAGCATCCCGCTGCTGGGCCTTACATGACAGTTTCATGAAGTTTGGCCGATATTCCATCACCCCGCCCATTCATCATAACGGCTAACCCCATCATAATCATTGCCAAAACGCTCATCCGCGCTAGTGGAAACCGGACGGGCGAGGAACGGAGTTTCACTATCAAGCATTTGGGCGAGGGCCTCTTTCAGTTTTTCCTCCAGCGCGGGCAGCGCATCCGGCGTTGCGATGGTCAGCATCTCCCCCACATCTCCCAACCGCGGCAATTGCCAATATTCGATGGCGTTCACGGGCTCGCTCGGCGATAGCAGCATCGCATAGGCCATCAGCTGCAGCGCGCGGCCATCGAGGATCGCTTTGCGGGTGGGGATTTCGCCGGTTTTGTAATCGATAATGCGCAAGCCCTCTGTGCCCTTCTCCACCCGGTCGATGCGGCCGTGGAGGGTGATTTGCTTATCTCTGGGCAAGGTGAGCGTTGCCTCCTGCACCTCTTCGCACAGCACCGCACTTAGCACCGCGCGCCGCTCCGCCTCGACGCCGTTCACATAGCGCAACCCGCCCATCAGCCGCGCGCGCCAGAAGAGATCGATGTTCGGCCGCTCGGAAAGTTCGCGCAGCGCGAGGCTCGCGAGCTGCTGCAACTCCGCCTCCGTCGCCGGGCGCGACTCAGCGTTCCAATGCGCCGCGAGTGCCTCGATGGCGCGGTGGGCGAGCTGGCCGAAATCGCTCGCTTCCGGCGTGGCATCGATAGGGTCGAGCGGGCGCAATTTCAGCACATGCTTGCAGTAAATCGCGAACGGATCGGTGAAGAGCTTGTCGATATCCGTCACCGGCAAGCGCGTAGGGCGCTGATCGGCAGGCGGCAGCGGGCGCACGGGGGCCTCGGGCGCAAATTCCGTGCTGGCATAAAGCGCCTCCGCCCACTGCGTATAATGCGCGGCGGTGATCGCGGATTCGTCGATGCCGTGGCTAGCGAGCAGCGTTACCAACCGCTCGATAAAGCGTGAACGTGCGGTGGGGCTGCCGCCATCCCGCTCGGGGTAGGTGAGAAACACCTCGCCGTGGGAGCCCAGCATCAGCACATCATGCGCCATCAGGCTCACCGCCTCTTCCGGCCCCGGCAGGCCGAGCGCCTTCTCCGCCGCGAGGTTCAGCCACGGGTTGATCGCGAGCATTCCCGGCCATTGCACGTCCTGCATGTTGGCCAAAATCACCCGGTCGAAATGCTGCAGCCGCGCCTCGACGGGCGTGAGCAGATGAATGCGCGGGTGGGTGTGAAGGCCAATATCCCGCCATTTGGCGCTGAGGCGTTCCGCCACCACATCCGCGAATTCCTCGATCGCCATCGGCCCGAAACCATCGGCATAATCCAGCGCGGCGAGGCACTCGCGCACCGCATCCGCCCCCTGCCCGCTGAGTGCGTTGCGGGATGCGAGCAGCTGCTCACACAGCTCACGCCACGCGCTCGCGCTGTGTTGCTGGCGCGAAAATTTCGCAAGCTGCTGCACAAATTGGCTGAGGCCCCCATAATCGGCATGTTCGCGCAAAGCCGCCTCATGTCGCGGCAATTGCCCCGCGCGGCTGCGGTTCAAGCCATGCCAACCTTTCTCGAGGCCTGCGAGCAATTCCGCATTCGTCGCGAGCGACGGGTGATGCAGCAACGCGCGCAGATGCAGCTGGCGCTCGGGCTCCGCAATTGCGGCAATCAGCGCGGTCCAGAGACTGCCAGTTTCGGTAGTGGCGAGCGTACCCGCATTCAACCGGTCGAGCGCCACACCGTAGCGCTGCATATGGGTAGCAACCCGCGCCATCAGCCCCTCATCCGGCGTAATCAGCGCAATTTGCGCGGCCGGATTATCCAGCCCCTCGCGCAGCAGCAGGCTAATCACACGCGCCTCCTCTTCCGCTTGGCGGCAGGGGATTAGCTTCACATGCGCATGCTCGGGCGCCACACGCTGCTTCCATGCGGGAATCAGTGGCAGCGGCGCCAGCGCCTCAAGCCAGAGATTCGGTGGCGTGTCACCCAGCGCTGTCACATCCCGTGGGTTCACCGGCCAAAAATCGAGCAATTGTTTCACGTGAAACAGCGGGTGGCCGGGCGTTACCGCCTGCCAAGTCTCCTCCTCCATTGCCACATCAAGGCCCGGGAGGATTACCGCGCCCTGTGGCAAATCGGCGATGGTGGCGAGCAATTTCGCCGTCGCCGCCTGGCTACCGGTGGAGCCGATGGCGATGACGGGAAATTCCGGCGGTGCATCGCGCCAGGCCTGCGCCAACGCCTCGAGCATCCGCACCTCCCGCTGCGCGGCAATCGTCATGCCGTAAGCCTCCTCGATCAGCGGCCAGTTATCGGTGAGAATGCCCAAAAACTGCAGCGCGTCGCGCCAATGCTCGGCTTCGTCGCGGTAATAAAGCGCGCGCAGGGCTTCCTGCGTCATCACCACCCCGGCGCGGGCGCATTTTTCCTGCAGGCCCATCAGCGCTTCCGCCATGGCGAGTGCGTAACTCAGCGTCACCGCGCCCATGCGTTTGCGCTCGAACGCGGCGACCTGCGTGGTGAGAATGTAGCGCTGCTGCGCGCTTGGCATGGCGGAGGGAATGTCCTGCAAAATCTCAAACGCGCGTGGACCGAGCAGTAGTAGAAATTCCTGCTCGATCTCTGCCAGCGGCACCATGCGCGGCAGCATCGCCACTTTTCCCGCGAGCACGCGCTGAAACGCATTGCGCATCATCAGCGCGCTGCGGCGGGTGGGCACAAAAAGTACGGCTTTGCCCAGTTGCTCGGGCGTGTAGCGCGCGAGCAGATGCGCCGCGGTGATATCGGCAATGCTTAGACCTGCAGGAACGGTGAAGAGATTGGGCATGGCGCCAACTTAGCAGCTAGAAGCTCGCACGCAACCCGAGTTACGCCCGCGGTGCGCCGAGCTTCGCGCGCAGCTCATCCTCAAGGCGCGAGCGGATCTCAATCCGGTGGTCCGGCCGGAGTTTATAGCGCATGGCGAGGGTGTGGTAGTCTTCCTCGGAAAGCGGCATTTCGAACATCACCTCTTCCGACAGGCCAGAGCTCAGCCCCACCATATCGCGCAGCACATCGCGCACGCGCACATTCTTCTCCAGCGCGCGGGTAATCAGCACCTGCGCAGTGGTGAGGCCGACGCGGATTTTCTCCGGCTCTGGCGGAATCACCTCATCCAGCGAGAGATATTCCATCTCCGCCTTTTGCTCCTGCGCGATTAAAAACGACGGCAGCGCCTCGTCTTGCTCAATGCGATTGATAATCGCCACCGGTGTGCGCTCGATATGGATTTCGGCGCTTGCCTCGGCCAGGCGGCGGAAATCCTGGCGCTGTTTGGGCTGGGCTAACGGCATCTCCACCACCGGTGCAGGCGCGGCTGGCGGCGTGGTTAGCGACGGTTCCTTGAACAGTGGCACATCGTCATTCGCGGCTTTTGCGGGCGCTATGGCGGACGGCGCTTCCACCTCCCGCGCGACGACGCTCACAATATCCTCTACCGGGCGGTAGACGGTGATGAAAAACCGGTTATCGCCGCTTTGGTCCTCATGCTCGATCTCAAGCGCTTTATCGCCCGCCTCGTTGACGAGCAGGCTATAATGAATCGTGTGCGTCAGGCGGCTCTCATTGGGGCTGATGCTGCCCTCCACCCAATCCACCGTTTTGGCGTAACGCGCCGCGGCCCATTCGCCCTCGGTCATCAAATCCGCCTTGCAGCGGATGGATTTCGCGCTCGATGCTTCGGTGAAAAAACTCAGCGCATCATGGCCGAACCAAATATCCTGCTCCGCCGTGCTCAGCTGGCGCGAAAGGCCGAGATACTGGCCCTGATCATCCTCCGCCACGGTGAGGAAATAATGCTTCGCGCCGCGCACGCTGAGCTGGTAGCTCTTCAGCACATCCGCGCCGAAACGGTAACTGCGGATGGTAATCACGGTGGCTTCTGCCCCCGCCAGCGGCGGCAGCGGGCAGCGCGGGCTGAATTTCACCAGCTTGCCGATGCCCAATTCATGCAATGCGGGGCCCGATTTGCGCAGCGGCACGGCGGGCGGCATTACACCGTCACTTCCGTTGCCGTTCAGCATTTTTTGTACCTGGTTCCACATGGGGCGATTCAATCTCACAAAGGCGCGAATTAGCTATTCAGTAATATGTAGGGAAGCAAGCAGGAAATGCTGCATCTGCACAAGGAATGGCGATGTGCGGTTTCCCCACAGCTTCCCTAAAGGATGGAAGGGTTAGAAGCATTATGCCCCAGGGCGGTTAATTTCCCCTTAAAACCGGCTATTTTTTCATGAGGCGACCCTGCTCCCGCTTCCAGTCGCGCTTCTTGATAACTTCCCGTTTTTCATGCTTTTTCTTACCATGTGCGACCGCAATGGCGACCTTGGCATAGCCGCGCTTGTTGAAATAGAGCTCAAGCGGAATCAGCGTGGTGCCGCGCACTTTCAGCTCCCCCACCAGCTTTTTAATTTGACGTGCGTTCAGCAGTAGCTTGCGCCCCCGCGTCGGCTCGTGGTTGTTGCGGTTACCGTGGCTATATTCGGGGATATGCGCATTCCACAGCCAGATTTCGCCCTGTTTGTGGCTTGCGTAAGCATCGGAAATATTCGCGCGGCCCAGGCGTAGCGATTTCACCTCGGTGCCGAGCAGCATCAAACCGGCTTCGAACACTTCCTCGATTGCATACTCAAACCGCGCCCGACGATTGAGCGCGACGGATTTTTTTTCCTTCTCAGCCATGGCTAGATAAGTTTCAGCGCGGCCATGGCGCTTTTCACCGCAGCTTGCGTATCGGCGGTGGGCGCCACCAGCGGCAGGCGCATGGTGCCATCGGTTTTTTTCATGAGGCTGCTACCAAATTTCACCGGCATCGGGTTGGTCTCGATGAACATCGAAGTAATCAGCGGCACTAACTTCGCATGCAACTCCCGCGCTTCGTCATGCTTGCCCGCGAGGCTGAGATTCTGCACTTCTGCCGTCAACTTCGGCGCGAGGTTGCTCACCACCGAAATCACGCCCTTGCCGCCCATGGCGTTGAAGCCAACAGGCGTCATATCCTCACCCGAAAACTGCACCAGGCGATCCCCCACCAAATGCCGCAGCGTCGCTACGCGCGCGAGATCGCCGGTCGCATCCTTCACACCGGCGATATTCTTGATTTCCGCCAAACGCGCCAGCGTCGCATCCGTCAAATTCACCACCGACCGGCCAGGGATGTTGTAGATGAAAATTGGCAAGCTCGTCGCCGCCGCCACCGCTTTGAAATGCTGGTATAGCCCTTCCTGCGTCGGCTTATTGTAATAGGGCGCAACCACCAGCGCCGCATCCGCACCGACTTTCTCGGCATGTTTCGTGTAATCGATCGCCTCGGCGGTGGAGTTGCTACCCGTGCCCGCCATCACCTTCACGCGGCCCTTTGCCACCTTCACCGCGCGGGCGATCACTTCGCCATGCTCGGCCGGCGTCAAGGTCGGCGATTCGCCCGTGGTGCCGCAGGGAACCAGGCCATGCACGCCCTCGCCAATCTGCCATTCGACGAAAGATTCAAACGCGGCATGATCCACCGCCTCACCCTTGAAAGGGGTGACAAGCGCCGTGTAGCAGCCGAAAAACTGTGAAAAATTGCTCATGGCATGAGGAGTTAGTGCGAATTTCACGCTCCGTCAATCACGGCGCTTGCTTTTTCCCACTCGTGGGGTGATAACCACCGTCCGTCGGGGAGTAGCGCAGTCTGGTAGCGCATCTGGTTTGGGACCAGAGGGTCGCAGGTTCGAATCCTGTCTCCCCGACCATTTACTCATCATTCGGCATGCGCAATTTACGTTGCTGCTCCTCAGATGCTCTGAACATTTCCTGCGTACGACGCTGCAATTCATCAACCGGCGGCTCAGTCAATCGCTGCATAATAGCATCTGGCTGAGCCTTAATTTCATAGTTATTTTTACACTCAGTATAAAGCGAAGCACCCCAATCCGCATCCATATCCGCAACCGTCACTTCAGGAAATTGCGCGATCATTTTTAAATATTTTGGCGCCGCCTCATCATCTTGAGCCAAGCAAGCAAAATGCGCATAATTGACATAATTCCATAAAGTCGGATAATGCATTACCAGCGCATCGAGCGACGGTTTCAGCGCCTTCCAGCTTAATTTTGTATGCCTAAAAATATTAACGGGTTGCTTACTAGATTGCTGAAAAGCATCATTTAGATTAATGTAAGTACGCGCATACATGCCCTCATTCGGCACCAGTTTTTCAGCATACCGCGCGATTTCATCAACCTCACCCATGCTGCCACCCCATTTAGGAAGCCGGGCCATCATCGCATGATAATAATTGATGTAATAAGAAGGCTCTTTCGCCACCGCTTCCTTGAGCAGCGCGCTTACTTGCTCTGAAGACCAACTCTCTGCTTTGGCTACATCAAACATATCTTCATAACCAGCTGGATCGACGGTAATTAAGGCGCGGTGTTTTTCAAAATTCGCCTTAGCCAACGCTATATCAGCGTAGAATTTTTTTGCCGCTTCCTTCGATACGGTGTTACCAAACCCATTGCCCCGTGCCTGCCAAGCGCGCTTAATATAGGCCTTAGTCCGCAGAATATGTGGCGTCGGCGATTGGGGGTAACGTGTGGACCATTCATCCAACCGCGAGAAAAGCGCATCTGCTTGAGAACCAAGAACTTTATCTTGAACAAATTGGTCGGCTGCCGAATAAAAATAACGAATTTTCCATTGTCCGGAAGGCATTCTACTTCTATTTTGACGCAGCTCAGCGCTCAATGTTTCCAGAGATTGGTAATCCGAGCGAATCAGAGCTTCCTGCACCTTCCCTTGAAATTGCTTAATAGCTTCATCTTCCGGAATGAATGCATGCGCAGGTGATTGCAGCAGCAGGGCAAGGATAAATATTGAAAATGCATAACGCATTGGTTTCTCCCATATGAATGCTCAATTCGTATGCTAAAAATCGAAACAAATAAAACAAAAAAACGGCCCCTTACGAGGCCGTTCTTCTGTGCGAAGTTCCTCCTGTGCGAGGAAAAAACCGCTACTTATACGCCCACCACTTGCTCTCATTGATCGCGAAGATCGGCTGATAGTGGAACACTTTTGCTACTGGCAGTACGGTTTTTGCCTGGTTGTCGAGCAGCTGGGCGGTATCACCCACCGTCACTTCGAGCAGCGCGTGGAGGGTGCCGTTGAGGTTCTGATCCTTCACCACGATGATACGCATGTCGCTTTCCGAAACGCCCAGGCGCTTGAGGGAGATGTATTTCGCGATGGCGTAATCTTCACAGTCGCCGCCGCGCTCCATCAGCTCATAGGGCGTGTTCCAGTAGTCTGCGGTGCCGTAATTTTCCTGGTCGGAAATATACTTCATGCTGTTGAAGAATTTATTCACCGCATCGATCTGGGTTTGCACCGGCTTGCCCTCGAGCTCGCCGATCAGCTTTTCCCATTTTTTGTTTAGGCAGCCCTCGCCGATGCATTTGCTCTCGGCCTCGGCGCGCTGCATTTCGTAGCGCGGCATCAGAGCGGTCCATTTGGTAAAAGGCGAGATGTCCGAGGAGTCGACCTGGCGCGAGGAAAGCAGCGGGTTCACCGCCGCCATGGCGTCACCGGAAACGAACATCGCCATGGCCGCAAGTGCGCCAGCCAGGGCGATGAATGCGAAGCGCTGGAACCTGGAGTTCGTAGCGGCCTTCTCGCGAATGTTTGATCCTGTGCTCATAAGGACAGGATACGGCTGGGTCGCTTGCAATCTCGTTAACTATTGCGCGCATTTTATTAGTTTATGTTAACGATGTGCCAAACGCTAAGCTCATGATTTTTATCGTGAGCAGTGCAGCAAAAAACGAAAATTTAGCTAAAATTGCAGTATAAAAATGCAGCTTTGGCGTTTACGATTGGAGAAAAATTCGCGCCTATTCTGGAAAGGAATTAAGCTTCTGCCGCGTTCGCCAAACCCAGCAAACGGTTCCAATTCGAGGTAGAAGCAAGCGCCAGATAAATAAAGGCCAGCCAGCCCTTTTTGCGGAATTCGAGGATCGCCTCGTCCGGCAGCGCATTGAACGCGGTTTCATCGATCATATTGAAACCGGAAAACGAGATTTGGCGGCCGGTTTTCAGCGTCACACTCGACTGATAGGGCGAGAGAAGCTTGTGCTTCACCAAATCCGCCGTGAATTCCTTGGTAATCGCATGTTGCTGGTAATAAGCCGTGCAGAATTCCAGCGCGTTATTGCTGAGTGGCGACGGCGTGCCATCCGCATTGAACAAGGCCTCCGACCCAGCATCCCCCTTCTCGCGGTAATGCGTCGATTTCTCGTCGATGCAAAGGTAGAACTTCTTTTCTTCCTCATTCTCGAAAAAGATGAACGGATATTGGCGCACATAGGCCGGGATGTAGGTGCCCTCACGCCAAAGCGTATCGCCGCCCACGAAGTAATTGTCCTTCTCAAGACCCACCACAGCAAGCGGTACCGGCGCATCGCCAGCGGTGAACACGATGGGATAATATTTCGAAGCTTCCAAAAACTCCAACACGTTCAGCGTGAGGGAATTGGTCGCTTTCGCAAAGCTGTAATTCGGTGCGGTCAGCACCCCAGCTTTGGCGTGGCGGTTTTTCTCAAGCGCTGCGGGCTGTTGGTAGAAAAGCGGCAAGCCGTTATTCGTCGCGTTTGCCTGTTCTGCCGGTGCCGTTGCTTTGGTGGCCAAAGCGGCGCTTGTCTTGGAACTCATCGATTATCCCCCGTTATTGTTATTGTGCTGAGCAGCTAAACCCGCTGTTGAAACCATCGCCCAGGAAGTTGTTGGCACAGCTACCCGCCGCACCACCCGCTGCCGGTGCCAGCGAAGCCAGCTGTTCGGCCGAAGGCGTGCCACCCGCTGCAGGCGCCAGGCCCGCAAGCTGTTGCGCGCTCATTTTACCGCCTGCTGCCGGTGCAAGGTTGCTGAACAGATTCGCTACATCCGCTGCCGCTGTCGGCGCTACGCGGTTGAGCAAGCTCAGCTGCGCGGTTTTCGGATCGAACGAACCGGTTTCAATCGGGTCCACCACGAAATTCATGCTACGGCCCGCGTAGGAGAAATTCCCGCGGCGGTAAACATTGCGGCGGCTATTTTGGAAATCATCCAGCACCGAAAGATTCAACGCGAACGGCGTTGGCGGGAAGGCGGTGTAGAACACATCGCCCAGCGTCACGTCATCCTCGGCATCGATCGTGTGGTTGGTTTCCGCATCGGCCAGTTGTGCCGGGGTGAAATCAATTGCGCGTGTGCCATCGAAAATCTGCTGGCTGGCGTCGAGTACATCCCCTGCCATCGCGCCATTTTGCAGCACGAAGTAGAAGTTATTGCCGGTGAAGACCGAGCCATTGCCGACGAACTGCATATCGCTGCCGAAGCCGTCAATATCCACCGCCACGTTACCGCCGTTGAACGCTGTGTTCTCCACCAGCGTGCCCGACGAGCCGTTGGTAATGCGCAAGCCTACGCCCTGCTGCGGAATGTTCAGCGTGTTGGCGCTGATGAACGTATCCGTCGAGCCATCGAGATTGATGCCAAGCGCGTTGCCGGTGAAAACATTGCCCTCGAGCAAGCCGGAATTGCTGCTCAAAAGCTGCACGCCCACGCCGTTATTGGTGAGGCGGTTATCGTACACATGTGCCGCATCGCTGCCCTCGAGCGTGATGCCGCTGCCGGAAGCCGTCAGCAAATTGTCGTGAATGCGGGCCTTCGCACTATCGAGCACATGGATCGCGGCCTGGCCAATATCATGCATATGCACGTTGAACAGGATATGCGCACCGGTGATGTTTTCTACGCGAATGCCATCGGCGTCGGCGTTGTAAACCGTATTCGCGGCAACAAACGCGCTGTTATAATCGCCATTGCCCAGCACGCGTTGCGCGCCGGTGTTGCTGAGGAACAGGCCGTTGCCATCTACATCATGCAAGTTGCTGCGCAGGAGCGTCGCGTTCTGAACCGAAGCCAAATGGATGCCATCATTGCCGTTGTTGAACGATACGTTGCCATCGAACACTGTGCGGTAGTCGCGCTGCGGACGCGCCGTGGTGTAAAGATCGAACGCATCGATGCCGTTGCGGGTCGCGCCTTGCGTGGTGTTACCAAACAGATGCGCGTTCTCAATCGACTCGAGATGGATGCCATCGCGGCCCACCGTCGTCACATTATTGCCCGAAATATCGGTAATCCGGTGGTGGTTCAGCAGATATTGCTGATCCGGCGTGAGGAACGGATCGGTCAAGCTCGGCCCTACATCCACAATGCCGTTGATGCTGAGGTTGCTCGCGAAAATACCATCGCCGCTCACATCCGAAATGGTGCTGTTGGTGATTGTCGTGTTCACAGCATTGGTGATGTGAATACCATCCACCGCCGATTTCACGAAGTTGCCATCGAGGTTCGTCGAACCGGTGATATTGTTGAGCGAAATCCCGTTATTGCCGATGGTAACGAGGTAGTTGTCCTCAAGATTTGCATCGCCGATATCCTCGAGATGAATCCCATCAATCTTCGCGGAGGAGATGGAGTTGCCGACCGCGCTCAGATCCGCGAGATTGAATGCCTCGATACCGTTGCCCGGCAAGCCGTGCAGGCGGTTATTATCAACATCGTTCAAGCCGCCGACATTGGTGAGGCGAATGCCGCTGCCATTGCCGCTCATATAGACGCCGTTGCCATCGATGATGAAGTCGCTGCCGCCATCCACCGAGATCGCGCCGAAGCCGTTGAGCGAATTGTTCACGTAGGTGAAATGGTTATCGAGGAACAGGCCGTCCGTCACCGAGCTCGCCTCAAGACCGATACGCGCCGCGGTCGTGACCGAGCTGCCCGCCACCTCTACATCATTCACGTTGTTGAGCTTAATGCCATCCCACGCGACGTTGCTGATGATATTTTCCGAACCCGGGAAACCAGCGCCGATCGTCACAAAATCGCTGTTTTTCACGTAAATACCGTTACCGATATCCGTCCCCGTCGACGCGGTTTGGTTGATGCGGTTGCCCACGATGACCAGGTCATCCGCATTATCCGCATAAATGCCATCGCCCTGGATGTTGCCCGTCGGGCCCCAAATCGTGTTACGCCCAGCGACACCGATCAAGCTATTCACCACGAACGTATTCGGCGAATTGAGAATGGTGATGCCGTTGCCTTGCGTGTTGTTGATCAGCGCATCGATAATAAAGGTGCCGTTCGAACCATCGACATAAACACCGTTACCGGCGCTGTTGATCACATCCACCGTGTAAAGCGCGCTGAGATTTTGGTTACTGAAAGCAACACCGGTCGTTGCGTGCTGGTTCGCGTTAATGCGCAAGCTATCGAGGATCACCCCGTTCGAATTCTCGATGAACACCACCGGTGCAACAATCGCGCCGCTTGCGCTAACATACGTATTCAGCACGCCCGCCGGTGCTTTAATCACCGTGCTTGCGCCTTGGCCGACCAACGCCGTCATATCCTTATCGATATGCACTTGCTCGTTCCACGTGCCACTCGCGAGGTTAATCGTCGCCCCGCCGGTGCCGCGCGTGCCAATGGCATCGACCGCATTCTGGATGCTACCCGCACTCGTTTGGTTGATGTTGATCGCGCCCGCGAGCGTCGCATCGTTAGAAATTGCATTCGCCGTGTTGCTGAAGAACGCGCCGGTATTGCTCAGGGTAATATCCCCCGCGAGCGCTGAAATGGAGCTGCCCAACAGCGAGATTTTCTTCGCAATGATATCAATGAACCCGCTCGCCGTGCTGACGACAGCGTTGTTGAACGTCACATCCTTCACCGCTTGCAGCGTCAATGCACCAAGGCTCGAGCCCCCATTGTTGGCGGAAGTGATGTTTTTATTCACCACGATATTGTTATCGGCATTCAGCGTCAGCGAGCCGGTACCCGTCCAGTTGATCGCGCTATTCACCGTGATATTGCCCACATCCGGCCCCGGAGCCGAGGTGGTGATGGTCACGTTGGTGCCAAGGTCAAGCGAGGCCACGGTCGAAGCCGCAAGCGCCGCATCCACATTCACGTTGGTTGGGTCGAGCAGCAACTCACCCGCCGCGCCGTTGACGCCATGAAGGTCCGCGAGGCCGCTATAGCTGAGGTCGCCTTTTGAGGAAACTTCCGCGAAGCCGCCATTGCCGCCGGCAGCGCCTGCGCTACCCAAAATGGTGCCGCCAAATTCCGTCGAGAGATCCGACCAAATCACGGCCGAGCCGCCATTGCCCGCGTCAATCGCGCTGACATTGATGAGGCTGCCCGCATTACCCGCAACATTTGCTGCATGGGCTAAGCTGCCGCCGCCCTGGTAGTCGCCACCGATGCGCACGCTGCCGCCCGCGGTCGCGCCGCTAGCATCAATCGTCGCCGAAGCGAGTTGGATGCTGTTACCGATCACCGTTACCGAGCCACCTTGTTGGCCCGCCGATTTGCCGGATGCGTTGATCGTGCCCGCAACATTCACCTTGCCGCTCTCGCCGCCATCCAGCACCACGGTGCCGCCGACAACGCGCGCCGCACTTGCTTCAATTACGCCGGTATTGTTGACCACGTTGGTCACCACATCCTTCGCTGCGTTTGCCGTCAGCAGCACTTTGCCGCCTTGCGCTTTGATGGCGCCGGTATTGCTCACGCCGCCCGCATCCTTCGTCGTTTTACCAACGGTGAAGCTGTAGAGGTTATCGCCATACAGATCGATCGTCGCGCTGGTGCCGGAAGCAAGCGCTACCGTACCTGCATTGGCTTGAATGATGCCGTTATTTTCAACACCCGGCGCAATCAGCGCCACCAGGCCGCCTTCCGCCGCAGTGATGGTGCCGCCATTGACAATGCGGGCATCCGCCGCGCCTGCTTTATCGAACACCAGCTTATTGTTGAGGAAGTTGGTGCTCGAAATATCCGCCGTGCTCGCGATCAGCCCGCCCACATCCACTTTCGAGCCCACGCCGAAGAAGACACCGTTCGGGTTCACGAGAATCACTTTACCGTTCGCGCTCAAGCTGCCGAGAATCTGCGTCGCGTTTTGGCCGGCAACAATGCGGTTCAGCGCGATGGAATCAGAACCCGGCTGAATAAAGCGCGTCGACTCACCATGCAGGATATCGAAATTCTGCCAGTTGATGATGGCGCGGTCGCTGCCCTGGTTGATCACGAGGTCGGTCGCGCTCGGCTGGCTGATGCTGATCGAGCCCGCTTCCACTTGCGCGCCAGTCGGCAGCGCGAGTGCGTCCATCGGCACAAAGCTCGCGATCACGAGCGAGGCGCATGCGGCGCGGTAAAGAATGGAACTGCCGCTGAGGGCTTGGCGATGGCGACGTGCGCTGAGCGTGTTCAAGGTCTGTTGCATACCGATTCTCCGAGTTTTTTTGACGCGTGCTGATTTTTTTATACTTCACGTTCCACTGATGTGGTGGCGCAACCTAGACAATGAAATGGTTAATAACAAGTTAAATTTTGAGTAATCGGGGCAACTGGCCTATCCCCCTCATAATTCAACAAATTCACTTTAAAAACAGAATTATACAGCCCACCTTATGCTTAAAATCCGGTAAACATTCGGCAATTATCTAAATAACGATGCAAGTAATACGCGAACTAATCCGTTAGTCCCAAAAGCATAAAAAAGCCATGAGGATCACCCTCATGGCTTTTAAAATTATGCTTAAAATAAAGTTAGTTAGTTGCCGTACCGATTAGGTCCGATCACCATTTAGATTCTAGTGGAGCGAAAACGGTGGGTTTTAAGAACCGTACCGCAAGCGTACATTTGAGTACGTGCGGAACGGAAGCGCAGAAACCCGACGTTTGCAGCCCTCTAGAATTTAAAGGGTGATTGGACCTAGTAGCGGTATTGGATGTTCATGAACAGGCGTGGCTCATCCCCCGCCTCGTTACGCGCGGCCACGTCACGCGTCAGCGGCACAGCACCTTCGATCCCCGCCGATACGGATTTTAGGATGTTGAAACGCGCACCGACCCCAGCCGAAGATAACGAATCGCTGCTGTTTTCACTGCCGCTAATCGCGTCGATATTCCACACCTTGCCGATATCATAGAAAGTATAGAGCTGGTATTGCGACAGCACTTGATCCGGATGCGAGCGGTTGAATTGCAATTCCGCACGCGCCGCAACGCCGCGGTCACCCGAGATTTCCGCCGAATCATACGCCGAGCCGAATTCCGATCCACCAATGGTGAATTCTTCCGACGCAAGCAGCGGATCATTCGTATATTGCCCCGATGCTGCGGTATAGAGTGAGAACGGGCCATAGAGCGGCTGAATACGGCTGACTTTGGCGCTTTCTTTCAGGAAATCCGTCTCGCCATTCGCGCGCGAGCGGCTATTAGCGCCCGCTTCTGTACCCCAGCTGAAGCCCTTACCCACATTCAATTCCGCCTTGTTGATCGCCGACCAGCCATCCACGAAATCATAGGCCGTGCCGAGCGTCAGCACGCGAGTTTTGTCCTTGTAGAGCGACGTGCCGAGCACATCCACTTCCACATCCCGTGCGGTAAAATCACCGTTAACAAACCAGTTGGTGCGGCGCGAACGGATGATCGGATGGTTCGCCGTAATGCTCAGCGCCCCGCTCTCACCCTTAATTTCCTGATCCTTCAGCGTATCGCCCGGTTGGGTTTTCACCTTGTTCGCCGCGAGCATAATCGTCGTGCCTTCGTGGCCTACCTGCTCGGTATGGCGCACTTCGCCGAAGAATAATTCATCGCGGTGAAAAATCGAATTCGCCACGCGCAATTGCGTCACATCATCCAACCCCAACAAATTGTTGAGGAACACGCTCGCCGTCGCCTGCTCCGGCCCCAAATAGCGGCTGCCGCGATTATCCAGGCTCGCCGAAGCTTCCACCATGCGGCGGGTAATGGTCACAATCACATCCGAAGCGCCGGAGGTCGCTGCTGGGGTCAGCACTGCGCGCGCTTCGACGCCAGGCAGATCTTCCATCAGCAACAAATAACGCTCGAGCGTATCGGCGTTCAGCGGCTTCGCTTGTTTGATTTTATCGGCGTAAGCCTGCAGCAAATCGTCATTGCCGACATCGCCAGTCAGCTTCACTTCATTCACATAGCCTTCCACCAAACGCACGGTGAACACGCCACCATTCGCCTTTTGCGGCGGCACCACCGCGCGGGTGAGAATATAGCCATGGTTGCGGTAATAGGTGGTGATATCGCCCGCGATTTCGTTCAAATCATCGAGCGTGACTTGCGTGTGCAATTTATCGGCATAGAGCGGCTCGAGGTCCTTTTCGCCGTACACCGTCGCGCCTTCGAGGTTAATGCCCTTCAGCTCGAACTTCGCGCCGCTGCCGGTTTTCTTCACCGCCGGGGCTGCATCGCGAATGATCGGCGCACCGCCAACTTGCGGGCGGTTATCCTGAAACTTGTTGTTCTGCTCCACCGTATCCGGGCGCGCGCTGTTGGGGACATTCACGACCACTGCATTGGCGCTGCTGGTCATGGCAAGCACAACCCCGAACGCTGCCGTTGCATTGAGCCAGAGTTGAGAGAAACGCTTCATAATCACCCCTATTGCGCGGAATTAGCTATATAATCGCCGGTCTATATAGCGGCATCTATCCGCGAAGCCTATAAAAAACCGATTTGGGCCTTTAAAAATGTGCATGAAACGCACAGAGCGCGCTCCGGCTGATGTGTTTATGACACGCTGCCGCCTGCTTTCGCACCGTTTCGCCGGGTCGCCAACGCCGCATTGCTTGATGTTCGCGCGCATTGCCTCCATCTTCCGTCTATAGATAGAGGATTCCCCATGACCTATTTCAGCCACACCGCCACCAACGCCCGCGCCATTCTGCCCCTCACCGCGGCGGAATTGCCCGCTTGGCTGAAGAAGCAACCCAAGCGCATTCAGACATGGGTGAAGGCGCAAGGGTTCGAGGCGAATCCGCAAACGGCGCTCCTACTGCCCGCGGATTCCGGCGATGTCGGCAGCGTGATTGCAGGGGTGGATGCAAAACCCACCATCTGGTCCCTCGCCCATTTACCAGCGATGCTGCCGGCGGGCACCTATTGTATCGACGCGAAATGGAAACCGGCGATGCTGGCGGACGCGGCGCTCGGCTTCGCCCTCGCGCAATACCAATTCAAGCATTACAAGAAAATGCCAAGCAAAATGCTCACCCTCGCGCTGCCGAAAAATGTCGACCTCACGGCGATCGAAGCCAAGCGTGCGGCGATGGCGTTGACACGCGATCTCATCAACACGCCCCCGAATGATATGGGCCCGGCAAGCCTCGCCAAAGCGGCGAAGGCGTTGGCCAAACGCAGCGGTATGCAATTCAGCGAAATCGTGGGAGATGCGCTGCTGGCGAAAAACTATCCCGCCATCCACGCCGTAGGCCGCGCCGGGCCGGAAGCGCCGCGCTTCATCGAGCTCAGCCATGGCAAAGCATCGCACCCGCTCGTCGTGCTGGTGGGCAAAGGCGTCACGTTCGACACGGGCGGGCTCGACATTAAGCCCTACGCCGCAATGAAGCTGATGAAGAAGGATATGGGCGGTGCGGCGCTGGTGCTCGGCCTCGCGCAACTTATCGTCGCGAGCAAATTGCCCGTGCGCCTGCGCGTGCTGATTCCAGCAGTTGAAAACAGCATCGCGGGCAACGCCTTCCGCCCGCAGGATGTGATCCAGTCACGCAAGGGCCTCACCATCGAAATCGGCTCGACAGATGCGGAAGGCCGCCTGATTTTGGCGGATGCGCTGACCGAGGGCGACCGCGGCAAACCGGCGTTAATGATCGATGTCGCGACGCTGACAGGCGCGGCACGCACAGCACTGGGCACGGACCTGCCCGCGCTTTACTCCAACCGCGAGGAGGTCGCGCGCGATGTCATCCGCCACGCGATGGAGGTGAACGACCCCATGTGGCAATTGCCGCTCTGGCAGGGCTACGCGAAATACGTAAACAGCCAAATTGCGGATGTAACCAACACGCCCAATTACGGT
>JBEHYI010000002.1:0-28720 GCA_048498255.1 Pseudomonadota bacterium | reverse complement strand
GAAGGAGCTAGCGCATAAGGCTGGGATTTCCATCGCGACGCTCAACAATATCGAACGCGGCGCGCAGACGGACCCGAAGGTCAGCACTATTAAGGCAATTCAATCCGCCCTCGAACGCGAGGGGATCGAATTCTTGCGCGACCCGTTCGGCGCAATTGGCGTGAGCCTAAAGCGCAAACATCCGGCAAGCGGTGAGGCAACGATCCTCATCATCGATGACAGCAAAGCCGACCGCGCCTTGTACAAAAACTGGCTGCTAAAGCGGCGGGCAAGAAATACCGCGTGATTGAGGCGATGGATGCACGCGCAGGGCTGGATGCCTATACGCAGTACCATCCGGACTGTATCATCCTCGATTTCATGATGTATGGCACCGATGGGTTTCAACTGCTTGCACAGCTCAAGCATGAGCATACGAAATTGCCACCGATTATTTTTGTCACCGGCATGCATAACGAGGTGATGGAGGAAAGCGCGCGTGCGCAAGGCGTGTACCAATATTTAAGCAAGCAAACACTCAGCAGCGCAGAACTTTGTACGACGGTAGAAAATGCATTGCGCCATTAGAGCCGGTTTGTGTAGCGGAGCAGTGAAGCCATGATGCAGGCCATCAAAGGGTTTTTTAGCGACGAAAACTTCATGCCGCACGGGCATTGTTTCCTGTGGCAATCGGATATTTTTTGGCTGCACACAATTTCGGATGGCTCCATCGCTGCTGCGTATTTTGCGATTCCACTGGTGTTGCTCTATATCCTAAAAAAGCGCGACGATATGCCGTTCGAGCGCATCTTTGTTGCCTTCGCCGCGTTTATTTTGCTGTGTGGCATGACGCATATCATGAGCATTTGGGTATTGTGGAACCCGGATTACGCCATCGAAGGTTTGTTGAAGGCCTGGACCGCCATCGCCTCGCTTTCCACGCTGGTGATTTTAATTCGACTCATTCCGCGCATACTCGGTATTCCAAGCAGCAAGCAGTTGGTAGTGCTGAATCAGCAGTTGAAGGACACGAACCTCGAACTCGAGACGCTGCATCAGCAAAGCAAAGCACGTTCGGATTCGTATTTGAGTGCCGTCGTCAACACGGTGCTGGATGGGCTGATTACCATCGATGGCGGCGGCATCATCCAAAGTTTCAACCCGGCCGCAGAACGGATTTTTGGTTATCTTCCCGACGAGGTAATCGGCCAGAATGTCAATATGCTCATGCCAGATCCTTACCATGCCGAGCATGATGGTTATTTGCGTAATTACCAAGCTACCGGCGAGAAAAAGATTATCGGTATTGGCCGTGAAGTAGAGGGCAAGCGCAAAAATGGTAGTATTTTCGCGATGGAGCTTGG
Source organism: Pseudomonadota bacterium (assembly GCA_048498255.1). Lineage (GTDB taxonomy): Bacteria > Pseudomonadota > Alphaproteobacteria > Rickettsiales > UBA3002 > QFOX01. Next base: position 27,377 of record JBEHYI010000002.1, on the reverse strand, counting down.
CGTAAACGAAATGAAAACGAGCGGTGAACGTCTGTTCGTGGGCACGGTGCGCGATGTTACCAAACGCAAAGAAGCAGAAGCAGCGCTAGCCTTGAGCGAAGAGCGTTACGAACTCGCGGTGAAAGGGCTCAGCGTCGGCATTTGGGACTGGGATTGTGTCAGCGGCGATCTCTATCGCTCCGCACGTTTCGATGAGATCATGTATTTCTCGCCAGACGAAATCGGCAATTTTCTGGAGGTGTGGAAGCAGCGGCTCCACCCGGAAGACCGCGACGCGACGGTCGAGTTGCTCGAAAAACATTTGCAGCAATTAGGCCCGTTCGATGTGGAATACCGCTTGCTCGGTCAGGATGGGCTCTATAGCTGGATTCGTGCGAAGGGCCAAGCCGTATGGGATGCAACAGGCAAACCACTGCGTATGGTCGGCTCGATCGAAGAGGTAAGCGAACGCAAAGCGGCGGAAAGTAAAACATCACTGCTCGCGGCGATTGTCGAGTCCTCGGAAGATGCAATCATCAGCAAAACATTGTATGGGATTATTTCAACCTGGAACCGCGGTGCTGAGCGGATTTTCCACTACACGGCGGCGGAAGCGGTGGGGCAACCCATCAACCTGATTATTCCGCCAGAAAGGCTGGAGGAAGAGCGCGCGATTATCGCCCTTGTGCGCGAAGGACATCCGCTGCAGCATTTCGAAACCACCCGCATGAACAAGCGCGGCGAGCGCATCGACATTGCGCTGACGGTTTCCCCTGTGCGAGATAAGCTCGGTAATATCATCGGCGCATCCAAAATCATTCGCGATATCACCGAGCGCAAAGCGGCAGATGAAGCGCGTCACAAGCTGATGGACCAGCTGATGCAATCCAATACGGAACTGGAGCGCTTCGCCTATGTCGCCTCGCACGATATGCAGGAACCGCTGCGCATGATTACCAATTTCACCGAAATTATCGCGACGGATTATGCGCCAGCACTCGACGATACAGGAAAAGAATACCTGCAATTGGTACGCGATGCTGGTGAGCGCATGCGCGACATGGTGGATGATTTGCTGGAATATGCGCGCGTAGGCAATGAAACCATCGCCCTAAAACCGGTGGATGGTGCGCGCGAGCTCGGTCATGTGCTTGCCAACCTTGCCGGGTTGATTGAGGAACGTAACGCACAAATAACCTACGATTCTCTACCGCATTTTATGGGCAATCCGGTGCAGTTCATGCGCCTGCTGCAGAATTTGATCACCAATGCGATTAAATACCAGCCAGTGGGCAACACGCCGCGGATTCATGTCGGTGTCGAGGATTTGGGTGATCAGTGGTGCATCAGCGTGCGCGACAACGGTGTTGGCATCAGCGAAGAATTCTTGCAGCAGGTTTTCCAGCCATTCCGCCGCTTGCAGGGGTGGGGCGATGTGAAGGGCACCGGTATCGGCCTCGCCGTATGTAAGCGTATTGTCGAAACCCATGGCGGCAGAATATGGGCGACCTCGGTGCCAAAAGAAGGCAGCGTGTTCCATTGTACTTTTATCAAAATAGACGCACAGCAAGCGGAGGCAGCATGACCATCGATACGGTTGAAAATAAGCAACGCGCCGCGCGCGTGTTGTTGATCGAAGATAATATGGGCGACGTGATCCTTACCAAACGCGCGTTTCGGGAAGCAAAAATATCGAACGATTTGAAAGTGGCGACCAATGGCGAAGAAGCACTGAACATGCTGCGCCGGGAAGGTCCGTATGCCACGATGGAAACGCCGGATCTCATTCTGCTCGACTTGAATTTACCGCGCATGCATGGACAGGAAGTGCTGAGTTTCATTAAGGAAACGGAGTATCTCAAACATATTCCGGTGGTGGTGCTTTCAAGCTCGCGCGCGGAGCAGGATGTGGTGCGCAGCTATAATTTACACGCCAACGGCTATGTGGTTAAGCCGGTGAATCTCGAGAAGTTCAAGGATGTGGTCGAGAAACTGGAGAAATTCTGGTTCACGCTCGTTGTTATTCCCGATCAGGAGGATGCCCAACGGGCATCGTAGAGAGGCTTTATGAAAGCGAACCTGCAGCAATCATTGCCGGAGCAACCCAACAACGGGGTTGCGAAAGAATTCGAAGAATATGCTTACAGCGTTTCGCATGATTTGAGCGGCCCTGTACGGGCGATGGTTGAATTCTCGAAGCTACTCGTTGCCGAGCAATCTGCAGCGCTAAGCGAGGAGGGCAGAGAATATTTGACGCTCATTATCGAGAATGGCGAGAAAATGCAGGCGATGATGGCGGGGCTACTGCAATATTCACGCCTCAACACCATGATGAAGCCGATGGCGCCGGTGGATATGAACTGGATATGGAGCGATTGCTGCCGAATTCTGAGCGATGCAATCACTAAAACACGTGCAAAGCTCGAGTCCGGTCCCCTGCCTACCATCAATGCCGATCACGAACAAATATTGCTATTGCTGCAATTGCTGCTGGAAAACGCGCTCAAATACCAACCGGCTGGGAATATAGCGCATATCAGCCTGCATGCCGAAGATAAAGGCGATTACTGGCAATTCGCGCTCGTCGATAATGGCATCGGCATCGCGTACCACCACCGCGAGCGGATTTTCAAAATGTTCCAACGGCTGCATACGGACGCGGAATATCCGGGGGTTGGGTTGGGGCTTTCGCTCGCTCGCAAAATTGTCCATCGGCATGGCGGCGAAATTTGGGCAGCAGCCCCAACCGACAACAGCGGATCGATTCTTTATTTCACTTTACTTAAATGTTGAGGAGGCTGTGACGGATTTATCTGAAAATACAGTCAATGGTTGTTTTTATTGGTTGAATTGAAATCTATGGTTGTGTCGACGGGCAAAGATGTATAAGCTCCATCGCACTAGATAAGCAGACAAGAGGTCAGTCTTATGCGCATGATTACTAAAGAGAATCCACTTAAAATTCTTCTCATTGAAGATTCCAAAGGGGATGCGCTGCTGATTAAAAAGGCGTTGGAGAGCTCGATGCCCGGCGCAACCCGCATTCACTGTGTCACCAACCTCGCGAATGGGTTAAAAATACTCGCCGAACATAGTTTCGAGGTAGCGCTGCTTGACCGTTCCTTGCCGGATGTGGATGGGTTCAGTGGCCTGCACAGCATCCAAATGATGGCGCCGGATTTGCCAATTATTTTCCTCACTGCCTACCAGGATGAGCATATCGCGTTTGAAGCGATTCTCCAAGGCGCGCAGGATTATTTGTTCAAAGATAAGCTCGACGGCCATATCGTCAAACGCGCGATTCAATACGCCATTTTGCGTAAGCAGTTTGAGGATGTGCTGATCGTTCAGGCGAATTTCGATATGCTAACGGGCTTAGCGAACCGTCAGCTATTCGAAAGCCGCCTCGACATGGCGCTCGCGAAAATGAAACGCCAAGGCGGGCATGTTGGTGCACTCTTTCTCGACCTCGATCGCTTCAAGGAGGTGAACGATACGCTTGGCCATTTGGCGGGCGATAAATTGCTCAAGCAAGTGGGCACGCGGCTGAAGGAAGCGCTGCGCACCTACGATACCGCGGCGCGTTTCGGTGGCGATGAGTTTGCGGTGCTGCTCGACCCGCTGGTAGAACTCAACCATGCGGAGTGCGTTGCAGAGAAAATTGTTCAACTTTTCCAAGCACCGTTTAATGTGCTGGGGCATACTATTTCCCTCGGCATCAGCATTGGTATTGCCTGCGCGAAACACCCTTCCACCGCCAGCCGTGTGGAGTTGATGGCCCAAGCCGATGCCGCCATGTATCAGGCAAAAGCCCAAAACGGCAGCGCCTACCATTTCCATCCCAGTGCGAGGCCGCATGCGAATAAGCAAAGCGCATAGATTTTTTGCAGTGGGATCTCTATTTCACCTAAGGCAATAGGTCTGTCACTTATCGGGGGTAACATAAATGAAGGATTTGATGGGTAAGATCGTGCTACGTTGGTACCATTCCATGGGAGACGCAGTGATGACCGAGAGTCCTGACGACATCAATCCTTTAGACGATATACTGCCCGAGGATATCGAGGAAAGTCTTTCCCCCCTCGATGCGCATGCAAGCCGCATCTTACTGATTGAAGATAGCGCAAGTGATGCGGCATTGCTGAAAAAAACCATCCGCGAGCTTTCCGGCCATGACCGCTTCGAATTTGTGAATGTGGTGCGTTTGGGCGATGCGCTGAATTTGCTCGACGAGGAATCCTTCGACCTCGTGCTGCTCGATTTGCATTTGCTCGATATCGAGGGATCGGCCGCCGTTGCCGCGCTCCATGCTGCAATTCCGAGCACGCCAATTGTAGTGCATAGTGGGGCGGACGATCCGCAATTGAAACGCGAAGCGCTGATTTGCGGCGCGCGTTATTATTTGGTGAAAGGCCAATCGCGTCCGCTATCATTTCGGCTTCTGATCCATGAAGCGATTGCTGCATCGCAGGCACATGGCCGCCGGGGCTCCCATGCATAATGTTCAGGATGCGACGAGTGAAATCGCGCCTGTTGTTTGCGATTATATCGCGCACGCTACGCCGGATTTAGCAGCGACGCCCGAGGCGAAACCTTTACGCATTTGGCTGGTGGAAGACACAACCAGCGACGCATTGCTCACGCGCAAAGCGCTCACGAGCTGCCAGGTGCCGTACAGTCTACAAGTGCTGAAAAAGGGCGAAGAGCTGATTCCGTGTTTGCAGCACTACCCGCATCCGAACCTCATTCTGCTCGATTTCGGCCTGCCAGATATGGATGGGTTCGAAGTGCTGGCGCAGCTGGCGCAGCAGCCCGCCACCATCCGCGCGATTCCAATTGTCATCGTTACGGGTTATACAGATTTCGAATATGTGCGCGAGATTTATCCACTGCATATCTTAGGGTACCTCAACAAACCCTGCGGCACCGAGGAAATACAAGCGCTGCTACTGCGCGTGCAACAGGCCGAGCCGATTACGCCTTCGCTGTAGTGAGCACATGTGCCATTTCCTTCGCCGCGCGCAAGTCGCGTTTGCCGGTGGAAAGTTGCGGTAACTCGGCAACGGCAAAAATCATCTCCACACTCGGAATCCATAAATTCGGTAGACCCGCTTGTTTCAACGCCGCATGAATATCCCTGGGCGATAGCATGGTTTCAGTCGTCAGCACGTAGAGCTTTTCGCCCTTCGCTTCATCCGCCAGTGCAACAACGCAGGCGCTACTTTCGGGGCGAATGATCGCCTCAATTGCCGCTTCCACCTTGCCGTGCGGCACCATTTCGCCACCGATTTTGCTGAAGCGCGCCATACGATCCGTAATGTGCAGGAAGCCGTGTTTGTCGAGCTTGCCGATATCGCCGGTGATGTACCAACCGTCACGCATCGCACTGCTGGTCAGCGCTGCATCCGCGTAATAGCCCTGCATGCAGCTCGCGCTTTTAACGAGGATGAGGCCTTCTTCATCGGTGGCGAGTTCATGCCCATCCTCGCGGTCGGCAATGCGGATGCTAACGCCCGGAATCGGTTTGCCGACGCTGCCCTTGCAATAGCCGCGATGCAGCAAGCCGCCATGCTGAATATCCGGTACATTGATCGCCACCACCGGCCCAAGTTCGGTGCAGCCATAACCTTGCAAAATGCTGGCGCTTGGTAATGCTTCACTTAATTGCGTCTCGGTCGCCTCCGTCAATTTCTCACCGCCGAGAATCACCAGGCGTAAGGACGCAAGTGCGTTGTCTTTCGCGCCCGCAACGTAATGGCGCGCGAAGGTTGGCGTAGTGATCAGCAATTGTAGCTTTTCAGCGGCAATCATTTTAACTACTGTTTTCGCCTCGAGCGGGTTGGTGTGGTAACTGATGCGGCGGCCCGTAATCGCTGGCAGCCACAAGCCCGCGGTGAGGCCGAACGAGTGGAAGAATGGCAGGATGCCTGCCATCGCATAAGCCTGATCCTCCGCGGCTTCCGCATGCTCGAGCAGGCTGCTGATGCTCTCGATATTGGCGATGATATTCGCGTGGTTCAGCATTACTGCTTTGGGCGTTGCAGTGCTGCCGCTCGAGAACAGAATCGTTGCGGGTTCGTCTTTAGCTTGCACGCTCTTCAGCCAGCGTCGGCACAGCACTGCACGCGGGTAAACAAGTGCCTGAAACAGCGCTAAGGCCAGGCGATGCGCAGGAATTTTCGCCATGCCCTCCTCAAGAAATAGCATGCGCGCATCCGCATCCATACCGAGCTTTGTAACCAGTTTGCGCGTGGTGATAATATGCGCCACCTCTGCCTTCGTGAGCGCTTCATTCATCGCCGCCTGGCCGAGTGAGAAGTTGAGGTTCACGCTGGTTTTCCCAAGCAGCGCGAGCGCGATATTGGCAAGCGCGCCGCCGGCCGAAGGCGGCAACATCACCCCCACATTTTGCTGCGGCCCCAGCTGCTTTTGCAGCCATTGTGCTACCAAACGCGCGCCCACAAGTGCGGTAAGCCCGTTCAACCGGCGGCCGGTAGTATCGCGCATGCGCGGGGCGAAAATACGGTGCTTATTTTGCATAATGAACCGGTAGCCGAGTGTCTCCTCGGCCTTGTAACGCTGCTTCACCGCATCCGTGCCAAGCGCGCTGATAATGCGGTTGAGCTGCCACGCAGGCGTGGTGCCTGCTACCGCTTTGCCAACCGCAACGGTCACAGGGTAGGGAATGTGGCGCGGCATTTTTTTGATAAATTTACGGCCGGAGAAACTAAAAATACTGCCCCATAAACGCTCGAGATAAATCGGTACAATCTGCGCATCCGTGCCTTCAAGCATGCGCTCGATGCCGCGCTTGAACGGGTGCAAATGGCCGGTGCGCGTCAACACGCCTTCCGGAAAAATACAAACATATTCGCCGTTCGCCAGTGCGCCGCGCGCCGCGTCCATGCCCAGGCGTGTTTCGGTCGCATCGCCGGTGCCGAAGGGAATTGCACCCATCGCATTCAGGAAAAAGCGGGTGAAGGGTTTTTTCCAAAAGGTCGACAGCACCAGGTAACGAATAGGTTTGCGCGAGAGCATACTAATGAACAGACCATCGAGATAAGTAACATGGTTCGCGATAAACACGGTGGGAGCCGAAGGCTGCGGGAAAGTGCCATTCTCCAGCCCATCGCCGGTAAGGCGCACGCGGTAAATACGGCGCGCGATGAAATAAATTGCGGATTCGATCGGGTCGTGCAGCAGCTTCGGTGCGTAGTGAATCGCGATGCATAAGCCGAGCAGACTGATAACGCCCGCAGCCATAATAATCGCGGAGGCGCTAAGGCCAAATTGTGTGCCAAGCAGCCAGAAAAGACCGGAGGCAAGCAGTACGCCGAGCATATCGAAAAAGCCGGAAGTGGCGAGGATTTGCCCGCGCAACGCTTCGGGTGCGTGCTTTTGCATGAGGGTGACAAGCGGCACCACGAACAGCCCGCCGCCAAGGCCTACCAATGCCATCAGCACGGCGGTGTTGGTGTAGCTAGTGGCGAAAAAGCCGGTGAGAATGCAGCCAAGGCTTAGGATCAACGCGCCCCACACAATCACCGTTTTGCGAATGCTTTTGCCGACAATGAGCCCCGCTGCAACGCTGCCCGCCGCAATGCCTGAGGCAAGGAAGGCAAATAGCGAGCCGGAGGCGGCTTCACTCAAGCCGAGTTGTGTTTTTCCTAACAGAATCAGCGAGAGATAAATCAGCCCACCCAACATCCAAAACATGGCGCTGCCGAACATGCTGGTGATGATAACGCGGTGGTGGCGCGCCTGCGCAATGCCTTGCAAAATTTCACCAAACGGATTGCGATTAAAGCGCTTGTGCGCATTGCCACGCGGGCTTTGCGGCACAAACAGGCAGAGAATGGTGCCAAGCACGGCGATGGCGGTTAAAATCACGCCAATGATTTCGGGAGTCGCCTTATACATGCCCCACAACGTGGCACCGCTGAGCGAGCCGAGAATAATCGCCACAAAGGTGAGCATATTGAGGTAGCCATTCGCTTTCGGCAGATCCTCCGCACTCAGAATTTCGGGCAAAATACCGTATTTGCTAGGGCTAAAAAATGCCGAATGCAGCGCCAGCAAAAACAAGGTGACGAGCAGCTGACTGATATTCTGCCCGCTCATAAAAATGGTAAGTGCCGCCCCCATCGCCAGAATTTCTGCGGCTTTGCTGATGCGCAGTACATTGCTTTTGGCATAGCGATCCGCGAAATAACCCGCATAGCCGGAGAAAAGAATGAACGGCAAAATGGCGAGTGCGCTCGTCATGGCGAGGTAGCTTTGCTGCTGCGCAGGGTCGAGAATCAACGAGAGCGACGCCATGGAAACGACGAGCTTGAACGCATTATCGTTAAAAGCACCGAGGAATTGCGCGCCAAGAAAGCTTAAAAAGCGCCAGTGGGTGAGGGTTACTTTATGGGTCATGGAATCCACCGTGGCGAGGTTAGGGTGAGCAAGCATTGCAGCACGAGCAACAACGTAATCAGGATTTGAATATTTCTGTCTGTTGCGGGTGCTGGTTGGTGCGTCATAATTTTCCGATGCATTGCCTTATTGCTTGCATTCCTCATTTTATAGCCCATAATTAAACGATGTTCAATAACTATTTTGAACAATGTTCATTATTGTGAGATTCCCATGGCACGTCGCAGCGATAACACACGGAAAGAACTGAGGGAAATGGCAGTTGGTGCGGGGCTGGAGTTGCTTGCAGAATCCGGCGTTGCGGGCTTAAGCGCGCGCCAAATTGCAAGCCGCATTGGTTACACGGTGGGCACGCTCTATAATGTGTTCGAAGATTTTGAGGATATTGTGTTACACCTGAATGCCGCGACCTTGCGTGAAATGCACCAGCAGCTAATGCCGCTCGCGCAATCGAAGAAAAAACCGCAGCAGCGCATTCTCGACTTTGCCCATTGTTACGGTGATTATGCGATGGCACACCCGGCGCGGTGGCATTTACTGCATAGCGCGCAACGTACGCAGAAATTGCCGGAATGGTTTCGCCGCGATGTACACGCAGTATTCGCGCTGGTGGAAGAGCCGCTCCTTTTGCTGTGCCCGAAAAAGCCGAAGCAAGCGGGCGATGCTGCGAAAGTGCTGTGGGCGGGGCTGCACGGTATTTGCGCGCTAAGCATCAGCCAAAAACTCGAGAATATCGACGCCGCCCCCATGCGCGCGCTGGTCGATCATTTTGTGAAGCACTACGTGGCTGGCTTGCTAGCAGAAGGGTAGAGCGCAACTATTGGTCTGTGCTGTCGCTTCGGGCTTGAGGTGGCATGGCCTGCTATAGTATACAGGAAGACGTCGCTAGCGTTTGGCGAACATTCCTAACGGAGTAGCGCATTGAAACTTGCCATCATGCAGCCGTATTTTTTGCCCTATATCGGCTATTTTCAGCTGATCGCGGCGGCGGATGTTTTTATCGTTTACGACCGCATCAAATACACCAAAAAAGGCTGGATCAACCGCAACCGCATGCTGCAAAACGGCGCAGATGTTATGTTTTCGCTGCCGCTGAAAAAAGCGTCGGATGCGCTTGATGTAGTGGAGCGTGAATTGGCCGCAGATTTTGATCGCGCGCAGCTCCTCAAGCAATGGAAAGGCGCTTATGCCAAAGCGCCGTATTTCACGGAAATTTATCCGCTGATGGAGCGCATCATGGCGTGCCCGGAGCAGAATTTGTTTCGCTTCATCCATGCATCGATTGTCGAAATTTGTGGCTATTTGGGCATCACCACGCCGATTCGCATTGCATCCGAAATTCCGATTAATCATGCGCTGCGTGGGCAGGAGAAAGTATTGGCGTTATGCGCGGCAATGGGTGCCAACACCTACATCAACGGCATGGGCGGTATAGAGCTTTACGATCGAGAAACCTTCCGCGCACGCGGCATTGATTTGCGGTTTCTTCGCCCCGAGCCGATTGCCTATCCTCAGTTCGGCGCGCCCTTCGTGCCGTGGCTTTCCATCCTCGATCTGCTGATGTTCAACCCGCGCGAAACAGTAGCCGAATGGGTGGACCGGCGCTACGAATTGCTGTAGGAATTGCACATGTTCCGTTGGCAGAAATTAGGCAAAATTTTTACTCCGCAAGCAACCCTAGGGCGCATCTGGCTGAAAGAATTTGCCCAAGCGCCTGCCAGCTTACTGTTTGATGATGTGGTGCGCATCTATTTCTCCTGCCGCCCGCCGGCGGATGCGAACGGTCAATATGTCAGCTACTCCGCTTATGTGGATTTCGAGCGTACCGATTTTCCCAAAATGCGCGCGGTGAGCGAACAGCCGATTTTACCGCTCGGCGGGTTGGGGGAATTCGATGAATTCGGCACCTATCCCGTTTCCGTCATCCGCCACGAAAACGAAATCCGCGCCTATTACGCGGGGTGGACACGCTGCGAATCCGTGCCATTCAATGTCGCGATTGGCTGTGCCATGAGCCGCGATGCGGGCGTAAGCTTCACCCGCATCGGCAACGGCCCGGTGCTTGGGTATTCGCCCGATGAGCCGTTTGTGCTGAGCGGCCCGAAGATTCGCCGTTTTAATAATCAGTGGGTACTGTTTTACATCGCCGGGCGGAAGTGGAAAATGGTCGAGGGCCGCGCCGAACCGGTCTATAAAATCCGCATGGCATTGTCGGACGATGGGCTGAATTGGCGCAAACAAAACCGCGACCTCATTGAAAGCCGCATCGAGGAGGACGAGGCACAAGCAAGCCCCGATGTATTTTTCGCAAATGGCAAATACCACATGTTTTTCTGCTACCGCAAAAGCGAGCATTTCCGCGGGCGGGAGAACGGCTACCGCATCGGCTATGCCTCAAGCACCGATCTGCTGAACTGGGTGCGCGACGATAGCAAGGCGGGCATTGATGTTTCCACAAGCGGCTGGGACAGCGAAATGATCAGCTACCCGCATGTCTTCGAGGTGGATGGCGCGGTTTACATGGCGTATCTGGGCAATCAAGTGGGCCGCGAAGGGTTCGGTTTGGCGACGCTCGAGGGAATGCTCGCATGATGCGCTGGCGTAAACTTGGCAAAATCTTCGACCCTGCGCAGCACGCGCTGCCAAGCGGCTGCACCACTTTCGCGCAATCGCCGCAGGCAGTAGTGTTTGATGATTTCGTGCGCATTTATTTCTCTACTCGCGCGGTGGATGCGAACGGAAAATTCCTCAGCCATGTCGCATTTGTTGATATGCAAAAGAATCTGCGCGAGGTGATCCGCGTCGCGGACCAGCCCGTGCTGCCGCTTGGCAAACTAGGCTGCTTCGACGAGCATGGCATTTTCCCCTTAAGCCCTGTGCGGCATGAAGGCGCGATTTATGGCTACACTTGTGGGTGGAGCCGCCGCCAATCCGTCTCGGTCGAAACCGCGATTGGCCTTGCCATCAGCCGCGATGAGGGGCTCACCTTCACCCGCATCGGCGATGGGCCGGTGATGGCCGCCTCCCTTCACGAGCCATGCTTGGTGGGGGATGGATTCGTGCGCGTGATCGGCGGTGTGTTTCATATGTGGTATATCTTCGGCACGGGCTGGCAGCGTTTTGCCGATGCTGTCGCGCCGGATCGTACGTATAAAATCGGCCACGCGACTTCCATCAACGGCATCGACTGGGTGAAGGAGGAGGCGCGGCAAATTATCCCGGATCGACTCGGCGCGGCGGAAAGCCAGGCGCTGCCGAGCGTGATCGAGATTGCGGGGCGCTACCACATGGTGTTCTGCTACCGCGAATCCTATGATTTCCGCGTTGGCAACGGCCGCGGCTACCGCATCGGCCATGCGTATTCGGATGATGTGCAGCATTGGACGCGTGATGACGATTGGGTCATCGAAGGCACGCCAGGCGAATGGGACAGCGACATGCAATGCTACCCGCATGTTTTTGCCTGCGACGGCAAGATTTATTTGCTCTATAACGGCAATGCATTTGGGCGTGACGGGTTTGGAATCGCGGTGTTGGAAGATGCATGAAGAAATCATATTTCGGCGGGGGGCTGCTTCGTTGCAGCAAGTAGCGGCGCATCTTGCCGCGTGCGATGCGCAGTTCATTCCGCCGCTAAGCAGCCGCGTGGAAATTAGCGGATATGCGGCGAAAATCATCGCGAATGCAGAGCGGTTCGAGGCTTGGACAGGCGAAGAACTGGTAGGGCTTGCGGCGCTTTACTGCAACCAAGCGCATGCGTTTTTAACCAGCCTCAGCGTGCTGCCCGCATGGCAACATCGGGGTATCGCAAGCGCGCTACTCGCACAGGCAATTGACCATGCGCGCGGTACGAATATGACTTCAGTGGAGCTCGAAGTGAGCCGCAAGAACAAAGCCGCATTTGCGCTTTATCAAAACCACGGATTTGCTATCAAAAGCGAAGCGGAAGATATCGCCACGCTGGCACTCTTACTCGCAACAAAGGAGTAACCATGGCGCGCGATTACAACCAGGAAACCGAGGATAATGCGGGCCGCCGCTATGCCTATAACTTCGATTTCGATGTGATGCACCCGTTCATGCTGCGCGCCTTTCTCCCGTTTATGCGCCAAGGTAGCCTGCTAGAATTAGGCAGTTTCAAAGGCGATTTTACAAAGCGGTTCCTGAAACATTTTCGCGATGTGACTTGTGTCGAAGCCTCCGCCGATGCGATTGAAGAAGCCAAAACCAAGCTCGGTTCAAAGGCGCAATTTATCCACGGCACGTTCGAAACAGTGACACTGCCCAAGCGCTACGACCATATTGTGCTCACCCATGTGCTCGAGCATCTCGATGACCCGGTACGCGTGCTGAAACGCATCAACGATGAATGGCTGGCAGAAGGCGGGCGCTTATTTTTGGTGTGCCCCAACGCGAATGCCCCCTCGCGCCAGATCGCGGTGAAAATGGGCCTGATTTCGCATAACGAAGCGGTGACGCCGGCCGAAGCCGAGCACGGCCACCGCATCACCTACACGCGCGAAACGCTCGCGCGCGATGCGCTGGCGGCGGGGCTAAACATCACCCATCGCTCGGGGATTTTCTTCAAAGCCCTCGCCAATTTCCAGTGGGATAAGCTGCTCGCGACCGACATTATTTCGAAGGAATATCTCGACGGGTGCTACCAGCTGGGGCTCGATTATCCGGACCTGTGTGCCAGCATTTTCCTCGTCTGCGAGCGCGGAAACGCTGTGAAATAGCGGGTGTGGCACGAAGATTGCAACGCAAGCGGTTGATGTATAATGTTGAGGTGCAACCATGACCGCCCTTGCCAAGGAATTTCCGGTGACCCAGGTGAATGAAACCATCGAAATCATGCGCCCGCTTTTGCCGGCGGCGAAGGATATTGCGCCGTATCTCGAGCGTATCGATGGGGCGCGGTGGTACAGCAATTTCGGCCCGCTGGAGCGCGAATTGCGTGCGCGGCTGGCAGACCATTTCAGCATCACCACGGAAAACACCGTCACCGCGGCAAGCGCAACGGCAGGTCTCATCAGCGTGCTGCGTGCGCTGAATGTGCCCAAAGATAGCTACTGCCTGGTGCCCTCTTGGACGTTTGTCGCAACGCCTGCTTCGGCCATCGCCGCGGAAATGACCCCCTATTTTGTGGATGTGAACGAGCGGACCTGGGCGCTCGACCCGGAAGCGGTAAAAAAACAAATCACCGGAATCAAAGGCATCATCGGCGCGGTGCTGGTGGTCGCCCCATTCGGCAATGTAGTGGATATCGCAGCGTGGGATGCGTTCACGGCAGAAACCTCGATTCCTGTCGTCATCGATGCCGCTTCTTGTATCGATAGTTTTCGCGACGTGAAATTCGGCAAAACCGCGGTGGTTTTCAGCATGCATGCCACCAAAATCATCGGCGTGGGCGAGGGCGCGGTGATCGTCTCGAAGGATACGGGCCTGCTGCGCCATGTGCAGGAGCAAACGAATTTCGGCTATTACACGCGGCGGATTTTAACGCCCGGCATCAACAGCAAAATGAGCGAATATTCGGCGGCCGTCGGCCTTGCCGCGCTCGATGTATGGCCTAAGCGGCGCGGGCAATGGGTCATCACCACCGAGCATTGCCGCAAAGCACTTACGCCAGTTGCTGAGAAACATAACCTCGAACTTTGGCTGCCGCCGGAAGGTTCCGTCAGCACCACCTGTCAGGTGCGCTTACCCACGCCGAGCGCCGATCTCATCATCTCGCAATTGCAGGTGCGCGGCATCAAGGCACGCCAATGGTGGGACAAAGGCTGCTGCACCCAACCGGCCTATAGCAGCTACCCGCACGGCGATCTTCGCGTCACCGAGCAATTGGGCAAATCAGTGCTAGCGCTACCATTTTACGTCGATATTCCGCCGCGGCATTTGGATCAGGTGGCCGCCGCGCTCGATGAAATTTTAAGCTCCTAGGAATAGCATGCAGCACTCTGCCGCCCCCTCGACCCGCAAGCTGATGAAGCTGGTGCAAAGCGCCATAGAGAAGCAGCGCATGCAGGAAGCGGTGGATCTGCTGCAGCAAGTGCTGGCGCTGAATCCGACGCATGCAGAGGCACTGTATCAGCTGGGCTATATTCTGCATGCATCCGGCAATTATGGGCAGGCGGGCCAGTTCTATGAGCGCGCCATTCAGGCGGATGGGCAACATTTCCAAAGCTATTCCATGCTGTGCAAAGTGCTCGAGGCACAGGAGCGCAATGGCGAAGCGCTTCAGCTTGCGCAGCTTGCCACGCGCGCAATGCCCGATGAGCCGCGCGCCTATTGCCTGATGGCGAGTATGATGATGCGCTTTACGCTCGTGCATGAAGTGCCGGAGTATCTCGCGCAGATCGTGCCGCAATTTCCGAATCATACGGAGCTGCACCAGCTCTATGCCATTGCGCTAAAGGCGAATGACCGGTTTGCGGAAGCGGATGCGGTTTACGGGCAACTTATTGCCCACCATCGCGTGCCAGCTTCGTTTCGCATTATTTATGAAACCTTGCTACCGCGCTTGCTGGAATCGGCGGAGCAGATCGATACGCTGCGTACGCAATTCGCTCAAAGCATCGCGCAATTTACCAAAGAAAAGCCACGTCTCGATATTGGGCTGCTAAGCAATTATCCGCTGTTTCTGCTCGCCTACCATAACCGCGATAACCGGGAATTACTGCAGGCCTATACCAAAATGTTGCGAGCAATCGCGCCGGAGCTGAACTACACCGCGCCGCACTGCAAAGCCGCTCTGGTGCGAGGTGATAGGCCGATCCGCATTGGCTTTATTTCACGCCATATGCATAACCACCCGGTGGGGAATTGCTATCGCAACACGATGCTGCATCTCGCCGCGCAGAAGGAATTCTCTGTCACTTTCTTCAACCTTGCGAACATCATGGATGAGAAAATTGAGGAGATTATCGCCGCCGGTGTGCCGATGGTGGCGCTGCCTAAAAACATCGCCGCAGCACAAAAAGCAGTCGCCGAGCATGCGCTGGATATTTTAATTTACACGGATATCGGGATGGATGCGACGACGCATTACATGGCAATGGCGCGTCTTGCGCCGTATCAGCTTTGCCTTGGTGGCCACCCAGAAACAACGGGCATCGACACGATCGATTATGTGGTGAGTTCGCGTTCCTATGAGCCCGAACATGCGCAGGAAAATTACACGGAGCAGCTACTATGTGTCGCTGGAGTAAACACCATCCTCACCCGCCCGGCACCGCCAGAACGCTGGCTGACACGTGAGGAGCTCGGGCTGCCGGCGGACCGCAATCTCTATGTCTGCCCGATGGCAATTCAGAAATTGCATCCGGATTTCGATGGGATATTGGCGGGTATTTTAGCGGCGGATCCGAAAGCAACATTGGTGCTGTTCAATGATTTTCAGCAGGAAAATGCCACCGTCAAAATGCAGTCGCGGATTCTCAAACACTGCGACCCTGCGCGGGTGATGTTCATGCCGTGGTTGAGTAAAGATGAATTCCAAAGCGTGCTGAAATTGGCGGATACGGTGCTCGACACCATCTATTTCGGCGGCGGCACCACGGTGCAATATGCGTTTAATCTCGGCGTGCCGATGGTGACAATGCCCGGCCACTGGGCCCGCGGGCGTGGTGTCTATTCCTATTACGAAGTGCTGGAAATCGATCAGCCGCCGATAGCCGAAACACCAGAGGAATATGTTCGTCTGGCGGTAAAACTTGCGAACAATGTGGATTACAAAACACAGCTTAGCTCCCAAATTCTGGCACGCAGCGAGCGCCTGTTCGAGGTGCAATCCTATGCGCCGTTGATCACGCAAATGATGCGCGATATTCTCGCCCAACAGCTGGATTCTTATGCGCGCTAAGCATTGCCAGCATTGGACGCGAGGCTAGTATGCAGCAGGCTTCTGCATCCTCCACGCGCAAATTGGTCAAGCTCGCCGAGCTGGCGGTGAAAAAGGGAAATCACCAGGAAGCGTTTCAGCTTTATCAGCAAGTGCTACGCCTGAACCCGCACCATGCGGAGGCGCTGTTTCAGCTGGCCCGCGCCATGCATGGCGCCGGTGATTACGATGCCGCCGCGCTGCTTTATGAGCGTGCGATTGCAGAAAACCCACGCCATGCGGATAGTTACAGTCTGCTCTGCGGCGTTTACGGTGCGCAAAAACAGCGAGAGTTGGCCCTAGCAACCGCGCAAAAAGCCACCGAGCAAATGCCGAACAATCCTGAAGCCTTCGCGTTAATGGTGAGCGTGCTAATCCGCTACGGTAGCTCCCATACTGCACTCGAATATCTCGAACAGATGCTGCAGCAATTTCCATCCGACAGAGAGTTGCTGCAATATTACTGCATCACGCTCAAAACCTGCGGCCGTGTGGAAGAGGCGGAGGCTGCCTATCGCAAACTCACCGCCACTCACCGTGTGCCGGCGAATTTTCGTATGCAGTTCGAAATGTATGTGCCACGCTTCAACAGCTCGAACGAGGACATTGATGTCGCGCGCGACAATTTTGCCAAAGGCATTGCACAGTTCACCAAGGAAAAACCAGTGGTGGACCTGTTCTCTCTCGACCTCAATCCGCCCTTTGGGTTGGCATACCATGATCGCGACAATAAGGAGTTGCTGGGCGCTTTTAACACGATGCTGCGTACGGTAGCGCCGCAACTGAATTTCGTGGCGCCCCATTGTAAAGTCGCGCTTGCGGGCCGCGAAGGGCCGATCAAAGTCGGCTTTATTTCGCAGCGCATGCATAACCATGTGGTGGGGCGCTGCTACCGCGGCATTTTACTGCACCTCGCCAAGCAGCCGGATTTTTCGGTCACCTTTTTCAATCTCATTAACGTGATGGATAGTGGCATTCAGGAAATGATCGATGCGAATATCCCCGTTATTTCGCTGCCGACTTTGGTGACCGCGGCGCAAAGAATGGTGGCAAAACACGAGCTGGATATTCTCGTTTATCCAGATATCGGGATGGATCTTGCGACGCAGTATATGGCGATGGCGCGTCTTGCGCCGCATCAGGTATGTTTGGGCGGCCACCCGGAAACAACCGGCATCGACACGATCGATTATGTCGTTGCTTCGCGCGATTACGAGCCGGAAAATGCACAGGAGAATTATACGGAGCAGCTGCTGTGCATCGATGGTGCGGCGTCGATTTTTAAGCGCCCACCATTGCCGGGTAGCTGGCTTACCCGCGCAGAGCTTGGGCTTCCGGACGATCGAAAACTCTATATGTGTCCGATGGCGGTGCATAAATTTCACCCGAATTTCGATGCCATGCTCGCCGATATCCTGCGCCAAGATCCACAAGCGACGTTGGTATTGTTCGAGGATTTCCATGAGCAAACGGTGACGGATGCGCTGAAGAAACGCATCTTCACCCAATGCGACCCGGCGCGGATCATCTTCATGCCGTGGCTTACCATTGAGGCATTCCAAAGCATTCTAAAATTGGTGGATGCGGTGATCGACACAATCGGTTTCGGTGGCGGCACCACCAGCCAATATGCATTTGGCTTGGGCATTCCCATCGTCACCATGCCGGCGCGTTTTGCACGCGGACGCGGCGTTTCCTCCTATTACCGGACGATGGAAATCGACGAGCCGCCAATCGCTGCAACGCCTGAGGAATATGTCGCGATTGCTCTACGCATCGCCCATGACCGCGCCTATTTTACGAAGCTGCAAACTCAAATCCTTGAACGCAATGAGCGGATGTTCGAGCGCGAATCACAAATCAACGCCTTCACGCAGCTAATGCGCGACATCAAGGCGCAGCGGCTGGATAGCTATAAACAGTAGACGCTTACGCTTGCGGCAGAAGCTGAGACTGCTGGGATTGAGCCACATAATTTTGCAGCGCGCGAATTAAATCATTGGGTTCAAAAGGCTTCGCGAGGTAATCATCCATACCGGCAAGCATCCCCTTATCGCGGTCCTCTTGCAATGAATGCGCCGTGAGGCCGATAACGTAAAGCCGGGCGCGGCTTTCCTTCTCCTCACGTTCGCGCAATTGCCGCGTCACTTGGTAGCCGTCCATCTCCGGCATTTGCACATCCATGAGCACCACATCGTAATGCGTGGTTGCAATTCTCTGCAGCGCCGCATGGCCATTGGTGACGACATCGTAGTGGCACCCCAGCATGTCGAGTAAATTCTGCATGACGAAAATATTGGTCGGATTATCCTCTACCACCAAAAGGCGTAGCGTTTGCAACTTGGCATCGGTATTGGCGGCGCTCCCAACAATGGTTTCAGGTGCTGTGTAATCCGCCCGCTCCAGGTCGAGCGTAAAGCTAAAGGTCGAGCCGGCATGAACGGTGCTTTCCACCGCAATGGCGCCGCCCATGAGTTCAACGAGATTCTTGCTGATCGAAAGCCCAAGTCCTGTGCCACCATATTGACGGCTGATGGAAGCATCGGCTTGCGAGAATTTGCCGAATACAAACTCCAACTTTTCCGGTGGAATACCGACGCCCGTATCTTCCACGCTAATGCGCACATGCATCAAGGAATGCGTCGGCACCTGGCAATCCAGATGCACCGTGACACTACCTTTTGGCGTGAATTTAACAGCATTGCCGACTAAATTGATTAGCACCTGGCGAATGCGCATGGGGTCGCCCATCAGCCGCGGCAAGGCGACACTGCGCCCAATGGCGAGCTGAATCCCTTGCTTTGCCGCGCTGATCTGATTGATGGCGATCACTTCATCGATAATTTCGTTAAGGTCGAAGGGCACATTCTCGAGCACCATCTGGTTGCCTTCGATTTTAGAAAGATCGAGCAAATCATTGATCAACTGCAGCAACTGGTTAGCGCTGACTTGAACCGTATCGAGCAGTTCCTTCTGCCGCTCGGGCGGATAGGTGCGCATGCGCATCAGGCTGGTGAGGCCAATCACCGCATTCAGCGGTGTGCGAATTTCATGGCTCATATTTGCCAAAAATTCTGATTTTGCCTGACCCGCTTTGATTGCCGCATCCCGTGCTTCAAGGGCTTTTTTGTTGGCACTCTGCAGGGCAGCAGTTTTATGGCGCAGCAATTCGGTTTGCTGAATCAGCAATTCGCTGGTCTGTTTTTCCTTCGCCAAATAACTGGAGATGCGCTGCATCTGCTGTTCGAGCATGGCAAGTTCTGCAACATGGCTGTTCGCGATCGTCACCGGCATACCACTCGCGATACGCTCCGCCTGCTGCGATAAATCAAGTACGGGATGAATCAACCGACGGCGCATGAAATGCAGCAGCACCGCCGCCGCCGCGATAGCAGCCAGCAAGATTGCAAGACCGGGTAGCACTGCAGCAACGAAGAGTTGGCGCGGCATGGCGTTACTGAAGCCAGTGAGGACGCGTAGCGGATAGCCGGGCACCAGCTGCTGATAACTGAAGCGGTAACCGTCATATTCCAGCGGCATTAAGGCACCGGTTATATTGCCAAGCGCTTTGGTGTCGAGGGGAATTGCAGTGGCGGGGGGCACGGTATTGTCGCCCTCGGAATCAAGCACCAGCTTTCCATCACGCGTGAGGACCAAAAACCGCAGACCGTTGCCTTCGCCACCAAGTAAATGCTTCAGTCGATAGCTAAGCTCGCTGATACCAAACCCGGTGGTGACGCTGCCGAGAAATTTGCCGTTTTTATCGGTGATACCCATGCCCGCCGGAATGATCCAATGTTTGCTGATGCCACCGTAACGCGGGCCAGAAAGCTGGAGTTTCCACGGTTGTTCCTGCGTGCGCACAAGGTAATCGCGGTCACGCATATCGAACGGTTGCTGCAACACGCCGATACAGCTACTGGCGCGCAGTTGTTTGTCTGGCGTCACCCAATCAAAAGTCGTCATGAAATGGAATTTCTCGCCCTCATGGCAGCCGATGAGCTTAGCGATATCCTTCAAATTGTTGGAAGAATCCGCCATGCGCTGGCCTAAAAACCCAGCATATTGCGACACATGATCCATATAATCGGCAAGCAGTAAAGAGACACGGGTGGCGTCGTCCTCGAGCTGGCGCTGGCGCTTTTGCAGATCCGTATGGTAGCCATACATCCAATAGCCACCGGCGACCGTAAAGGTCACAACTAAGATAATCGCCGAGAAAACAAGGAAATCTCGGGCCAAAGATGTGGATTTAGCGATACGCATCTCCGCTTTATGACAGTTTCGTGAAGAATGCGCTATTAGAGACTACTGTCATAAATATTCCATAGTCTTTGGCTAGAGTGCGGCGGTTATGGCTTTTGATAGTTTAGGACATGCTAGAGCACTGCCTGTCGTCAGACGGAAGAAGCTCGCCATCGTTGGTGGCGGGTATGGCGGCGTCTGCACGGCCTTGAAGGCGGCCGAACATTTGCACGATGTTGACGGGCAGCCTTTCCATATCACACTCATCGAGAAGGAACCGCTGCTCTTCCTCAGCACAGCACTGCTTGCCGGCCAGCTGCATGGTGGCAATGAATATATGCTGCACTGGCCCACGGCAGAAGCTTGTATGCGCAGCGCGATTCGTTGGCGGCTCGAGATGCCGGAGGAAGCGTTCTACACCGACCGCGAGCCCATGAAATATACCATTTCCACCGCCGGGCAAAAGATTGGGGAACGCTGTGAGGACATGATCCTGATGGGAAAACGTGTTAAGCTGAAGGAAGCAATTCAGCGGGAAGGGTCAGAAGAGCTGGAAGACGGTTGGCTGCGCTGCGTCACCCAGCGCCCATTGATGGAAGACACGCCTCCTTACGAGCAAGAATACACGCTGGAATCCTCCAAAGATGGCGCGAATTGGGAACCCGTGTGCGGGCGGCGTAAATGGCAATGGAAGGATGGCTACACCATCGCTACCGACGACCATGGTAAGCTGCTTTATCTTACCGTCGCGCGCGCTATCGATCATTGCCGCAAACTCCAGGATCTCTACCGCGAGCTTGTCGTACAAGTAAGCGAGGAGCGGGGCTGGACGATTGAAGATACAGAAAAGGCGTTGCTCGGCCCGGTCGATAAATTTCTTCAGCCGCTTGACAAGGAAGAAATGAATATCAAGGTTGCCGGCGGCTTTAGAAGCGGTGAGATTGGCATCAATGTGCCTTACCAACTAGCGTATTTGCAGCAAGCATTGGAGAAATTGCAGGAAGACGGGTCTGTGACCATTCTAACGAATCACAAGGTCACCAAGCGTCCCGAGAAACACGGCGATCGCTTTCATCTGACAATCCAAGATTTAAGCAAAAAAGAAAAGGAAGAACGAACTATCGAAGCCGACCGTATCGTCACCGCTGCGTGGGATGGTAATCCAGCTTTAAATGGCCTAAGAGAAGGCGAAAGAATTACCGTTCACCACCGTGCGATCTTGTTGGTCGATATTCGTTACATTACAGAAGCGCGTGGTGGCACCAAGCTTCAACCCGTGTTCGTTATGCCGGGTGATACCCATGCATCGGAGATACGGAGTAAAAAAATCGCGAAGAAATCAGCGATTATGATTGCGCCGCGCAATGACAAAATCGCACTCGTTTATGAGCCGCTACCCGACGGCGGTGCGTATCACTATGGCTACCGGATACTCACGCAAAACAACACGGATTTGCCCAAATTATGGAATACCGGCGTTTTTCCGATTGAGAAATGCAACCCACTCCAAATCCAATGGGCAAACAATTATTTCGATCTGGCGAAGGAACGTGTTCCCGATCTCAGGCCGGAGCCTATTGCCGATCTCCAATGGAATTTGGATGTAGCGCGCCAGCAACGTCGCAAAGTTCCAAGCCCATCAGCAGAAACGCCGTATCCCTATGTGATCGCTATTTGCATCGGTAATGTGCTGAATTTCCAGTACGGCATAGAACAGCGAGAACATGAGCCAAGCCGCGAAGTGATGCCCGGTTGGGTAACGATTCATCCCACCAAAGCAACCCATGCCTGGCGGTGCGCCGATGAGGCTTATTGGCTGCTGCAAGCGCGGGAGCTGAATTTGGCCGATCCTGAACTTATGATTTTAAAGCAGGATGAGACATTCCTTCCCGCCATTCGAGGTGAACTGGCCATTTCAAAATACGAAATGCCGAACGATGCCTATTTATGGAAGTTCATGAAAAGCCGCAATTTGGATTCGGAACTCGCCGATATGCACCGCGACCCCAATGCGGTGTCAAAAAACCCCCGCAAGCCCAGTCAATGGGCAAATGAAATAGAAGGGGTCGAAAGCGTACCCGCACAAGAACCGGAGTCGCCAATTAATGAAGCCCCGAGGATTCGGCAACTTTATCAGCTCGATCAGAGAAAGGGAGCGCTCAAAGCCGCCCGCAAATCACTCGACCAGCAATTCGCCAACGCCAACCGCGCCAAGGTCAACGGCGATTTCGGCGAGCGGTTCCAACCCCTCCACCGCTCGGGCGATACCAGTGCCGACCATAGCTCGCTCGTGCGCGTGGTGATCCCGAACAAACAGCCGCTCCACATCCATCCCGAGTAAGGTGCGCATCGCCTGCTGCTGATCACTACCGGTAGGGAATCTGGCAGCATGCATTGGTTCGCAGCAGAAGGTGAGCTAGCTTACAGCCAACCAGAGGAGGGCAAAGGCTGGAACGCCACCGGTGATGCAACTAGTGATTATCACCTCTACCAACTTCAACCTTTTAGCACCTATCTCGTGGAATTGGCGGGTGGTGTGCATAGTTTTGGTAATGTGATCATTGAATCCTACCATCCACACGATTTGCCGAAACAGAAGGTGCCTGATCCATCGGCACCGCCGGATACTGCCAAATGGGTTGGCATGCCGCCGAAGAAGAAAATGTCCATTGGCAAGGCTGAGCCATTTTATACACTCGATACGGCGGATCAGTTCCATGGGTTCCATAAAACCGCGACCGAACAACTTAAGCGCTATGTCGATGAAGGCGCAGAACTCCGCCCGGAAGATAAAAATTATATCCAACGTTTTATCGGTGATTTGCGCGAATTAAACCCCGACCTAACGCAACAAGAGGGTTCTATTACCATTGCAGCACCCACCAATACGCGCAGTGTGTAGGAGCAAGTGCTAAAAAAGCGATAACTGCTCCGTCACCCGCCGAAAATGCGCGGTGGATAGTTCGTGGCGCTGCCCGTCGAGCCCATGCTTCTTTTTGTGGATGGCAAAGAGCTTGTTGAGCGAATCGTAGAACTCACCTTGCCCGCGCATGCGCTCGCCCCATTGCGCATTATAGAGCTCGCCGCCACGCATTTCGCGCAGGCGATTTAGCACTTTTTGTTTGCGCAAAGGCGCATGCGCGGCGAGCCATTGGTCGAAATGCTCCTTCACGTTATACGGCAAGCGCAGCAAGGTTTTTGCAGCACTTTGCGCGCCCGCCTGCGCTGCCACCGCCAGGATCGCGGGGATTTCCTCATCCGTCAGCCCCGGGATAATCGGCGCCACCATCACATTCACCGGAATACCCGCATCGCTCAGCAATCGCACCGCCTCGAGCCGCCGCTGGGGGGTGGAGGCGCGCGGTTCCAGCGAACGCGCAAGCGCCGGATCGAGCGTGGTGATCGAGACATTCACCTGCGCGCCGTGCCACGCCGCCATGCGCGAAAGAATATCGATATCACGCGTGACGAGATGGTTTTTGGTGATGATCGCGATGGGGTTACGAAATTCCGCGAACACTTCCAAACATTGGCGCGTGAGTTGAAATTTTTTCTCGAACGGTTGGTAACAATCCGTCACGCCCGACATGACGACCACTTGCGGCTGCCATTTGGGTGCAAGCAATGCCGCGCGCAATAACTCCGGTGCATTCAGTTTAACAAAAATTTTGGTTTCAAAATCCAGCCCGCTCGAGAGGCCGAGATATTCATGGGTCGGCCGTGCGAAGCAGTAAATGCAGCCATGCTCGCAGCCGCGATAGGCGTTGAGCGATGCGGTGAAACACACATCCGGCGAGTCATTGGTCGCGATAATTGATTTCGTCGTATCCGCAAAAAACTGCGTTTTGATTTGCGTGGGCGCGTCCTCATCCGGCTCGTAATCGGCGTTGATGTGCTCGAACCTTCCGCTAGGGTTGGTAATCGCGCCACGGCCTTTGGTGGGGATCAGGGGGCTGCTAAGGAGGGTAGGTCCTACATCTTCGTCGATTATTCTATGCATCGCCAGCCTCGTTTTTTGATTATTATCC
Source organism: Pseudomonadota bacterium (assembly GCA_048498255.1). Classification (GTDB taxonomy): domain Bacteria; phylum Pseudomonadota; class Alphaproteobacteria; order Rickettsiales; family UBA3002; genus QFOX01. The sequence goes on along the minus strand of JBEHYI010000002.1, from coordinate 2,822 downwards.
CAATAATCAAACCATGGCAGGGGGCGGCGCGTCAAGCGCCTTTCATGGTACGAGAGCGGGCTAAGAAAATCAGCATAATAGCACTGTTGCAACGCGCATAAAAACACCTATAATGCCGCGCGCTTTTCGCTCAAGAAAAGTTCCCCGAATTGATGGTCCCTATGCCGCACGCCCGTTCCCGCCGCGAAGCAGATATTGCGACGCTCTCGTTAATCCTCACGGTTGGCCTCTATTATTTGCTGGCTGATACGCTCGTGCACCGGGTGTATGACAGTTATTATTTCCCCCATAGCGGTCCGTTCTATGGCGGCCTGATTTACCTCGGCGCGCTCGGCATCGTTTTTTATTCCGTGATTCATTACCATGTGTGCTTGATCGGCAATTACAAACGCCAGACGCATGAGCAAATGCCGAGCCTTGAAAGCGTGATGACCTTGTATGACGCACCGGCGCCCACGGTTACGGTGCTGGTGCCATCCTTCAAGGAAGAGCGCAAAATCATGCTGCAGACCTTGTTGTCCGCGGCGCTTTCGGAATATCCCAACAAAAATGTCGTGCTGCTGATCGATAATCCGCAGCAGCCTAAGGATGAAGCGGAGCGCATGTTGCTGGAACAGGCGCGCGCTTTGCCACAGCAGCTGCAGCAGCAGTTCGCGCGCGAAGCCGCGACATACCACGAAGCGCGCAATGCCTACCGCACGCGTCAGCAATCGGGGACGAGCAGCATCACGCAGGAATTGGAAACGCTTGCGGGCTTGTATGACCGCGCGGGGGAATGGCTGGAGACGGAAGCGAAGCAGTTAGCAGATAACCAACCGCTCGAGACACTCGCGGGCGACACACGGTTTTTTATTGAAACCATTATGCTGCAGCCCGCCGCCTTGCACCGCGCGCAGGCAGCTGCGTTACGCACGGGAAACATGCTGAGTGAGGTGGAAGTCACGCGGCATTACAACCGCCTCGCGGGGCTATTTACCACGCAATTCAGCAGTTTCGAGCGCAAGCGCTACAGCAACCTGTCGCATGATGCGAACAAGGCGATGAACCTCAACAGCTATATCGGCCTGCTGGGCGCGGCATGGAAGGAAGTGGAAACCCCGCACGGCCTGCAGCTGCAAGAATGCGCCGTGGGCGAAGAGGGCTTGATGATTCCCGCAACCGATTACGTGAACACGATCGATGCGGATAGTTTGATGACGCATGATTACATCGCGCGCCTTGTGTATTTCCTGGAGCGGCCGGAACATAACCGCGTGGCGGTGGCGCAATCGCCCTGCTCGGCGACACCGGGGCATCGTTCGCTGGTGGAAAAAATCGCGAGCGCCAGCATCGATGTGCAATTCCACACCCACCAGGGCTACACCTATTGGGATGCGAGCTTTTGGGTGGGCGCGAACGCCATGCTGCGCATGAGCGCGCTCGATGCGATCAAGGAAGTGCAAACGGTGAACGGCAAAACCATCGCGGTGTATATTCAGGACCGCACGCTGATCGAGGATACGGAATCGACCATCGACCTCGTGCATAAAGGTTGGAAGCTCTATAATTACCCCAAACGTATGACTTATAGCGCGAGCCCCGCGGATTTCGGATCGCTTTTAATTCAGCGCCGGCGCTGGGCAAATGGCGGCCTCATCATCCTGCCGAAATTGCTGCATTACGTGTTCCGTGCGCCGAAGAATTTGCGCCTCGCGCGGGAGTTTTTTATGCGCTTCAATTACCTCGCCATGACCTCGCTTAGCGTCGCCATGCTGCTCGTTTACACCTTCTACACCTTCAGCCCGCGCCTCAGCACCTCGCTGCTGATTTACGCCAATTTGCCGTATCTGTTTTTGTTCGCGCGCGACCTTAAAATTTGCGGCTACCGTTACAGCGATGCGCTGCGCGTCTGTGCCTTCAACCTCATGCTGCTGCCAGTGATTGCGGCAGGCGTATTAAAGCAGCTCGAGCAAATGATCACGGGCCGCAAAATTCCCTTCGGCCGCACGCCGAAAGTGCAGGGCCGCACGGCTGCCCCGGCGTTTTATTACCTCGTGGAACTAGCGCTGATTGGCTATTTCGCGAACCGCGTGGTGCAGGAATTGCAGGATGAAGATTGGTCGCAAGCCATCTTCGCCGGCGCGAATTTCGCGTTCCTTATCTACGCGCTGATTTATTTTATTGGCGTTGGCCCGTTGATGCAGGATTTGAGCGCAGCGGCGGTGCGTCTCTTTAAGCGCACTCCGTCAGCTGCAGTTGCGGTGCCGCCTGCGGTGGTAGTTGAAGCGCAAAAAGATCAGGCCTAATCGCGCAGTTATTGGTGTGCGTCGCATCCCTCAGGCAGCGTCGTCACCGTGTAATAATTGCGTGTGAGGTAGGAGATATGCCCCTCATTCCAATCATGGTGATCGAGGAAATGGCGCTGCGTTGCGGTGAGCACAGCAAAGCTGCCTGCCTTGTTTTGTAGCGCAGCGCCCGCAAGGTTCGGCTCTTTTTCCGCGATGGAATAATCGATATGCTTGTAAATGCGGTAGCAGCGATCTGTGCCGTTGCCGATTGTCTGCGTCAGCGCTTCCATCATACCGCTCGCACCGGTCGTATGGTCGGAATGATCATTGGTATTTTCTTGCGTATCAGGATTCGCGATATGCACGGTAACCTGCGCCTCACCATCGGTTTCACGTGCGAGAATGCCGGATAAGACATGCACCAGATCCGGCCAGCCGTGATAGCTTGCTTCGCCGTCAATAGGCGTCATACCAGTAATTTCACCGCTTTTGAGCTTACGCAGCGACGCGTGGCCGTAACGTTCGAACCCATCGCCGAACATATTGCCATCCGGC
>JBEHYI010000001.1:0-43706 GCA_048498255.1 Pseudomonadota bacterium | reverse complement strand
GAATATATCCATACCCTCCACACGCTGAATGAAAATAGCAGCGTGCTGCTGCATCTCGATGCGCCGGCGATGCTGGCCTTGCCCGCGATGAAAGTCTACACGCCGGTGGATGTGCTGTTCGTGGCGGAAGATGGCACGATTCTGCAGATTATGCCGGGTGTGGTGCTGGGCGAAATTACCCAAAATTTAGCCGCGCATGCGCCCATCAAAGCATTTTTATTTTTGAAAAATGGCGAGGCCAGCTTACGCGGGCTGCAACCGCACGATATGGTGCGCGGCTCCATGTTCTCACCCCCCTTGCCGGTACAGGAATAACATGGAAGCATCTCTCCAACAGCGGATCGATTTTGCGCGGCTCAACAGCCATCTGGGCGGTGATCAGAAAGTGCTGGCAGAATTGCTGCAGCTGTTTTTGAAATCCGCGGCGGTGTCGATTGAGACTATGGCGCAGGCGGAAGCAGGCACGAACGTGATTTTGTGGCTGCAGCAGGCGCATCACCTCAAAGGCGCGTGCAAGAATATCACCGCGAAACGCCTGACCAGCCTGTGTTTGGAGGCGGAGAGCATTACCCGCCTGCCCAACCAGCAAACCGCGGCGGTGCTGTACCATATGCATAAGGAGCTGGCGCTGCTGCGCGAGACGATTGCGGATTATCTCAAAGCGGCAACGCCTCTATAATCACGAAGGCCTGCGCCATCGGGTATTCATCCACCAAACTGACATGGATCACCGCCTTATGGCCCTGGGGCGTGAGGTAATTCAGCGCCGCGAGTGCGCCAGCGGTGAGTTTCAGCGTGGGCTTGCCGCTCGGCAAATTCACCACCTCGATATCGCGCCAGAAAATGCCGCCGCCCGCGCCGACACCCGTGCCAAGGGCCTTGCCGAGTGCCTCTTTCGCGGCGAAGCGTTTGGCGTAGGTGCTCGCCGTTCCGTTGCGTTTGCCGCCCCCGGCGCGGCGTTTCGCCTTCGCCTGCTCGCCCGCCGTAAACACGCGGTTCTCGAACTGCGCGCCGAATCGTGCGAGCGAGCGCTCGATGCGGGTAATATCGCAGATATCGGAGCCGATGCCGAGGATCATGCACGGGCCTCATCCATGATTTCGCGCATTTTTTTGATGGCGGCATCAAGGCCCATAAACACCGCTTCGCCAATTAAAAAATGGCCGATATTCAGCTCCACCAGCTCGGCAATCGCCGCCACGGCACCAACATTCGCGAAGGTAAGCCCATGGCCCGCATGCACCTCGAGGCCAAGGGAATGGGCCTGTTTCGCGGCATGCTGAAGTTTGAGCAATTCTGGCGACTGGTGACTGGTGACTGGTGACTCCTGCGCATAAGTCCCCGTATGCAGCTCCACAATCTCCGCCCCCACGCGCGCGGCGGCTTCGACTTGGCGCACATCCGGATCAATAAACAGCGAGCTGTGAATGCCCGCCGCTTTCAGCTTCGCGCAAAAATCGGTGAGGTAGGCCGCCTGCCCCGCGACATCCAGCCCGCCTTCGGTGGTGCGTTCCTCGCGCTTTTCCGGCACCAGGCAGCAGGCGTTGGGGCGAATCTCAAGCGCGAGGGCCAGCATTTCCGCCGTCGCCGCCATTTCAAAATTGAGGGGTAAGGCCACCTCCGCTTTCAACCGCCGCATGTCGTCATCGCGGATATGCCGTCGGTCCTCGCGCAGATGCGCCGTAATCCCATCCGCCCCTGCTTCGCGCGCCACTTGCGCTGCCTTGACCGGGCACGGATGCGCTCCACCACGTGCATTGCGCAGCGTCGCCACATGATCAATATTCACGCCAAGGCGGAGTTTTTTTGCCGGTTTCATGCGGCTTACATACCGCAGCCAGCCTCAAACACCAATAAAAAAGGCGGCTCTGATTGGAACCGCCTTTCATTTTTGTCTTACACGTAATTACAGAGCGTGACCGCTATGCTCATGCGCTGTTTTTTCTGCTTCATGCGCTGTTGAATGACCATTTTCAGTACGTGATTTAATGCTATCCGTGAATTTACGGTGACCGTCCACTTCGCGGTTCAAGCCTTCGACTTGAAGTTTCATCGCGTCGAGTTCTTGGGTGGCTTGATCGTTTTTAGTCTTGAGAGCTTCGAATTGCTTTTGGCCCTTGGTTGCCTTGCCCCATCCAACAATAGAACCTGTAATTGCTCCGATCGTAGCAAGCGTAACCGCGCTTATTGCCGCAATGCCAACAATCGCAGCTACTCTTGGCGAAGCATCAATTCCAACATGGTAAAAAGCATCCTCAAATCGCGAGGCGATCTTGCTTTCTTTTAAAAAGGAACCACCGATTGCGCCACCTACGGTGCCAGCAACCATACCCCCTACACCATAAATACCTGCATCCCCGAAAGACGAAGCTAAATGGCCCGGCCCCTGGTATTTTTCTGTATCAATCTGCTTATCGTCAGCCATTGTAATATCCCCCTTATGCGCTACGGCCCATTGTGGGTTCCTGCTCACGATTGTTATTAGCTGCAACTTGATCAGTATGTTTGCCGCCAAAAATGGCGTTTGCCGCCATTGCGCCCGCTGCGGTACCAGCAAGTGCTACGCCGATAACAGCGCCTTTTCCAACGACACCCATATTTTTAAATGCCCAGCCTTTGCCGCCTACTTTGCGGATATCATTGATGATATTGCTTTCCGCTTTTTTTATAATCGCAGCTGCAGCTTTGTCACCTTGCTCCGTACCTTTAAATACTTTTTGAATAATAGAAGGATCTTCAATCCATTGGTTGGCTTCGACCCCTTCCGGCAGATTCTTTAGACCAAAAATAGTGGTTTTCTGGTTCAAGACATCAACACCTTCAGCCATATCGTGAGTGTTGTAATGCAAATTATACGAGCCTTTAATCTCTGGGTCGGACCTAAAATGAAAGCCTTTTACATTGGCAGCGGCAACTTCATTGAAATTATGAATAGCTTCTCCACTATATCCTAGCTCAGGGTTATTGGTAATTAGTTCCTCAGTAGCTTGGGTAAGTTTTGCATGCTGCTTATCGCTATCCTGAATCACATGTTTAAGTGCATGGTTTGCGACAATATGATTCCCGGCGACCGCACCGCCAGCTAGCCCTATTCCACCGCCCACAATCCCACTAAGGCCAATGCCGTTATTTTCCGTTTGGGTTTCCTCGCTCATGATGCACTCCATAAAATAATTCTATGAGTACAATCTAACCCATTCGCTCCACCAGTAGTGTGAAGATTGTGTGACAATAGGGACTTAAGGGAATGCAGCGGGGTGCGATATGGATAAAAACCGCAGAAACGGTCATGTTTTTTGCTTATAGCACTCAATTATGACAGTTTTATTACGATCGTAAAAAGCGCTTGCGGGGGTAAAAATCGCAGCGCAATAGCGCCTAACGCTAAACCCGCTCCACCGCCTGAACGACGCCTTTGGCCCGCAAACTCGCAATAATATTATTGAGATGGCGCGCGTTTTTCACTTCCACATCGATCAGCAGATCAAAGAAATCCGTGCTGCGGTTAGTGATTTTGAGGTTACTGATATTTCCCTCGTCCTTCGCAATCACGTTCGCGACACTCGCGAGCGCTGCGGTTTCGTGGCTCAAACTCACCTTCAGGCGGCCAATGTAAGTATCGTCCTGCCCGCTGCTATCCCACGCCACGTCGATCCATTTCTCCGGTGAATCCGCGAAATTCTCGAGCGTATCGCAATCCATGGTGTGGATGGTAATGCCCTTGCCGGTCGCCACAATGCCGACGATTTTATCGCCCGGAATGGGGTGGCAGCAGCCCGCGTAATGGATTGCCATGCCGGGCACAAGGCCCTTGATCGGCATCGGCACGGACTTCTTCGATTTCTTTTTCAGGTTCGCGATATCAAACGGGTTTTTTACCCCATGCGACTCAGATTTTTTGGTGTGGAACACCGCATCATAGACCTGATTGCGGTTGATAATCCCCTCGCCCACCTCGGCGTAAAGGTCATCCACCAGCTTCTTCTTGAACACGGCGAGCGCAGGATCGAGCATTTTCTCGCTGATATCGTGGCCTTCCTGCTTAAAGGTCTTCGCCAAAATCGCCTTACCCAGCGTCACATATTCCTCGCGCTGCTGGTCGCGAATCCAGCGGCGGATTTCGGATTTCGCCTTGCCGGTAACGACAAATCGCTCCCAGCTTGGGCTTGGCGTTTGAGTTTTAGCGGTGATGATTTCGACCTGATCGCCGTTTTTCAGCACATGTTTGAGGGGCACAATGCGCCCGTTCACCTTCGCGCCCACGCAAGTGAAGCCCACACCCGAATGCACCGCGAACGCGAAATCCACCGGCGTGGAGCTGCGCGGCAGGGCGATGATATCGCCCTTGGGCGTGAAGCAAAATACCTGGTCGTGGTACATTTCGAGCTTGGTGTGCTCGAGGAATTCTTCCGCGCCTTCCGACTGTTCCATGATCTCAAGCAGCTCGCGCACCCAGCGATATTGCTTGCCCTCGGTCGAAACCTTGTCCTTCTCCTGCCCCTGCTTATAGCCCCAATGCGCCGCGATCCCGTATTCGGCGATTTCGTGCATGTCTTCGGTGCGGATCTGCACCTCGATGCGCTGCTGCTGCGGGCCGATCACCGCGGTATGGATGGATTGGTAGCCGTTCGCTTTCGGCGTGCTGATGTAATCCTTAAAATGGCCGGGAATCGTGTGGTATTTCTCGTGAATGAGGCCAAGCACATGGTAGCAATCCGCCACCGTGGGTGCGAGGACGCGGAAGCCCACAATATCCGCCAGCTGCTCGAAAGTGACACCCTTCGACTCCATTTTCTTCCAGATCGAATAGGGCTTTTTCTCGCGGCCATAGATTTTGACGTTTTTGAGCCCGCCCGCTTCCACCAATTCGCGCAGAATTTCCTCGACGCGCTGGACCTGCGTTTTGCCTTGCTTGCGCAGGAATTCGAGACGTTTCAGGATGGATTCGCGTGCCTCAGGAAACAGCTCTTTGAAGGAGAGATCCTGCAGCTCTTCCTTCATGCGCCGCATACCGATGCGTTCGGCAAGCGCCGCGTAAATCTCGAGCGTTTCGCGGGCGATGCGCTGGCGCTTTTCGGGCTTGGGGATGTAATGCAGCGTCTCCATATTATGCAGGCGGTCGGCCAGTTTCACCATCAGCACGCGCAAATCCTGCGCCATGGCGAGCACGAGCTTGCGGAAATTCTCCGCCTGTTTGCTGGATTCGGATTTGATCTCGAGGCGGTTGAGCTTCGTCACCCCATCGACCAGCCCGCGGATTTCCGCGCCGAACAACTGCTCGATCTCATCGAGCGTGGCGTCGGTATCCTCCACTGTATCGTGCAATAGCGCGGTGATAATGCTTGCCGTATCGAGCTTATATTGCGTCAGTTTATACGCCACCTCGACGGGATGCGAAAAATACGGATCGCCGCTCGCGCGCTTCTGCGCCCCGTGTTTCTGCATGGAATAGACATAGGCGCGGTTGAGCGCGTCCTCATCCGCATCCGGGTCATAGGCCCGGATTTTATCGACCAGTTCCATTTGGCGTATCATGCAGTGCAATATAAAGGTTGGGGGTGCATTTTGCCAGCCTATTTGCGGGTTTTTGGCCTGGCGGCGGCGCTTTGTTGCTTCGCCGTGTCGATAAAGCGGGTGACTTTGCCCGGCAGGTCGCGGGTTTTGAGGGTGACAAAGCCGTAATCCACCATGGGGAAAAGATGCGAAAGTGGTGTCGCCATCAGCGTATCCTGCGCGCTGATAATGACATCCGAGGAGATGCTGATAACGAGCCCCGCTTCGATATATTTGCGGGTGGTCTCCCAGTTCACGAAATTAACGCGCAGTTTTTTCTGGATTTGGTGCTTGGGAAAAATATCGTAAAGGTTCGGCAACACACGTAAATCCTCGGCGGGAAGCGTCAGCTCGTATTTACTGATCTCGGCCACGGTAAGTTTTTTGCGGCCGGCAAGCGGGTGGTCGGGCCGCGTAATCAGCGCCGGCGCATAGTAAAAAAGCGGCAGATAATCGACATATTTCGGGAAGGGCTTGTGCTCGCGCCGCGGCAGCAGGGCGAAATCCACCTCCTTGCGCTGCAGCTTTTTCATCGCCTCCTCATGCTCGGCATAATGGATGGTAATAAAAATATCCGGGTGCTGCGCGAGATAGGCTTTTACCAGCTCCGGCAGCACGAAATTCAGCGTGGTGCTGTTGGCGGCGATGCGCAGTTCCGTGCTGCGCGCTTGCTTCAGCTCGCGGTGGAATTGCGTATGAATATCGCGGATGCCATCGACATGCGGCAGCGCGAGATCGAGCAGCATTTCTCCTTCCCGCGTCAGGGCGATTTGCGGGCCGTTGCGGGTGAAAAGCCGCACATCGAGGTCGTCCTCCAGCGCTTTGATTTGCAGCGAGACGCTCGAATGGGTCAGCCCCATATGCTCCGCCGCGCGGCTGATATTGCCGAACTGTGCCGCATAGCAAAAGCCGCGCAATTGCTGCAGCCGGTTGCTTTTGTAATGGAATTGCTGGTTCAGGTCTTTCATTGGCTCTATCAATAATAATTATTGATAGTATATAATTAATAAATATTAATGGCAATGCTATAGCTCACGCGTATGGAAGCAGCACCCGCCATTTCCCAGCGCGACCGGCTCGAATTTCAGGCCTTAAGCCAACGGGTCATGGCCCACCCGGCCTGCCATCACGGCATGTTCAGGCAATTGGCGCTTGCGGCCAAGCGCGGCAGCCTTACGCCCGCACAGATCGACCAATTCACGCGGGCCATGATGGCGCGGATTTACCGCACGATCCCCAACATCGCGGGGCTTGTGCAAGCGGGGCTGCTGCAAAATGACTGCGAGCTGGCGCGCACCGCCATGCAGAACCTCACCGAGGAAATGGGCGATTCGCTAACCCATCAGGAGCTTGCCGAATCCGCGTTTAACGCGCTACGCCAGGCTTACGATCTACCCGCCATCACCATTGCAGAGGCGCATGCGGCGCTTTCCCTGCCCGATTCCTATGCCCAGGAGCAGGTGTGGCTCGCGGGCTACCATGATTTTCCAGCCATTGCTTCCTGGCTGCAGGAGCGCGCTTCCGGCGGCGATGGCAAAGCGCGCATGGGCATGATGGCGGATTTATTCGCGGTGTTCGAAGCCAGCCGCGCCCGCATTGGGAATGACACCTTCCGCCAAACCGTGCTGCCGTATTTCAGCGCGCATAATAAAGTCATCGAGGCGAACGGAGCATTCCGCATTGGGTTCGATGTGGCGGGAATCGAATTTCAACATGGGCAACGCGCGGAGGCCGATGCTTTGCGAGCTTTTGCTGGGTTGAGCGAGGAAAAACGCCAAGCCGCGGCCGTGATGGCAAACGCTTTTCTCAACGCACAATCGCGCTTGTTCGATGCTATAGGTCAGGAATTTAAACCGCCCGCTAATGGGCGCGAGGCCTAGTCCTCAACTTCGATATTCTCTTCGACAAAGCTCATGCCGGCAGCTTGCTGCTCGGTGAATTGCTGCTCGTGCATGAAGTTTTCCTGGATTTCCCCATGGTGGTCGAGCGTGTAGCTCGCATGGTTGTCTTCCTCGATCACATCCGACGGGTCGAAGCCGACTTTTTTCATGAAGTTCGAGATCACTTCTTCCTTTACCAGCGACGGATCGATGGTTTTATCGGCGATTTCGCGCAGGGAAACCACGGAATCCTTGTCGTTGTCGCGGTCGATCGTTAGCGGCATGCCGGAGCTGATCTGCTTCGCGCGCGCGGCGGCGGTGACCACGAGATCAAAGCGGTTCGGGATGACGAGGATGCAATCTTCAACGGTGACGCGAGCCATGGGTTCTCCAGCGGTTTTATGTTTGGATGGGGGCTTTTAGGGGATTTGGGGGTGGAATGCAAGGATTATGCGTAATTTCATAAAACCTTCACACTTCAGTATTCAAGATTAGTGTATTGCTTGTTTTATGTACCGTAATTTGAACAAAGTAATTCAGTTTATTGAAAACGTTTATGGCTCGGAAAGCGCGCTTCGCTTCTCCAGCGCTCTTGATGCAGGCGATGACGCCAATATTATCGCCAGCTTAAAGGTCGCATTAAATCCCTATGAATGGAGCGGCGGGACATTGGCGGAGCGCGAAGGCAGCCAAAACGCTGCTACGAGATTGCGAAAAGCGCTTTATTGGCTAACACTTGCCTAATTGATCGCCTTCATTTAAATCTACAGCTATGGCCGATCTCCTCCCCATCCCGTTAGCCCCCGACAAAAAGCTCCCCAAACCCGATTGGATCCGCGTTAAGGCGCCGCAATCGCATGGCTATAAGGATACGCGCGATTTGATGCGCAAGAACAAGCTGCATGCGGTGGTGTATCCGAACCGATGTACGCATTATTAATCCTCTAATCAAAATCTTCATTTTAATTACTAATAAGACTCAATATTCATCAATGTTATGGAAGTTGACGTATAGAATAAACCCAAGTAAAATTGCTTTTATTGAATGCAACTTATACGGGAGGTTTTATGTTTATGGGTCGCGCAAAAAGGGAGATGGATAGGGCGGAAATTGAGGCTGTGAGCCGATCCCAGGCCGTCATTTATTTTGAGCCGGATGGAACTATCATTTCCGCCAATCAAAATTTTCTGGGCGCGATGGGGTACAGGCTCGAAGAAATTCAAGGCAAACATCATAGTTTATTTGTCGATCCCAAAGACGCTGCGAGCAGCTCTTATCAACAATTTTGGGCGCTTTTGAGGGAGGGAAAATTCCAGGCGCACCAATTCAAGCGCTTTGGCAAAAATGGCCGCATCGTGTGGATTGAGGCTTCGTATAACCCTATGCTTGACCAGGCGGGTCGCGTTATTCGTGTGGTCAAATACGCGACGGATATCACTCAGTCCAAGCTTCAAACGGCGAACTATGAGGGTCAAATTCATGCTATCGGCAGGGCGCAGGCAGTCATTGAATTCGAACTGGACGGAACGATTATTACCGCCAATGATAATTTTTTGCATGCCCTTGGCTATCAGCTGAGCGAAATACAAGGCAAGCATCATCGCATGTTCGTGGATCCAGTATATGCAGAAAGTCGCGATTACACCGCTTTCTGGGAAAGGCTACGGCAGGGCGAGTATTTTGCCGATACGTATAAACGCATTGGCAAAGGTGGAAAAGAAGTGTGGATTCAAGCTTCTTACAATCCCATCTTTGATATGGACAACAAACCCTTTAAGGTTGTGAAATATGCAGCGGATGTAACCGAACAGCAGCTAAAAGCAGCGGATACGAGCGGGCAAATCGCCGCTATCGGTAAAGCGCAGGCAGTGATTGAATTCGAGATGGATGGCAGCATTCGCCATGCAAATACCAATTTTCTTCAGACTATGGGTTATACACTTGAGGAAATTAAAGGCCGGCATCATCGTATGTTTGTCGAGCCTACGGAAGCTGAAAGTCCAGCTTATTCGGCATTTTGGGAAAAGCTCCGCAGGGGTGAATTCGACAGTCGCGTTTACAAACGGGTAGGCAAAGACGGGAAGGTCGTTTGGATTCAAGCATCGTATAATCCCATTTTTAACGCAGATGGGAAGGCTTTTAAAGTGGTCAAGTTTGCCACGGATGTCACGAAAGTGATTGAAACGGGCGGTATTGCGGATGAAACGAATTCCAATGTCCAAAGTGTGGCAGCTGCGGTGGAAGAGCTTTCAGCCTCCGTTACTGAAATCAGCAAAAATATGTCCTTATCGAAGGATGCGGCACAAGACATTACTAGAACTACGCATGTTTCCAGCGAAGTGGCAGATCGTTTGATTCATAGTATGAAATCGATGGAAAATGTCGTCACCTTGATCAACAACATCGCTTCCCAAGTCAATCTACTTGCGCTCAATGCAACGATCGAGGCGGCGCGTGCTGGCGATGCGGGACGCGGATTTGCCGTCGTTGCGGCTGAGGTGAAAAACCTAGCCAATCAAACGACAAAAGCCACAGAAGATATCGCTAGGGAAATTGAAGGTGTACAAAATATTTCCACTACCGTGGCAGGAAGTATCAGAAATATTTCGCATTCGGCTGAAAAGGTTAGCGAATACGTCACCAGTGTTGCCGGGGCGGTGGAAGAGCAAAGCGCCGTCACGCGGGATATTTCAAGCAATACCCAGCGTATGGCTGTCGCGGTCAACGATATTGCTAGCCGGATCCGTAGTTTGTCTGCTGTTTAATCCGAAAGCGGCGTAAACTTAAAAAGCACCCAATGGGCTGAAGCTTGCCTAATCCTTGTTTTTCGTCTAAACCCGCCCCCATGGCCGATCTCCACCCCATCCCGTTAGCCCCCGACAAAAAACTCCCCAAGCCCGATTGGATCCGCGTTAAGGCGCCGCAATCGCAGGGCTATAAGGATACGCGCGAGCTGATGCGCAAGAACAAGCTGCACACGGTGTGCGAAGAAGCGGCCTGCCCGAATATCGGCGAATGCTGGAGCAAGGCGCACGCGACCGTGATGATCATGGGCGACACCTGCACGCGGGCCTGCGCGTTTTGTAACATCAAGACCGGTGTGCCGATGAAGCTCGATGCCGAGGAGCCGAAGAATTTGGCGGAGGCCGTGGGCAAACTGGGCCTGAAGCATGTGGTGATTACGAGTGTGGATCGCGATGATCTGGACGATGGCGGCGCAGCGCATTTCGCGCAATGTATCGAATATATCCGCACCACGTCGCCCGAGACGACGATTGAGATTTTAACGCCAGATTTCCTGCGTAAGGAACATGCGATCCCGGTGATCGCCGGTGCGCGGCCGGATGTTTTTAACCATAATATCGAGACCGTGCCGAGCCTCTATAAGCGCATTCGCCCCGGCGCGCGCTACTTCAATTCGCTGCATTTGCTGAAGACCGTAAAGGAGCTGCAGCCGAGCGTTTTTACCAAATCCGGCATTATGGTGGGGCTTGGCGAGACGATGGATGAGGTGCTGCAAGTGATGGATGATTTCCGCGCGGCGGAGGTGGATTTCATGACCATTGGCCAGTATTTGCAGCCGACCCCTGCGCATGCGCCGGTGGATCGCTACGTCACGCCGGATGAGTTCCGCTACCTCGAGCGCGTGGCCTATACCAAGGGTTTCCTGATGGTTTCCGCCAGCCCCCTCACCCGCAGTTCGTATCATGCGGATGCGGATTTTGCCCGCATGCGCGACGCACGGAATGCGAAGTTGGCGGAAGCGAATAAGGTCAACGCCGCGAACGATAACGCCTAAACCACCCCATTTAATTTTTTGGATTATGTTGCCTGATTCGCAACATGGCGTTGCACGGTGCCATGGTAAGCGATTGATTCGCTGATTGGGGACCCGTTGCGCGTGCTATTTGTTGCGTTTTGTTGCAGCGGCAGGGGTGGCGAGATTATCCTAGGATGGGGGCGAGGCACCGGGAAGTGGTGGCTATGGACTGCGAGTAACGCTTAGATCCTAGGTGAAATTGCGCTACTGTAAGCAGCCGTTACCGCATCACGAATAGAGTCTGTACCCACAGCGTATTCAGCTGCGCTTGTCACTGCTTCCTTCAAAGTTTCGGCAGATTCTGTAAGATCTCTTTTGAGTTTGCCTTTTTGTGCCGCAGGGTATTTTCCGCTTAAGGCTGCAGCTGCAGCATCATATTTCTGAATCGCATCCCATAAATCATTGCGCTCCGGGCAAAATTGCATGCCGCTTTGCATCTTTTTAACGTCATCCATTAATTTGGGTGTAAACATGTTTAGTTTCCTTCATTCTTTAGCGGTCCGGAGTACCCTCTGTAGCCTTTTTAGCAATCTGCGCTTGCCTTCTTTCGGCCGCGATACGGCTAATAAGTGAGCGATAAGGCGCTGCCGCCTCTTGACCCCGTTCCTCTTCATTTCGGTCCGCAATCGCCGTCAAAGCTTCGGTAATTCCGTCGACCGAGCGCAATACATCGAATTCATTTCTGTGCGAGAAGGGACCTGGTTGAATGTACTCCTGCCGCTTCAATTGCTCGACATCACCTAGGTACTTTACAATAGGTCTAGAAAGATACTCGCTGCCCCAATGTTCTTCACTAAAAGCAGCGGATAGGGTGGACAAATCTTTATATAACTCATCCGAAAGTCTAAACGTCATAAGCTTGGTTCCCGTTAGTTAATGATGGGACATCATAGCATTTGCCATTGCATCGCAGTATGACAATCCCGTGAAGATTGCCGCATAAATACCACATCGCGCTGCAATAAAAACAGGTGCTTGGCCATATTATTCGCATTCACTTTGAGTATTCACACGGTTTACCTGTATTTTCGCGCTAAGTAGCTGAAGTTACTTAAGCGTTTATGAGAAACCATTTGCAGGAGGCCTGAATGTCATTTTCCCCGAAAACCCTGGCGCGGTTGCTACCGCTCCTTCTACTGCCCGCCCCGGCGTTTGCCGCGGTGAATAGCGGCGACACAGCGTGGATGCTCGTTTCGACCGCCCTCGTATTGCTGATGACCCCGGGCCTCGCCTTCTTTTACGGCGGCATGGTGCGCAGCAAAAACGCCGTTTCGACCTTGTATCAAAACTTCATTCCGCTCGGCATTATCGGTGTGGTGTGGGCCGTCATCGGCTACAGCCTCGCCTTCTCCGGCGGGTCGGACTATATCGGCGATAGCGCCTACCAGATGCTGAATGGCGTTGGTCAGGAGCCGGTCGATAAGAACGCGACCATTCCGCACATCCTATTCATGGCGTTCCAGATGATGTTTGCGATCATCACCCCGGCGCTGATGACCGGTGCGTTCGCTGAGCGCATTCGCTTCAAGGCCTGGATTTTGATCCTCGTGCTGTGGAGCCTCGCGGTTTACTCGCCGGTGTGCCACTGGGTGTGGTCGTCCACGGGTTGGCTGTTCAAAAAAGGCGCGCTCGATTTCGCCGGTGGTTACGTGGTGCATATGACGGCGGGTTACTCCGCGCTCGTGGCTGCGATCCTGTTTGGCAAACGCCGCGATTTCGGCCAGGCGCACAAGCCGTATAATGTCGGCATGATCGTGCTCGGTACCGCGTTGCTGTGGTTCGGCTGGTTTGGCTTCAACGGCGGCTCGGCGCTCACCTCGGGCGGTTTGGCTTCGCAAGCGTTCGTGAACAGCTTCTTTGCTGCTGCAACGGCGATGCTGGCTTGGACGCTCATCGACACCATCAAGGATGGCAAGCCGACCACGGTTGGCGGCTGCATCGGCGTGGTGGCGGGTTTGGTTGCCATTACCCCGGCGGCTGGCTTCGTGACGGCCGGTTCGGCGATGATTCTCGGTGTTGCTGCCGGTATCATTTGTAACCTTGCTGCGCGCACCGTGAAGGGCAAATTCAACATCGACGATACGCTCGATGTGTTCGCCTGCCACGGTATTGGCGGTACGATCGGTATTTTGGGGACGGGCTTGCTCGCGACCAAAGCCGTGAATGCTGCGGGCAATGATGGTATGCTCAATGGCGGCCAAACATTGTTCAACATTCAGCTGACCGGTGCGATTGCAGTCGCGCTTTACAGCATGATTGCCACCTTCATCATCATCAAAGTCGTGGCGGTGATTACCCCACTGCGCGTGACGGATGCGGAAGAGCAAGGCGGCCTCGATGGCAGCCAGCACGGCGAGCAGATCGAAAGCAAATAAGCTTCGGTTTCGAAAAAGAGAGGGCCGCCCAGCGATGGGTGGCCCTTTTTTGTGGGCGCGTGCTTGCCAAATTTCACTTTTTACGTCATGAGCGAACCATGCATTCCTATACCGAAACCCGCGTTCTGCCCTACTCGCCCGAGCAAGTTTTTGCACTGGTGGTGGATATTGAGAAATACCCGGAATTTCTGCCCGGGTGCCGCGCTGTGCGCATTATCGAACGCGGGGCAGATAGTTTTGTGGGCGAGGTGATGGTCAGCTTCAGCCATCTCACCGAGCGCTACAGCAGCCGTGTAACGCCGGTTGCGCCGACCGCAAACCGCGAAGGCCGCATCGAAGTGGCCCTGGTGGAGGGGCCGTTCAAAACCCTCGATAACCATTGGCGGTTTGTGCCGCATGGCGATGGGTGTGAAATTCACCTCGCGCTCGAATTCGAGTTCAAATCGAAGCTGCTGGATAAAATGATTGGCGGCATGTTCGAGCGCGCCTGTTCGAAAATGGTTGCGGCGTTTACCGCGCGGGCTGAGGCGCTGTATGGGGCCAAAACCTAGCCCTACAACATCCGCCGTTGCTTGAGGTAGAGATACGGCAAAATGCCCGCGACCACCATGAGCGCGACGGCCATCGGGTAACCCCAATGCCAGTCGAGCTCGGGCATGAGTTTAAAATTCATGCCGTAGATCCCTGCCACCAAGGTCGGCGGCATGAAGACTAGCGAGGCGACGGAAAGGATCTTGAACGTGCCATTTTGCTCGATCGAGATCATGCCGAGCGTGGCATCGAGCAGGAAATTCACCCGGCCGGTGAGGTAGGTGCCATGGTCGCCTAGGCCCGATAAATCCTTGCGCACGGCCTCGAGCAGCTCGCGGTTCTCCGGCAGCGCCATTTTTTTGTGGTGCGTCGCATAGGCCGCGACACGGCTATAGGTGACGAGGCTCTCGTGGATTTTTGCCGAGAGATCCCCGCAGCGGCCAATACGTTGGAGCACTTTTTGGTAATCCGTGCGCTCGCTCGCCGCGCATTTGGTTTGGTCTCGGAAAATATCCTTGGTGATGCGATCGATATCGCGGTCGAGCCGCTCGAGAATATCCGCCATGCGGTCGACGATGGATTCAAGCAGGCCGAGAAACATGCTGATGCCGTCATGCTCGCCGGTCGGCAGTTTCGGCGCATGGGCGATGAAGCGGCGGAAGGAGGTGGCGTCCGTGTAGCGGATCGTCACCAGCACGCGGTCGGTGAGCACGAAGGTGACGGCGTGGGTTTCCGGCGACATGGTGTCGACTTTCGTCACCATCGTCGCGGTCATGTAAATCGCGCCATGCTCGCTGTAAAGGCGGTTCGAGAGCTCGATCTCGTGCATTTCCTCACGCGTGGGGATTTGCATGCAGAGGAATTCCTCCACCGCGATTTCTTCCTCGCGCGTGGGGTTTAATAAATCGATCCAGATGGCGTGCTCGCCGATCGCAAGCGGGTTATCGCTCTCGTGTTTGACCACATGGTGGTTGAGTTCGTTCAGGACCAGCATGGGTTGGTCGTAGCAGTTGGCGCGTGCGCTGTCACTTGTGTTTTAGCGGCTGTGTGCTAGCGATGGGGGATGACGAAAACGAGCGCGCAGCATTTCCACCCCGCGAACCATTGGAGCAAAGTGCGCCGCTCGCTGGCGGTGGCGGGCGTGATGGTGAGCGTGTCGCTCGCGATTGGGGTCAGCGGCTACCATTATCTCGGCGGACTTCATTGGGTGGATGCGCTGCTTGAAGCCTCGATGATTTTGGGCGGCATGGGGCCGGTTTCACCGCTCACGAACGATACGGTGAAAATTTTCGCCTCGTGTTACGCGCTGTTTAGCGGCCTCGCGCTGGTTTCCACCACCGGCATGCTCCTCGCCCCGTGGCTGCAGCGCATGATGTACCACACCCACCGCCAGGCGCATTGCGATGTGGTAGAGGAACAGCGGGCGAAGAAAGACTAATCTGAACTTGCCGTTGGCTGCCTTGCGCGTTATAGACGCTGTTCGCAAGGCGGAGGGGTGTCCGAGTGGTTTAAGGAGCACGCCTGGAAAGTGTGTATACGTTAACGCGTATCGAGAGTTCGAATCTCTTCCCCTCCTCCATTACAGCATGTTAGCGACCTAATTTCCGGTTTTTCGTAATAATTCTGTAGTATTTAGCGTGTATACTACCTCCATAGAGAGGTACTACGATGACGGAATCGCTACCCATTTTATCGGATAGAATGCTGAAGGCTTTTGCCACTAAGCACTCCACGCAAGCCGTGATGCCCGCCAAAACGGGACGATTTGTTGTGCCGATTCCCGCGTTAAATGATGGCTTGGGTAACTTGGAACTGCCCAATGCGAAAGAATTGACACTCGTTGTGAAATCCGGCGCTGAGGGGATGGAAATTACCGATTCGAAGTTCGAGGGCTTTCCACAAATCGTGCCCACGGATGGGACACAGGTTGTGTTGATCAATAATATCTCCGAACGCCAAGCTGCTGCGATGGAGCTCACTTACGAGAACATGAAGCTCGGAAATGGCGGTACGATGGATCGCAATACGTTGATCCAGTTTTTTAAAACGGCAACCGGAATTGCCTACGATCATACGCCGCCGTCCATTCATCCGGTAAACGACAATATTGGCATTCATGGCGATGTGTTTAATCAAGATCGCGGTACATTCAAACATCGCCATAACCCTTATGGTACCGATGAAGATTTAACCAAAATTCCCGATAATAAAATACGCGAAGGGCATTACCAAAAACGACGCAGCCAAGGACAAGGCTTTGCCATTAGCGGCGGCTTTAGTCGTGACACCGAAACTGGCACCCAGCAAACATTCCCAGATACTGCGATGGTTCATATCGGGACAGATGGTGTCGTTTCAGCGATCCATAAGAATGATATCAATGTCTGCTACGAAACGCCGGATGGGAAAAAGCTGGTGGATGAGGCTGGCGTTATTGGCTTGCCTACCTATTCAGTCGATCAGGTGATGGCACGGGGCGCGCAAACCACGGTTGATAAAGTGCGGAATACCGTGCCAGGCTCTAAATCAGGACGGAAGTTATAAAAAACCAGCCCCGAAGGGCTGGCCAGTCACATTTTAAGCAGCCTTCTGCAACATCTGGCTGTTCACTTTTAGTATCACTTCCACATTCCCCCGCGTGGCTTTGGAGTATGGGCAGAATTGGTGCGTGGCTTCGACCAGCTTTTTCGCTGCGGCATCGTCGAGGTTCGGGAGCGACACATCCATTACCGCGCTCAGGAAAAAGCCGCTCTCGTCCTGGTTCAGGCTCACCTCTGCATTCACCGTCGCGCCGGATGCATCGACCTTCTGCTGCTTGGCGATGTAATCCAGTGCGCCACCGAAACAAGCCGCGTAGCCGCAGGCGAATAACTCTTCCGGGTTGGTGGTGGTGCCGGTTTTCTGCGGCCCGCCGGGCATGGCCATCTCGAATTTCAGCTTGCCGTCCGGCGTTTGACTTTGGCCCTGGCGGCCGCCGGTGGAGGTTGCTTTGGCAGTGAGGATGGTTTTCAT
The DNA here is from genome assembly GCA_048498255.1 of Pseudomonadota bacterium. Taxonomy (GTDB): domain Bacteria; phylum Pseudomonadota; class Alphaproteobacteria; order Rickettsiales; family UBA3002; genus QFOX01. The sequence continues at coordinate 26,534 of JBEHYI010000001.1, read as the reverse complement.
AAGGCGCTCCTAGTTGAATGAAACGACAGCCTAGTAAGCTTATTGTAAATTTATGATGGGGTTCTATGTTCGTTTCACCGTTTTTGCAACTTCGTTCGATAGGATTCTCCATGAAACTCATCGCCTTTGCCGGTTCGCTGCGCACCGATTCGTTGAACAAAAAATTCGCCCGTGAGGCGGCACGGGTCGCGACCGAAGCCGGAGCGGAGTGCGAGTTCGTGGATTTGCGCGAATATGCGATGCCGGTGTATGACGGCGATATCGAGGCGAGCTCTGGCATCCCGGAGGGTGCGAAAAAACTCGGTGCAAAAATCCGTGCGGCGGATGGGCTCATCATCGCGACGCCGGAATATAACGGCAGCATCCCCGGCGTGTTGAAAAATGTGGTGGATTGGCTGAGCCGCGATAAGCCCAACATGTCGCTCGCCGAGAAGCATTTGTTGCTGCTCGCGGCATCGCCCGGTGCGCTTGGCGGCATCCGCGCGTTGTGGCACACGCGTCAGCCGTTTGATGTGCTGAAGGTGCATACCTACCCGGATATGATGGCGCTGCCGAATGCGGCGAATGCTTTCGGTGCGGATGGGAAGCTCAGCGATGAAAAAACCGCCGCGCGGCTGAAGGAGCTGGTTGGGCAGTTTGTGGCGTTTGTGGGACGGTAGGCCTCCCCTCACCTTTTTCCCGATAATATTTTCATGCCGCCATCCGGCGCTTGACCAGCGCTGGCTCCACCGCTATAGCGTCCGTCCACGCCAAATGTCGGGGCGTAGCGCAGCCTGGTAGCGCGCCTGCTTCGGGAGCAGGAGGCCGGAGGTTCGAATCCTCTCGCCCCGACCACCCTACGCCCTAAAGGGCTTCGGGTGGCAGGCCATATGTGAAGTGCACAAATCCCTCTTTTGATGACTGCAATCAACCATTCTGGCGCTGGATAAATCCACCTTTTTGGTGGATCATCGCGGTATGAAACGTACTTCAAAATACCCGGCCAACCGCATCCGAGATGTTCGGGAAGATCGCGGCCTCACCCAAGAGCAATTGGCAGAAAAAACCGGTACTTCCAACCAGCAAATCGGACGTTTGGAGAACCGTGAGCGCCGACTCACGTGGGAGTGGATACAGTTACTTGCCAATGCGTTAGAGTGCCATCCCATGGATTTGGTCGAGGCCTCAGCGAATGCCAGTACGGATGAAATGAAGCTACTGCAAACCTACCGCGCGCTCTCGCCGACGGAGCAAAAAACCGTTGCCAATATGGCGGATTATTTGGCTGAGAAAACGACACCTGGTTTCAAGGGCAAACCGAAAAATTAGATTTATTCTATTATTCATTTTGGTTGATTCTGTCCACCAAAACTGATAGTGCTGCGCTATCAGGGGGAATGGTATGGATGAGCAACAAATGAGCGAACCGGTTTTGCGGCGCTTAAAGCGCTTAAATCGCCAGCAAGAATCCATGCAACTGCTTGATACCATCCACCGGCTGCGCGATGAGCTGCTGGCGTGCAGCACCCGCAAGCTGTATCGGGATTATGAGTGCGTGCTGGGTGGCCAAAGCACGGTCGAGGAAGCCAAGGCAATTTACAATGCCGTGCATGAATTGTGTTTGCAGGCGGATGTGGTGACCCGCAAAATATTTCAGGATATGCGCTAATCCACCTGCACTAACGCCGCGGAATAAGGGAAAAACAGGCGCACGGTTGTGCCTTTGCCCAGCTCGCTTTCGAAGGAAAGCTCGCCCGCATGGTATTCCATAAAGCGCCGCGCGAGGTGAATGCCAAGGCCCGTGCCTTCGATGTGTGAGGTGCGCTTGTCGCGGTGGAATTTCTCCCCGGCGCGGGCGATAGCCTCGGCGGACATGCCCGCGCCCTGATCCACCACCCGGATTTCGAGGCCAGCGGGTAATGGGGTGAGCGTGATGCGCACCGGGCTTTCTGCGGGTGAAAATTTCATCGCATTGCTGATGACGTTATGCAGCGCATATTCCACCAGGCGCTGGTCGCCGTAATAATGCATGGGCTTGTCGCCAATCTCGCAGGCGATGCGCTGCTGGTCGAAACATTCGGCGACGAGGCGAATCGCGTCGCACATATCGAACATGGCGGGGGTGAAGACCTCCTTGCCCTCCTCCACCAAACTCAAGCGCAGCACGTTATCGAGCAGACCAACGAGGCGATCCAGCGCACCGGTGATTTTTTTGAACTGCGTGGCACCCGCACCGGCGGCAAGCTCCGGCGCTTTGGCGGCGAGCAATTGGGTAGCGCCGGAAATAATCGCAATCGGCGTGCGGAATTCATGGCTGACGAGATGGATGAATTCCTTCTGCGCGGCGCTCAGCTCCCGCTCGCGCTCGAGGTCCTGGCTCAGCTTGTAATTCTCGCGCGCGGCGCGGTGGCGCTCGATGGCGTAGCGCACGGAGCGGTAAAGATTGATGTTGCTGTATTCGCCTTTGATGAGGAAATCCTGCGCGCCGGCTTTGAGGCATTTGAGCGCCTTGTCCATATCCGTTTCGACGGTAATCATCACAATGCTGAGGTCCGGCCGCACGCCAAGCATCATGGTGGTGAGGTCCAGGCCATGCACATCCGGCAGGTTCATATCGATCAGCGCCGCATCGAACGGCATGGGCGTGCTCGCGATCGCGGTCATCGCCTCCTCGCCGCAATCGGCCTCAACGATCATGGTCTCCGGCGGGGCGACCTCGCGCAGGCGGGTGACGATCATTTTGCGGTCGAATTCCTGGTCGTCCACCACCAGCACATGCAGCGGCGTATCCGTTTTGGGGAAGGTCAATGGATAGGGCATAACACTACCTTGGATTGAATATTGCTTATGCCTATTCAATCAAAAGGAAGAGTGATGGCAATGAGAAATTGTCGCGCTGGGGTGATCGCCGATGAGATAATTATACAGTGTGCTGTTTTGCCGACGGCTTAAGCAAGGGCAAGCTCAGGGGCTTGCTGCTTGGCGACATATTCAATGCCACCGCTGACGATATTGGCGGGCTTCGCGGGTGCTTCCTGCGCTGGCATGTTGGCGAGCTCGGTTTCCACCGCCGTTTTTTCGCCGCTGCCGTTGGGCACGAACACGTAATGCTTGGTCCAGGGGTTTTGCTTCAGCGCAGCGAGGTGCGTGCGCAGCTCCTTGGCGATGGTTTCCGCATCCCCGCCTAGCACTTCCGGCACGGCCATATAGCCCGCAAGGCGCTGAATCATCGCCTCGTGCTTCTCCGGCGGCTGACGCAGGATCAATTCCGAAGTGGCGGCGATCACGCTGTTATCGACGCTGGCATCAGGCTTAACGCCAACGCCGTGACCTTTCGAGGAAACGGCGAGCAGAAATTCAGAAGCCACATTCGCCACGATAAAGATTGCGCGACCGATGAGGTATTGGGGCTTTTCCGTTTTGTCTACCCACATTCCAGTGGTGGACCATGCGTGAAAGCCGGTTGCGATCATATAGCCGATCCCGGTCGCACGTAGGGGCTTTTCGCGGATCCAATCAATCACGCCGCCAATGCCATCGCGCTTCGGGTCGCCTTTGACGGGTTTTTGCTCCTTCACCACCAGGCCGGTGATGGCGGAGGTAGCAGTAACGACACCAAGCCCAACATCAACCCTGTTCCAAAACTGCGCTTTCAAAGCCTTTTTTAACTCTGCTACAGGTAGCGCCTTATCAATTGGGCGAGTGGAGTGATAGACCGCCGCGGCCGAAAGGAAGAGCCCCACGAAGACGTAGATCGAGTTAAAAATCTCGGATGGGTAGCGCTCGAGCGCTTGTTTGATGCTGCCGAAGAAGCCGCGCTTGGGGTCTTGATTCACGAAAGCGATGCTGCTTTCTGGCGTGATTTCGTAATTCTCTTTGCGTGCGTAACGCTCGATTTGCGCGGTGGCGGTGCGAATGGTGTTGAGCGATTGGTCACGCGAACCGAAGAAAGTGAGGACTAAGCTGCCAAGCCCATAGCCCACACCCGCGACGACATCCAGAATGCCGAAGAATTTACCGCCGAATTTTTCACCTTTGGGGAAATGTTTCCATTGCTCAAGCAGCGGCGCACCTTTGTAATACATGTAGGAGATATCGCCGATATTATAAAAACCACCGGCCATTTTGAGCGTTGAATTGCCAAGCTTCTCCTTGTTCGTGCGCTTGTCTCCCTCCTCCATCACCATTTCCGGTGTGCCTTTGATCGCATGCAAATCGCTAAGTAGGCTAATCAGCTGCTCGGGTTTATCGAAGCCGCGCACCTCGAGCACGGGTTTGCCGTCATACAAGGTCGGCACGCATTTGTAATTTTGTGTGCGCAGCGATTGTTTCAGGATGCGCAGCGCTTCGCTTTGCGCGCCGTTTTCCGCGTATAAATAGGCGCGCAATCCGCCCTTCTCGTTGGTGAGAATATGGAGCGAGTCGATCAAAGATTCATTTTGATAACGGTAAATCGCCAACGAAAATATCATCCTTTGTTAATGAAATGCCATGGCATTCCAAGGGTTTCTCAACCTTCAATGTAACAAAGAAATGTGACAATTTGATGTCAGGAACGCATTTTTTTCACGATTCAAGAACAGGTTGTCCACCGAACTACCGCACTGCAACATCGTTTCTGCTTGGCATTCGCGTTTCTATCGCTAATGTCGCCAGCCGTTACAGATACTCTGGGGGACGCAATGGCATTGTTTGGTGGCAAGAGCAAAGTAATCATTTCTGGTATGCTCGGCAACGGGTTAGAGTGGTACGATTATGCGCTGTATGGGCATATGTCGATCGTGTTTTCGAAGCTGTTTTTCCCGGCTGGCGATGACAGCAAAAACCTGATTTTGACGCTGCTCATCTTCGCGTCCGGCTTTATTGCCCGCCCGCTGGGGGCCATCGTGTTCGGCCGCATTGGCGACCGTTACGGCCGCAAAAAGGCCCTCACCCTCTCCATGATGATGATGGCGGTGCCGACCGGCTGTATCGGCCTGCTGCCAAGCTATGAAACCATCGGCATTGCTGCACCGATTTTGCTGACGCTGATTCGCATTGTGCAGGGCCTTTCGCTCGGCGGTGCTTATTCGGGCTCGATCTCCTATGTGGTGGAGCACGCCCCGGCGGATAAACGCTCGACCATCGGCAGCGTGATCAAGCTGAGCTTGGTCATCGGCTTCCTCTTCGGCTCGCTGGTGTCGACCGTTGTGGCTTCGCTCGTGACCGAAGAGCAGTTTTATGCCTGGGGCTGGCGCCTCCCCTTCTTCTTCGGCGTGGGGATTGGCTTTGTGGGCTACTACATCCGCCATCATGGCGAGGAGAGCCCGGTCTATGAGCAAGCGAAAAAGGATGGCGCGCTTTCGCCCAACCCGGTGCGCGACACGTTCTGCAAATACCCGACCAAAATGCTGCGCGCATTCATGGCCTATATTTTCGTGACGATTCCGTTCTACATCATCGCGATTTACACGATTGCTTATAGCAAGAAGCATCTCGGCCTGCCCGAGAGCGACGCGCTGCTCGTCAACTCGCTCGCCATGGCGTGCATGTTCATCCTGATTTACCCGGCAGCGAAACTTGCCGATAAAATTGGCCGCAAACGCGTGCTGCTGATGGCGATTGTGGCGATGATTTTGCTTGCTTTCCCGGCCTTCACGCTCATGCAAACGGGCCTGACGTTTGACGATACGGGCGCGATTGCAACCCCGGCCAGCTTCATGCATGTGCTTGCGGGCCAGTGCATTCTCGCGCTGATTTTGGGCTGGTATCTTGGGCCGATTCCGGCAACGCTCGTCGAGATTTTCCCAACCAGCGTGCGCTATACCGGCATGTCGCTCGCTTATAACCTCTGCGCGATTATCGGTGGGTTTACGCCATCCTTTGCGGAATATCTCATCAAGGATACGGGCAGCAATATGTCGATCGTGTGGTTGATGATCGGCGCGGGTGTTGTCTCGTTCGTCTTCATCTCGACCTACAAGGATAAATGGCGCGAGCCGCTGCCGGAATAGTGGCTTTCTGCTTGCATGATCGGGACGAACTCTCTAACCATGCCAGCCGAGTCGGAGCGTAGCGCAGCCCGGTAGCGCACTAGTCTGGGGGACTAGGGGTCGCAGGTTCAAATCCTGTCGTTCCGACCATTAAAAAGGTGCCCTTGCGGTGCCTTTTTTATTGCCCCGTCCCATGTAAATCTGCATCAGGAATGATTTCTCATATTCGGGAACCATATATAATTACATTCCGCATTCCTTATTGCACCTTTTTGGTGTATGAATTGCCCCATAACGACACCTAAAAAGGGTAATTTATGCTGTCAAAACGTAAGGCCAGTGCGGAGCCGGACCTGCATGCGATCAACAAATCCCAAGCAACGATTCAATTCGAACTGGATGGCACCATCATCAGCGCGAACGAGAATTTTCTGAACGCGATGGGCTACACGCTCAAAGAAATTCAGGGCAAGCACCACCGCATGTTTGTCGACCCCGCTTACGCCGAAAGCACGGAATATAAGGAATTCTGGCAGAAGCTCGGCAGCGGCGCTTATGAGGCAGGGCAGTTTCAACGCTACGGCAAAGGCGGTAAAGAAATCTGGATCGAGGCGAGTTACAACCCCGTCTTCGATAAATCGGGCAAGCCTTACAAAGTGCTAAAAATTGCAACCGACATCACTGCTGAAAAGCTGCGCAATGCGGATTATCTCGGCCAGATTTCTGCCATCGGGAAGTCGCAAGCGGTGATCGAGTTTAACATGGATGGCACGATCATCATCGCCAACGAAAATTTCCTGAATGCGATGGGCTACAGCCTCGCGGAAATTCAAGGCAAGCATCACAGCATGTTTGCGGATCCGGCTTTTGCCGCGAGTGCGGAATATAAGGAGTTTTGGAAGAAGCTTGGCCGTGGAGAATATTCTGCGGGCGAGTATCAGCGCTTTGGCAAAGGCGGCAAAGAAGTGTGGATTCAAGCTAGCTACAACCCGATTTTCGATATGAGCGGCACACCGTTTAAAGTAGTGAAATACGCCAGTGACATCACCGCGCAAAAGCTCAAAAATGCAGACTATTCCGGCCAAATTTCCGCCATCGGGAAGTCGCAGGCGGTGATCGAGTTTAACATGGATGGCACGATCATCACTGCCAACGAAAATTTCCTGAACGCGATGGGCTATAGCCTCACGGAAATTCAAGGCAAGCATCACAGTATGTTCGCCGACTCAGCGTTCACAACAAGCGTGGAATATAAGGAATTCTGGGAAAAACTCCGCCGTGGGGAATATTCCGCCGGTGAGTATCAGCGTTTTGGCAAAGGCGGCAAAGAAGTGTGGATTCAAGCCAGCTACAACCCGATTTTCGATATGAGCGGCAAGCCGTTCAAAGTGGTGAAATATGCGTCAGACATCACCGCGCAAGTGGCCGCGCGCAAAAATTCGCAAGGGCTGACGGAGGATTTGCACGGCTCCATCCAGGCGGTGGCGGCGGCGGCGGAAGAGATGACCGCATCCATCGGCGAAATTAGCCGCAACATGCTGAACTCGACGCAGGAAGTGAGCAACATTGCGAGCAAAATTCAGCAATCCACCGCGATCACGGCGGATTTGCAAAGCACCGCGAAATCGATGGAAAGCGTGGTCGATATGATTCGCAACATTGCGAGTCAGGTGAATCTGCTGGCGCTCAACGCGACGATCGAGGCCGCGCGGGCGGGCGATGCCGGCAAGGGTTTCGCCGTGGTGGCGAGCGAGGTGAAGACGCTGGCCAATGAGGTAAACAAGGCGACGGATGACATTGCCGGAAAAATCACCGACCTGCAGGCGATGGCAGCGAAAGCCGCGGAGAGCTCGAGCGGTGTTAACGCGGCGACGGAATCGGTGAGCCATTCGGTGAATGCGGTGGCCTCCGCGATTGAGGAGCAAAGCTCGGTGACGAAGGAAATTTCGACCAATATGCAGCAAGCCTCAAGCAATGTGGATGCGCTGAACCAGTGCATTCGGCGGATTTCGGAAGCGGCGTAACACGCATAAAAAAGCCACCTTGCGGTGGCTTTCTCGTAGATTCGTTTCGGTGGTTTACGCGTTTACCGGCAACACCGCCATCAACGCATCCCGCCCCGCGGCGAGCTCGGCGCGCATGGCTTGCAGCTCTTCGCGCGGGAAGAAGCTTTGGATGATCGGTGTCGCAATTTCCTGCACCGCTTCCTCGTTCAGCGCTTCCGCGAGTTCGGCGAAGACATCCACCTGCTCTTCGATCACGAAATTATCGTTCGAGTTCGCGGGTGGCAGTGCGCTGATCCACTCGGTGGGGCTGACGATGCGTTCGCCGCGCGCATGAATGAACTCATCCACCGCCTTTTTTGCACCCTTGATGGTGTAGCCCTGGCTGTAGAGCAAATGCTTGATTTGCTGCAGCACATCCAAATCCTGCGGGCGGTAGAACCGGCGGCCGCCATTGCGCTTCAACGGCTTGATCTGCGGGAATTTGGTTTCCCAGAAACGCAGCACATGTTGCGGCACATCGAGCATCTCCGATGCTTCGCTGATGGTGCGTAGTGCGGTAGCGGATTTTTCTTTCTTCGGTTCGCTTAGGTCGTGCAAAAACAGCGAAAACTCAGTGCTTGCCATGGATACCCCGTGTGTCGGTGGTGATTTTTATTACTTATAATCACCATTGATAGGGCAGTCGCATCAAAACGCGAACAAAAAATTATGCCTTATTCACAGCCTGCTTGAGAATGTTGCTCGCGCTGAAGGAAAGCACGGTGCGCGGCGTGATCGGCACTTCGACCCCCGTCTTCGGGTTACGGCCGACACGTTCTTTTTTGCGGCGGAGTTTGAAGGTGCCGAATGAGGAGAGTTTCACCGAGTGACCTTCGGCAAGTGCGGCCGAAACTTCTTCGAGCACGGCATCGACCAGTTGGGTTGACTCGGAAAGTGACAGGCCGATTTCACGGTAAACAGCGTTCGAAAGATCAGCGCGGGTCAAGGTTTTTTGCGACATGGTACATCCTCATTTCAAAGGCTTAGCTACCACGAAATTACAGCACAACCCCATGTAAGTCCAGCGCCAAGTGCAGGCATGGCGATAATTTGCTGCTTTTTCAAACGTCCATCACGGTTCGCTTCATCGAGCGCGAGGGGAATTGTGGCTGCGGACGTGTTGGCATGGTGGGTGACGGTGACCACGCATTTATCCTCGGAAACCCGCAGAGTTCGGGCGATCATGCGAATCATTCGCGCGTTGGCCTGGTGGGGAATCAGCCAGTCCACCTGCCCCATTTCGAGGCCCGCTTTGGCGACGGTGGATAAGGCGATATTCGCCATTTTTTCGACCCCGTGGCGGAAGACTTCCTGGCCCTCCATGTGCAAAACCCCGGCGGTTTGGGTGCTCGCCACGCCGCCATTGGTGCCCAGCAGCGGGCCGAATTCACCGGCGGCTTCGAGGCTGATAGCTTTGATGCCGCGCGAGGCATCGTTGCTCGCCTCCAAAATCACCGCCCCTGCCCCGTCACCAAACAGGATGCAGGTACCGCGATCTTTCCAATCGATAATGCGCGACATGGTCTCTGCGCCGATCACCAAAATGCGCGAAGCGATGCCGGTTTGAATCCACCCATGCGCGATGCTGAGCGCGTAGATGAAACCCGTGCATGCCGCCGATGCATCCACCGCCGGGCCGCGGGTGACGCCGAGTGCGGCTTGCACTTTTGCTGCCACCGAAGGCATGGTCGTATCCGGCGTGCTGGTTGCCACCACAATGCCATCGATTTTATCCGCGCCGTAACCCGCCATCGTCAGCGCGCGCTTCGCCGCCTCAATCGCGAGGTGCGAGGTGAACTGCCCATCGGCAGCGATGTGGCGTTTCGTGATGCCCGTGCGCTCGCGAATCCACTCATCGTTAGTTTCCACCATGCGCGCGAGATCTTCGTTCGTCAGAATTTTCTCAGGCAAATAGCTGCCTGTGGCGGTGATGATAGAGTGGGTCATGCCTTAGGTTTCCGCGGTGAATGGAACAACAGTTGCGTTGCCAGTAACAGGTTTCACGCGCGCAAGCTCGGCAATAATTTTTTCATTCACATTATTTTCCGCCATCGCGATGGCGACCTTGATGGCGTTGGCGAAACTTTTTGCATCCGCCCCGCCATGGCTTTTCACCGCGATGCCGTTAAGGCCAAGCAAAATTGCGCCATTGAGCTTGCGTGGATCGAATTGTTTCAGCGCCAAACGCAGCGCCGGGCGCGCCAGCAGATAGCCTAATTTCGCCATCGTCGAGCGCTCGAACGCGCTCTTCAGCGCACCGTAAATCAGACGGCTCGCCCCTTCCGCAGTTTTGAGCGCGATGTTGCCGGTGAAGCCGTCCGTCACCACCACATCCGTCGTGCCTTCGAGAATATCGTTGCCTTCGACAAAGCCGTGATACTCGATCGGGTAAGCGCCCGAGCGCAGCATGCGGTGCGCTTCTTTCACCTCGTCATGGCCTTTCATTTCTTCTGAGCCGACATTCAGCAAACCGATTTTCGGTGCCGCCATACCGAGCACCGCGCGGGCATAAGCGTCGCCCATCACCGCGAATTGCACGAGATATTCCGGCGTGCATTCCAAATTCGCGCCCATATCGAGCAGCACCACCGGGCGATGGCGCGAGGGCACAGTGGCCGTAATCGCCGGGCGGTAAATACCGGGGAGGGTTTTGAGAACAATCTTCGCAGTCGCCATCAGCGCGCCGGTGTTACCGGCGGAAACCATGGCGCAAGCTTTGCCTTTCGCTACCGCATCGATCGCCGCGCGCATGCTGGAATCACGCCCCTGGCGCAGCGCAACGGAGGGCTTCTCATCCATCGCAATCACGGTCGCGGCATGCACTACTTCGGAAGCGCGGGCCAGCACGCGGTTGCGCGCAATGAGCGGCGCAATGACCGGTGCGCGGCCATAAAAAATGAAACGGGTAGCGGGGAATTCCTTCAGCACGCGGCGCGCGCCCTGGATCACCGCCTCGGGCGCTTTGTCGCCGCCCATGGCATCGATTGCGATTGGTAGGGATAAAGCCATAGCATTTAGCCGTTAGCAGTTAGGTTTTAGCTCTACCGTGCGTTTTAGCAGGTCGGCGCCCCAAACTCAACAGAAGCTAAAACCTAACTGCTAACCGCTAACAGCTACTAGCGCTTCACCTTCGCGGTGGTCACCTTGCGGCCTTTATACATGCCATCGGCCGAGACATGGTGCGAGCGCTTGAGTTCGCCGGTGGTTTGGTCTTCCACGATGGCGGCGTTGGTTTTCAGCGACAGGTGCGATTGACGCATACCGCGGCGCGAGGGGGAGGTTTTCCGCTTAGGAACAGCCATGACAATATCCTTCAATGAATCGGTTACGCCTTTGGGCTGCATGGCGCACCCCTAAGCATTGGCCGCGCACTATAGCGATGAATTTCAGGAAATAAAGGGGAAATTTACCCTAATTCGGCTTTGCCACCGCGGGGCGCAACGGCAACCATGGTGGCCGGTGCACCGCCAAAGGCGCCAGGATAGACTTGCGCGCGGCTATAGGTATGTTTTTCTGTAATTTTATCTGCTTGGTCTGGGCTAAGCGCTGCTGCACCAAGCGGCAGAAAATGGCATTTCATGTCCGGCCCGCGCTTGAAAAGCCGTTCGAGGCCTTCTTTCGGCGAAGTAGAAAGAAGGCCTGCCGCGCATTCTTCCGGGTTAAGTTCGCGTGTCCATAAATGTGTAATCTGCCCCGTGCCGAGCTTTCCCATACCCTGCACCAGGGCCCCTACTTCTGGGTTGGGGTAGGCATTGTCGCCTTTGGTTTTGCCAATCACTCGCTGCACCTGCGACTCGATGCTCTTATGGAATGTGCCATCATCCAGTTGGGTGACACAGCAACGGATCGATTTTGCGTATTCGCTTACCCAGGCGCGCGCGGCATCGAGGTCACCCAGCACACCCGCTGCTTCCATACGATTTCTTAAAGTACGAATCAGCTGACGCTGCATGTAATATTTTAGGTGGTAGTTGAAATGTGGAGTTTCACTGGCAGCATCGAGATAGGCAACACTTTCGCGCTCCTCCTCTTCATTTTTTGCCGCCAGTATAACAGCCCTCGCCTTAACTGCCTTTTGCTCTTCTGTCAGCGGCGTTTCATGCACGCCGCAGGCTTCAGCAATCACTTCGTCCATTGCAGCACGCTGCATGGCTGCTTGCGGTTCGGGTAGCGAAATTCGGCGATTTTTGTTCAACTGCTCCATGGTGGTTTTCCATGTTTTCCCCTCCTTCACTTGCGAGAAAGTGGGATGCGATGCTAGCTCGAGCCGCATCGCTTGCGGGCGACGCGTAAAAATCAACACCTCACATCCCTCTTCTGCAACTTTCGCCAGCGCATCGACGCATTTTCCGCAAGGTGCTGCGCCATGTACGCCCTTGTCGCCCGGTATCAGTGGATTTGCGTCGCGCGTTGCATATGTCGCGATCATTTTAAAACGGATCGGCTTCGGGTCTTTTTTTTCTTTATGCGTTTGCTGCTGAGCGACCCAGTTCGTCGCCGCATTGATCATATTCTGTTCGGCGCAATCTTTGAAATAGAGCTTAGCGCCCAAATCTGTGTTTACGCCAATAAATGCCAAATGGCGGCGTTCCAGCGGCGCACCTGCTAACGGGTTTTCAATAACACCAATTGACGCTGCTTTGAACTGATCGCTGTCCAGCGAGGCACTACCCGCTTTTTTGGCGATATGCTCAAAAAGCTCGGCGCGCTCTCTCTGCGTTAATGCTTAGAACCAATCCCTATGGTTATTATTGCGCGCGTCGTGGTTTTTGCCAGAGATAATATCTATTTGATGGCCGTGCACATGCACGTCGAAATCACGCCGGCAATGTGTGCCGCGCAGCTCCAGCTGAAAATCTTGGCGGCGTTGGTGACCGTGGGGGGTGAGAATTTTCATGCCCGGAATGTAGCACAGGCATTGTTAATAAACAGTGACCGCGGACAATCTTCATCAAACTGACATATTTGGCTTATTCGGCCGAGGCGGCGTGCTTTAGTTCGGCCAACAAATCAAGGGCTTCGCGCGGGGTGATTCCATCCACATCTATATTTTCTATCCGTTCAGCCAACAATTTATAATATTTTGATTTGTCGCTTGTTTGCTCACTTAGAGTATTTACTTTAACCGCTGCAAAGAGTGGCAGTTCAGCGGATTGGTCCCGTTCCGTTAAGCTGTGGCCGGATTCGAGGGTGGAGAGCAGCTCCTTTGCGCGGGTGAGGACGGATTTCGGCAAGCCCGCCAGCGCGGCGACATGGATGCCGTAAGATTTATCGGCGAAACCTTCGCGGATGGTGTGGAGGAAAATGAGCTTGCCTTGATGTTCTTTCGCCGTGGCGTGGTAGTTCTTCAGGCGCGGCAAGGTTTGCGCGAGCGCGGTGAGTTCGTGGTAATGGGTCGCGAACAAGGCGCGGCAGCGCGTGTGGTTGTGCAGATGTTCGGCAACGGCCCAGGCGATCGACACGCCATCATAGGTCGCGGTGCCGCGGCCGATTTCATCGAGCACCACCAAGGATTGGCTGGTGGCTTGATGGAGGATGCTTGCGGTTTCGACCATCTCGACCATGAAGGTGGATTGCCCGCGTGCGAGGTCATCCGCTGCGCCGACGCGGCAGAAGAGCTTATCGACCAGGCCGATGGTCGCCGCTTTCGCCGGCACAAAACTGCCGATTTGCGCAAGGATGGTGAGCACCGCCTGCTGGCGCAGGAAGGTCGATTTACCGCCCATATTGGGGCCGGTGATGAGGTGGAGCATGCCGGGCACGCCGGAATGAGGCACAAGCGTTGCGGCTGGGGCCAGCTCCCCCCTTGAGGGGGAGCCAAAATGCGCTTGGGCATTTTGGTGGGGGGGTACTTGAGACTTATTATTCGCGAAAGAATTACCCCCCACCAAATCCGCGAAGGGCGGATTTGACTCCCCCTCAAGGGGGGAGTTGGCCCGTGGCGCGGCTTCCGCCATAAAACAATCATTCGCGATGAATTCCTCATGCGCGCGCCGGAGTGCCGCTTCCACCACCGGGTGACGGCCCGCGGTGACACGAAATTCACGCGCGGTGGTGATGGTTGGGCGCACCCATTGGCCGCCATGGGCAAGTTCGGCAAGCGCGGTGATGCAATCGATGATCGCGAGTGCACGTGCCGCTGACACAATCTCTTTCCCACGATCGAGCACGCTCGCGCGCAGCTCATCGAACAGCATGAGCTCCAGCTTCAGCGCCTTATCCGCCGCCTCGTCGATCTTGCGCGCGGTCTCCGCCAGCTCCGGCGTGCTGTAGCGCAGCGCACCCGCCAAGCCCTGGCGATGGATGAATTCCACCGGCACTTTTTTCTCGTGAATCGGCGTGATTTCGATGAAATAGCCGAGCACATTATTATGCTTGATTTTGAGCGACGGAATGCCGGTATCGTCCTTTAACTTCGTTTCCATCGCGGCGATGACGCGCTTCGATTCATCGCGCAGACGGCGGTATTCGTCGAGATCGGCGCGGAAGCCATCGGCGATGAAATTACCATCGCGTGCGAAGATGCCGACTTCTTTTTTGAGGGCAAAACTGAGATGTTCCGCGAGTTGGTGATGGCCTGCGAGCGCATCCCGCGCATCCCGCAACAAGGTGGGAATCTCGAGCGTGCGCAATTGCTCGTGCAGCGCATTCGCCTGCATTAAACTCGCGCCAAGCAGCAGCAAATCGCGCGGGCCACCGCGGCCAAGCGCGAGGCGGCCGACGGCGCGCTCCATATCCGCGATTGTCTTGAGATTCGCGCGCAGTCCTTCACGCAAACGGTCATTGGTTAGCGCCCAAGCCACGCCATCCTGCCGCGCGGTGATGGCGGCAAAATCGCGCGAGGGCGCGGCCAGCCACTGTGCCAGCGTGCGGCTGCCGCTCGCGGTCACCGTTTCATCGATGCAATGGAGCAAGCTGCCGCGGCGCTGACCGGCGAGCGTGGTGATGAGTTCGAGGTTGCGCCGGGTTGCCCCATCCATCTGCAAAAACTCACCCGCTTGCTCGCGTTTGGGCACGTCGAGCCGTGCCGAGGCATCGAGTTGGGTGAGTTGCACGTAATCAATCAGCGCGCCGCAAGCCGCAAATTCCTGCGCGCTAAATTCGCCGAAACCGTCGCTGGTGCTGACCTTGAAATGCGCGGTCACTCGCCTTTCGCCGCTTGCGGGGGTGAATTGCACATCCGGGCGGAGGGTGACGCTTTCGCGCCATTCGAGGAACCAGGGCTGGTCTTTCAACTGGTCGTAACTCGCTTGCGTGAGCAGCAATTCCTTCGGCTGCAGGCGCGAAAGTTGCGCGGCGATTTGGGTGAAGCTGAGCGGCGCGACGGTGAATTCGCCGGTGGTGAGGTCGAGCCAGGCTGCGGCTGCGCTGTCATTTTGGATCGCCAACGAAGCCAAATACTGCGCATTTCCTGGCGTAAGCAGGGTTTCTTCCGTGATCGTGCCTGGTGTCACAATGCGCACCACATCGCGGCGGACCACCTCTTTATAGCCGCGCTTCTTCGCCTCTTCCGGTGTTTCGAGCTGTTCGCAAATTGCGATTTTGAGGCCGCTGGCAATGAGTTTGGGCAAATACGCCTCCGCCGCATGCACCGGCACGCCGCACATGGGGATGTCCTCGCCCGCGTTTTTGCCGCGCTTGGTCAGCGCGATATCGAGGATGGCGCTGGCTTTCACCGCGTCGTCGAAGAACAGCTCGTAAAAATCGCCCATGCGGTAGAACAGCAAACATTCCGGATGGCGGGATTTCACCTCGAAATATTGCCGCATCGACGGCGTGAGCACAGCGGCTGAGAAATCAGCTGCGGGTGCTTCTGCCATCACGTTTTTATTTGCCGTTTGTGCGGTTTGCGCCATAATTTAAGCCCTAGCGAAATCACTCCTTACTAGCCAGCGAAACATGCACGCAACCCACAAAGACGCCAATGCCACCCTCACCATCACCCTGCCCGCGCAGCTGAAAGCGGATGCCGAACGCATTCTCATGAGCCAGGGAAAAACTCCGGAAACTGCGATTGCGGAGTTTTACCGCAGCCTGATTGCGCCGACGCCAGAGATAAAAAACGGTAGCGTGCCCATGAATGCAGCATGGGAGGGTTGGACCACCGATGCGCTGAAAAAAGGCTGTAGCCCGATTGAAATCCGCGATATTTTGATCAAAAATAACTTTACTTTGCCTGCGATTGTTGCGGCGATGGGCCATTTTTACCCCGGCTCGGTGGAGGATACGCTGGCGCAGGTGCCGCCGCTTTACCAAATGGCGCCGGAGCAGTATGCGGCGCTTGCGAATATCGCGCTCACGAAATCTACCCAAAGCAATGTTCGTCGTATTGAAACCGACGCGGTGCAGCTTTATGAAATTGACGATTTTTTTACTGCCGAGGAATGCGACAAGCTGGTGCAGCTGATTGTCACGAAGCTGCGCCCTTCCACCGTTGCGTTCGATAATGGCGACAAATATTACCGTACCAGCTCGAGCTGCGATCTGGTGTATTTCGACGATCCGTTCGTGCGCGAGATCGACACGAAAATCGCGGCAACGCTTGGAATTAACCCGAGCTATTCGGAAGGAATCCAGGCGCAGCGCTACGAAATCGGCCAAGAATTCAAACAGCATTGCGATTATTTCGAGCAATATACCCGTGAATATGGCAAATTCGCGAGTGCGCTGGGCAACCGCACCTGGACCTGCATGATTTATTTGAACGATACGCCCAAAGGCGGCGGCACAGAATTCGTGAAACTCGGCAACATATTTTACCCCAAAAAGGGCCGCGCCTTGGCGTGGAATAATTTGATGCCGGATGGGACGCCCAACCCCAACACCATGCATCGCGGCATGCCAGTGGAGGATGGTGAGAAATTCATCATCACCAAATGGTTCCGCGAAAAAGGAACGGGCGAATTGCTCACCAGCTAAAATGCTGCAACGCAGCGTGTTTTTCGCATTTTTTTGCCTTTCGTTTTGATTCGCGCTGCGTATGCTACGACCTCAAATTAACACCCAACGCATTTAGGAATACCAATGGCCAGTGAAAATATGAAGATTACCGACGAAGAAGCCCTGCTCTATCACAGCCAGGGCCAGCCGGGAAAAATCTCCATCACACCGACGAAGCCGCTGATTACGCAGCGCGACCTCGCGCTTGGTTATTCGCCGGGGGTGGCGGTGCCATGCATCAAGATTCATGAGGATAAAAACTCGGCCTATGATTACACCAGCAAGGGCAACCTGGTTGCGGTGATTTCGAACGGTACGGCGGTGTTGGGCTTGGGGAATCTTGGCGCACTCGCATCGAAGCCGGTGATGGAGGGGAAGTCGATCCTCTTCAAGCGATTCGCGGATATTGACTCGATCGATATCGAAGTGGATAGCAACGATGTCGATAAAATCATCGAAACCGTGCGGGCGATTTCGCCGACCTTTGGCGGCATCAACCTCGAGGATATCGGCGCGCCGGATTGCTTCATCATCGAAGAAAAGCTGAAACAGCTGTGCGATATTCCCGTGTTCCATGACGACCAGCACGGCACGGCGATTGTGACGGCGGCGGGGATTATCAACGCCGCACATATCACGGGGCGCGAGTTGCGCGATCTCAAAATCGTCGCGAATGGTGCGGGTTCGGCGGGGATTGCTTGCATCGAGCTGCTGAAACATATGGGTGTGCGCCACGAAAACGTGCTGCTGTGCGACCGTTCCGGCGTCATTTACGAAGGCCGCAACGATAGCTCCATGAACCAGTGGAAGAGCGCCCATGCCGTGCCCACCAAGCGCCGCACTTTAGCGGAAGCGATGGAAGGCGCGGATGTGTTCCTGGGTCTTTCCTCCGCCGGTGCAGTGACGAAAGACATGGTGAAATCGATGGCGAAAGCGCCGATTATTTTCGCGATGGCGAACCCGGTGCCGGAAATCATGCCCGAGGAAGTACTCGAAGTGCGCAAGGATGCGATCATCGCGACCGGCCGCTCGGACTACCATAACCAAGTGAACAACGTGATGGGCTTCCCCTACATCTTCCGCGGCGCGTTGGATGTGCGGGCGAAGGAAATCAACGTGGAGATGAAGGTTGCCTGCGCCGAAGCGCTCGCCGCACTGGCGCGCGAGGATGTGCCGGACGAGGTGCTGGCCGCCTATGGCCGCGAGCTGAAATACGGGCCGGAATATATCATCCCGACGCCGTTTGACCCGCGCCTCATCACCACCATTCCGCTCGCGGTTGCGCAAGCGGCGATGGATACGGGCGTCGCCCGCCGACCGATTACGGATTTCGTGGCCTATAAGCGTGCGCTCGGTGCGCGGCTCGACCCGGCAGCGAACAGCATGGCGAATATTTTCGACGCCGTGCGCCAGAATCCGCAGCGCGTGATTTTCGCGGAGGGTGAGGAAGAAAAAGTCATCCGCGCCGCGATCCATTGGCGCGATAATGGCTACGGCCACCCGATTCTCGTCGGTCGTCCGGACCGCATTCGCCAAACCATTTCGCGCCTGGGCATTAAATGCGCGGACGATCTCGAGGTGGTGAATGCCGCGGTCACCAAGCATTTGCCGCAATATATCGACTATCTCTACAACAAGCTGCAGCGCAAAGGCTTCCTGCCGCGCGATGTCGAGCGCATGGTGAAGAACGATCGTAACATCTTCGCGAGCTGCATGATTGCCTGCGGCCATGGCGATGTGGTGGTGACGGGCCTCACCCGCAATTACTATCGCGCGCTTGAGAATATTTGTCGCGTGATCGACACCAAACCGGGCCAGTTCCTGTTCGGCATGTCAATGCTGGTGAGCAAAAACCGCACCGTGTTCATTTCCGATACCGCCGTGCAGGAGTTGCCGAACGAGAAGGAGCTCGCGGATATTGCTGTGCGCACCGCGCGCATCGTGCAGCAAATGGGGCATGAGCCGCGCGTGGCGCTGCTCTCCTACTCCAATTTCGGCAACCCGATGAAGGAGAAATCCAAGCGCATTCGCGATGCGGTGGAGATCCTCAACGCCCGCACGGATATCGATTTCGAGTATGACGGCGAAATGTCCGCCGATGTGGCGCTGAATGCGGAACTGATGGCGCTGTATCCGTTCTGCCGCCTCTCCGGCCCGGCGAATGTGCTCGTCATGCCAGCACTCCACTCGGCCCATATTTCGGCGAATATGCTGGAGGAGTTGGGTGTCGGCACCGTGGTTGGCCCTGTGCTGGTCGGCCTCGAAAAGCCGGTGCAGATCGTCACCATGAACTCCAGCCTGGCGGATATTATCAACCTCGCCGCGATTGGCTGTATCGATGCGATTGCGCAGAAAACGAAGGCGGAAGCCAACGCTGCAGGCGCAAAAACGGAGAAAAAATCCGGCAAGGTGACGCCGATCAGCAAAGCGGCGAAGCCGAAAAAGGCTTAATTTTCAGCTAACTAAAATGATGCACACTGCTTTTGCTAGCAGAATGGCGGCGTTTACCCTATGTTAACCACAGCAAATTATACTGAAAGTTAGATAATTAGGAGTTTTTATGGCTGATACACCCCAAACAGAATTGGCAGTGCTGCAAGCAATGATGGAGAAGCATCCTGAGATTAAAGCTAATCTCACCAAGGAAGCGGTACATAAGGCTTTTGTTTCACCAGCTACTAGCTTTAACAACAATATGGTAGAGGCTGAAGCAATCGCGCTGGGTGCGGATTTGAGCAATGATATTGTCACGCCCGGTGATCGATGGGCAAGCGGCCATGTGACTGCTAGCAATGCAAAAGTTAAGCAGGATGCTGTAACGAAGGCTGTTGTCGCTGTTTTAGATAATAGCAAAGTGCATTACACGCAGGATGATGTTAGTGCGCTTGCGACGCTTGCTACCAAAGTTGGCAAATCAGTTCGCACCCACTAATTCAGCTTTTCCTCATACCACGTCTCCCCGATCACGATCTTCTCGCGGCCGTTTTGCTCGCGCCAATCGTTGCTGTCGCGTAAGCTGTAAATGCAGCCGCAATATTGCTGGGCGTAGAATTCCTCGCGCTTGGCGATTTCGTACATGCGCGCGCCGCCGCCCTCTTTGCGCCAGTTATATTCCCAGTAGGTCACGTCGTCATACGGGGTTGCCATGCGCACGCCGCAATCATTGATCTGGTCGAGGTTTTTCCAGCGGCTGATGCCAAGCGAACTGGTGATCACCGGAAACCCGTGCTCATGCGCATAAAGCGCGGTGCGGGCGAAGCGCATGTCGAAGCACATGGTGCAACGGCGGCCGCGCTCGGGGTCCTGCTCCATGCCTTTCGCGCGGGCGAACCATTCCTGCACGTCGTAATCCGCATCGATAAATGGGATACCCATCTTCTCGGCGAAGCGAATATTCTCGTCCTTGCGGATGTTGTATTCCTTCAGCGGGTGGATGTTCGGGTTGTAGAAGAAAATGGTGAGGTCGATGCCGTTCACCACCATTTGCTCCATCAGCTCCCCCGCACACGGTGCGCAGCAGGAATGCATGAGCACGCGGGGCGTGCTGCCTTCCGTTTGGCCGGGAACGGTCAAATCAACGTGTTTTACAATCTCGGATGCGCCGGGGGCTTGGTTCATGCGCGCTAGCTAGCATAGGCTAGCGGGGAAATCAATGGGTGCGGGCGGCGGCCGGTTTAGCAATCGACGGCGCATGGCCTGGCCCTTGTGCGACTGCAGTATAGCCCGCGATATTGGTCGGCGCATGGGTCACGCCGTTTTTCTCCATAATCGCGCGGATTTCCCAGAGTTCAACCTTGCCGTCGTGGTCCGTATCGTAGAGCTTTTTGAGGTTTTGGTCCGCGTTCATGGTATTAAGTGAGCGCTTCAAATTATGGCCAAAATCATCCCGATCGGCCATCATGTCTTTCGCCGCATCGATCACTTTGTTCGTCGTTTTACCCGTCACCGCATCGGCACTCAACACCGTTGCGGCATAGGTGCGCGCTTGCAAATCTGCGCCCCATTTCAGGTTGCCCGGCGTCGATTCTTCGATGTCTTTCAGGGTGAGGCGAATGAGTTCTTTGCGCATGGTAGGGTTACTCATTACCGCAACCAGCTCGTCACGCCCCATCACCCCGCCCATGCGGTTGTGGTAAGCATCGTCCGCATTCTTCGCACCGCGATTCAGAATGGCGAGCGCAACATCCGCTTGGTCTTTCGTATAGCCCGAACCCGCCGCCGCCATGATATCATACACTTTGCGCGCGTTATCGTAAGCCGCTTTGGTATTGCCGCTAAGCATGGCTTGCGCACCGGCTTCCATGGCCGTGCCGATCATTTCTTTCGGCGAAACAATTTTTGCATGCTCACCCAGCGCCTTGTGCGACGAGACATAAGCGGCGGCATTTTTATGCAGCGCGTCTTGGTCGATTTTTTCGCCTTTGTGGGTAGCGTTATATTGCTGCACGATCGCTTCCGTGCGGTCGGCATCTGCGCCTTTGGTCATGCTGCTCCAGTTGGAGATGGCCGCCGCTTTCTCAGCCTTCGTGCCGGTTTGGCTACGCGCCATTTGCCGCACGGCCGTTTGCGGCTGGCTCACCAGCGCATCCAAATCCATTTCCGCACTGGCCGCCGCTTGCGCATGTTCATGCGCATGGTGGTCGCCGTTCGCTTTCAGGCGGCGCTCCGTTTGGTGCTCGCGGCTTTTCCACTTCGTCTCAATGCCATCCGTGACATTTTTCAGCTCGGCAAAATTATGGTCCTGCTCATATTTCTGCAATGCCTCAAGCGTTTTGCGGTGGCCCTTCACATGCGCCGGGTCATTGCCATCCGCCAATTCCTTGAAGTATTTGCGCTGTTCGGCGCTCAGGCTTTCATCCTGCGAAAGTTCCTGCGCCAGTTCAGTCACAGATTTCGCATTGGCCGCGCGGTTCCCCTTCATCACTTTGCGCTCTTCCGGCGACGCATCGTTCCAGGACTTCGCACTCGCGCGCATTTCCGGGTCGTGCTCGATGTCGTAGGCCACCGCCTCCACCACTTCCTTCGGCTGATTCGGGCCCACCAATGCATGGGCGAAGGCGTAGCGGCCTTTGGCGGTGTTGAGCTCAAACCTGTTATGCATCCATTGCACTTCGAGCTCACTTGCGAGTAACGCATGCTCGACGGCAGTTTTATTGGTATCGCTGGTGGTTGGTGCAGCTTCAGCGCTCACCGACTGCGCAACCATCAGAATATGCGCGGTCGAGGAGGCATTGCTCAAGGCACCTAAACGCTGCAGCAACGCATCTTTATGGGCGGAAGGCGGCATGTGGGATACGGCGAGATTCGCCGCCGCCAGCGCGGATTCTGCGCGTTCCTGATCAACCGTTTGCGAAAGATCCGATTGAGCGGCAAATCCAAGCGCGCCGACAGCAGCGCCAAGTGCGCCGGGCTTCGCATCGATAATATCGGCTTGGGCCATTTTCTCGTTTATACCTTCACCCATTTCACTTCATCTTACCCGATTTTTCGCCCGATTTCACGCATTGAATGAAATTAGCTAAAATCTTCTCCATCCTCTTCAGCATTAGCAGGAAAAGGTTAAGGAAGCGTTAAGCGGCTGAAATTAGCTCTGGCGGTGGGTTTGCTGGCCCTTGGTGGGCTGCGCGGCGCTCGCAATTTGCTGCCCCGGTACGGCATGGGCACCGGCTGCTACTTGCACCGGCACGGTCGCACCTGCTTTCAGCGCATCGCTCAGCGCGGCGGCGAGTTCTTTCTCGTCGAGTTTTTCGTTTTTGTTGGCATTGTATTTGATCATGTCTTTGTGGCCGGCATTCAGCAAACCAACGACGGTATTGGCGTCCTGTTCCGGATTACCGGTGAGGTGCAGGCGCGCCGTTGCCACCCCGCTCTGCGTAAGGTCCTTCATCAATGCCGCGAGCTGTTTCGGGTCTTTCAAAATATCGCGGATGTCGTCATGCACTTCTTTTGGGGTGAAATGCTGCGGGGCATGCGTAATTTTTAAACCCGTGCGGAGAACATCGTTTAGGCCGCCCATAAAATTATAAGCGCCCTCGCCGATATTCTGCGCAATGCCTGCCGCCGTTTTGGTGACGCGGTGCTCCTTATCGAAATCGACATGGGCCGCCAAACTGCCTGCTACACCAGCCAGCCCCTTGCCCGCATCTTTCGCTTGGTCGCGGTAGGCTTTGGCATTGCGCTCAAGCTCCGCCATATGCCGGTTATGATTACGGTTATTCACCGCCGCGGTGCCCTGCTCGTTTTTGGCATCGCTCACGCCCTTCTGGATGGTCTTATCCAAATCGTCGTGGTGAATGTAAGCGGTTTTGATATTTTCCTTCGCCAGCGCCTCGCGGATGCGCTCATTCACCAACGCCTTATCCGTGTGCGCGATATCGCCAAATTGCAGGCTCACATCATGCGCCGTGCGCTTCACCACTTCCTGCTCGCGCTTGCTTTCGGCATTGCGGTTTTTCTGCGCCTGCTCGAGGCCCGCTTCAATGGTTTTGTCGAGATCCGCGGCGTGGATATAGGCAGTCGGCACCTTGTCACGTATCAGCGCTTCACGGATACGGGCAACACGGCTCGCGCGGTCACTGCCCGGCGCTTCATCCGGCAGCGCGTAATCCACCGCGATGGCTTTTTGCAGCACCAGCGCCTGCTCGCGGCGGCTTTCGGCATCGCGGCGTTGTTGGGCTTGTTTCAGTGCTTCCGTTTGCGCAAATTGCATGTCGCTCGGTGCGAAATGATCCGTCGGTAACTTACTTGCAGCGAGTGCCGCCTGTATCCGCTCCACGCGCTTTTGCGGGTCTTTCTGCCACTCATCCGGCAACGAAGAATCCACATCCGCCATCAACTGAATCACCGCCGCGCGCTGCGCAAAACGGATATCGTTGCGCTTGTGCTGCGTGTCGATCAGCGCCTTTTTCGACCAAAGCTCGAGGGTCGCATCGTCGAGGTCCTTATACTCACTGCGATGGGCCTTGATGTAATCCTGCGCTAGCTTCACACGCTGCTCCGGCGTGGCGTTGAGGTTGTTGATATCGAGGGCATAGATGGCCGTGTAGGCAGCGCCCATTTGCTTGCCCTGCTTGGTCGCAAGGTCAATTTTATGCCCGCCATATTCGATGGCTTCGCCCGTTACTTCAACCGTCTTTTGCGCAGTTTTTTGCGCAAGAATTGCAGCAGCTTGCCCGCGCTTTTTGCACTCATCCCATGATATGCCAAGGACAACCAAATCATGGTCACGGCGCGTGAGCGGCTTATGCTGCTCGCTTTTCGTCATTGCCCGATCAACATCTTTTGCCAACGCATCCGGTGGCGGCGAGCCAATATTATTTTGGGCAGAGGGGCTCAAATGTTTTTTCAGCTTGGAAAGGTCCGTTCCTGCCTGATTCAATTTGGATTCGGTTTTCTCGTGTAGTAGCTGCGCGCCTTCTTCTGCGCTGATTTCGCCTTTGCGCGCTTTTTCAATCGTCGCTGCCAGCTCGCCGCGCGTTACCGTGTGCAAATGTCTGGCAAGACGAATTTCATCCGACATCGCTGCCAATTGCGGGTCCTGCGCTGCCGCACGGAAATAGAGATCTTGCTGCTTGATTGCAGTGAATACTGCGCGACGCTCTTCCGGCGAAGCCAGGTTGATCTGCGCGTTAATTTCCTGTTGATCGGGATCGAGCAGCAGGCGCTTATTCACCTCGACCAACTCCGCACGCATTTCCTGCGGCACATCCGCATCGATCATGGCGCGGGCGTAGGCATCCACGCTTTGTGGATCGCTGATATCCAGTGTTAGGCGCGAATAATGCTCAATCTGTGCACTTTGGTGGGCATTCAAATGGTACGAAGCGTAATGCATCAACTCCGCAAACTGTTCAGCCCTATCCGCATTTGCCTCGGCGCGCGCATGGTCGGCTTCCGTTTTCACTTCAGCCAGCACATTCGCGATATCGGCGAGGCTGATTTTACCGCCGCGCAGGGCTAGCAATTTGGCGACAAGCTCATCACGTTTCGACGCAGGCTGAATACTGCTATCGCGCGCAATCAGGTCGATCTGGTCGTCGATGATTTTGCGGGCACGTTGCTGCTCGGCGTCGTCAGTTTCCTCGATAGCGGCATCCGCAGTCACTTGCTGATGTTTCGGCCCGAGCTCCTGTTCGTCGATTTCTGCCATACGCCTTTTGGTTAAAATTGCATCAAATTTTATCTAAGCTTATCAGATTTACGTTAACATACCGTTAATGATCATGAATTAAGGGGTTAACGGATGGGTGATGCCCCGGGAGACTCTGCGAGACAAATTCCCAAGCATCTTCAAGAGTTAAGCTGGGCCAATGCATGCCCTTCACTTGCTGATGGGCATGCGCCACACTTGCATGCGCGCTGCCCTTGGCCTGCACATGCGCGATGGCGGTTTTTTTCGCCGGACCATGGGTGAATCGCTCGATGACTTGATGCACTTTATCGCCTGCATGGTTCAGCATTTGATGCCCCGCATGCACAAAATTTTTGACCGGCTTCACCACCACCGCATCCGCCGTATCGCCCACAATTTTGGCCATTTTCGCGACGGCAACTTTGGTCGAGGTGATCGGATGGGCAAGGAAGGCGCGCGTCTCGCGCACGGGCTCCCAATCGGCCGCTTCCGCCGCCAAACCGCTGATGCCTGCGATCACGCTATGCGTCACATCGCCAAAATAATGCTTCGTTTTTTCTGCAGTTTCTTCGATGCCGTGCCAGGTGGCGCCCATCCACCCCGTATGCGTGTCATGCTGCGCAGTCTTCACCAAACCCGGCGCGGTGCAGGCAGCTTTCACCTTGCCTGCGCATGGTTTTTTCGTTGATTTGCTGGCCACGGCTGTGGGTTTTACATGGCTCGCAGCCGCCGCCTTTTCTGCCATTTCGGCCTTATGCGCCTGCACATGCACGGCTACTTTATCAAGCTCGGTAATCTCGTCACCCGCCTCGATATTGATTTGATGCATCGTGTTGATTAGCGCGCTTACCTTCGAGGCCGGGAGCCGTTTTTTTCCGTTCGCATCCGGCAGGGCATTGGCAATTTCTTTTTGCGTTTGCTCCGCCGCGTCTTTCATCTGGTTGGCCTGGTCGCGCACATGATCGAGCTCACCGCGGCTTTCTTCATCCAACTGGCCCGCATTGTCGAGCATATGCTGCACATCGCCCAGCAGCTTGTTTGCTTTTTCGACCATCGTATCGGCTTCGCTTTGCAGGGCATTGATAGCGCCTTGATCCGCGAGGGAATCGCCCGAAGATTCTTTCTGTGCCTCCCAATCCGCCGGTTTGCCGATCATGACATCGAGCTCCGCCTTCATCTGCGCGCGCATGTCGGCGACTTGTGCCGTCATACTGTCGAGCATACTATCGGAAATGGTGGTCATTGTGTGGTTGGCCTAAGGTTGGTCTTTTTCACTCTCATTCTAGCAAAGATTTATGACAGTTTCGTGACGGTGCATGGATTATGTGGCGTGGATTTCTACGAATAATGCATCGTTATCGCTTGGTTCTTGTCTGCTTCTTGGCATGGATCCCCGCCTTCGCGGGGATGACAGCTGGTGAAGAGGCTATCAAGCGCCACAAACACTGGCCGTCATCCCCGCGCAGG